>JAJUJA010000002.1 GCA_029267355.1 Elusimicrobiota bacterium | reverse complement strand
ACAGCCAAACTGTGCGGATACTGTGCTACTCCTAAGGCTTCGGCATCCATTGGATCATTTATAACTCCAAACTCTCCAGGTTTATCCCCCCATTTACCTTCTATTATCACTTTTGGAACATATTCATATACAGGCACATTGTTTTCTATTGCTGCTGTTGTGCTGCTTATTGCCTGGCTGTATACAAATGCTGGCGTCATTATTAACCCTAACATTATGCGCTTCATTTATGCCTCCAGATGGTTTGTTTTATCTTTACCAATATAAGTGATTTTCATATAAAAAACAGCTCAATATCCGATATAGGATATTTGAAAACCTCTTTTAGAATTTTATTTTAAAATAAAAAGTTCCAATGGTACTCAAAGCTAATAATGCCCCCTGAAAAAGCTTCCTTATACCTGAAAAAAATTACTAACAAAATTCTGATAATTTTAAAAAAGCTAAACAAAAGAAAGACGCATCAATTACAGCCAGTAAATTTTTCCTGTATGAATCATTAAAAATGCCAAAACCCGCAAGATTTTACCGGCCCTTGCGGATTTTTTCTTCCTTCTTTTCTTTGGGGGCTTCCTGCTTATCCGCCGGCTTTTCCTGCGCCTTGGCGCCGGGATTAAGCAGTTTATCCTTAAGCTCTTTTTCTATTTCCTGCGCTATTTCAGGCTTTTCTTTCAAGAACGCCTTGGCATTTTCCCTTCCCTGCCCTATCCTTTCGCCTTTATATTCAAACCAGCTGCCGGTTTTTTCAATAAGGCCTGTTTCCACGCCCATATCCAGTATGCAGCCTTCGCGCGAAATGCCTACGCCATTGACCATCTCAAACTCGGCCATTCTATACGGCGGAGCGACCTTATTCTTTACGGTTTTGACTCTTATCCTGGCGCCGGTGACAAGCTCACCCTGTTTTATTGTTTCTATTTTCCTTATATCAAGGCGTACTGAGGAGTAAAATTTAAGCGCCAGACCGCCGGGCGTGGTTTCAGGATTGCCGAACATAACTCCTATTTTATGCCTTATCTGATTTATGAAAATTATGGCCGTCTTGCTGTTTGCGGCAATGGCCGTAAGTTTTCTGAGCGCCTGCGACATAAGCCTGGCCTGAAGGCCGACATGCTGATCGCCCATCTCTCCCTCTATTTCAGCGCGTGGCACCAGGGCCGCGACAGAGTCTATAACTATTATGTCAACGGCGCCGGAACGGACCAGTTTCTCGGTTATTTCAAGCGCCTGTTCGCCGCTGTCAGGCTGGGAAATGAGCAAATTGTCTATATCAACGCCTATTTTTTTCGCGTAAAAGGGATCCAGAGCATGCTCGGCATCTATGAAAGCCGCCATGCCGCCGGCTTTCTGCGCCTCGGCTATGATATGCAGGGTCAAAGTCGTTTTGCCGCTGGCCTCAGGCCCGAAGATTTCTATGACTCTGCCTCTCGGCAGGCCGCCCACGCCCAAAGCCAAATCCAGAGACAGCGCTCCTGTCGGTATGACGGAAATTGAAGTTTTGGCGGATTTTTCGCCAAGCTTCATTATGGCTTCCTTGCCGAAGCTTTTTTCTATCTGGCTCAACGCCGCTTCAAGCGCCTGTTTTTTTTCATCTTTTGACATTTTTCCTCCGGGCGGCTTTGCCGCTTTTTCAATTTTTTAAAATCCTTATACTTCAAGTATAACATATTACCGCGACAATATATGTCGCGGAAAATTCGCCCTAAAAACCGGCTTTTCTGGTCATTTCAGACAAGACTTTGCCGGCTTCAGCCGCTTTTTGCTCTATGTCGTCCTGCCGGTTTATGTATATCGGCTCGCCGTAAATTATTCTCGCCCTGCTGAAAGGCAGGGGCAACTCATATTTATCCCACGCCTTTTCAAAAATTTTCCTTTTTTCGGCCCGGCACGCTACAGGCACTATAGCAGCCCCGTTTAATCTGGCAAGATAAAAGGCGCCGCCTTTGGCCTGATAAACCGGACCCCTGGGGCCGTCAACCGCGAAGGCGCAGTCATAGCCTTCTTTCATCGTTTTTATCATCTCTCTCAAGGCGTGCATACCGCCCTTTGTGCTTGAACCTCTTATACACTTATAACCGAAACCTTCCAGAATTTTCGTCTGCAAGTCGCCGTCTTTGGACAAGCTTGTGAGTATGGCTATTTTCCTGTTTCTGTGGAAATACACGGTCAAAAATTGCTGGCCATGCCAGAATATATAGACTATCTTTTCGCCTTTCTCTTTAAGCCGGCGCAGAACTTCTTCATTTACAAATTCAATCTTGATCGTGGACGAAAGCAGAGTTATGACGCTTCTGGCCGCAAAAGCTAAAAGACTGTTTCTCAAAAGCCGGGGAAATTTCATCATTTAATTATATAAATTATCCGGGAGGCGTTCATTGGTTAAGCCGGCCGCACAGACTTTAAAAAAAGTAAGTTTCAAAGTCCATTAAGCTAAACGGCTTATTTGCCCCTTTGCTCTGTTTCTTTTTTTATTTAGTAAAATTGATATTGCCGGCTGGGGGCTCTTTAACAGGGCTTAATCGGCCGATGGAGGGAAAATGAGATTCTTAGCCATAGCGATTTTTTTATTTTCTTCTTTTGCCGATGCGGCTTTTGTTCTCCTTAAAGACGGCACGAAAATAGAAGGGCAGGCCGAAGGCGAGATGGACGATTTCTATATGATAAGGACCAAGTACGGCGTTTTAACGGTTAAAAAAGATGAGGTTTTAAATCCGCAGGACCTTGAATCTGTCAAGGAAGACGAGACTCAGGCGAAAGAGGAATTTAACGCATCTAAAAGCAGCGAGACGGCGGAAACAGCAGCGCTTTTTAGCATGGAAGTTACAGCTTCAAGCGGCGGCGTAGCAAAAATATTCTATGAGAATTCCGTGGCGATAGCGACAGCCACCTATAATCTCAAAAATGAGCTTTTGTCTATTGAAGGCGAAATTAAAAACGGAAAATATTCAAGACTGTATCCTTCCGGGAAAATATTATCTGAAATATATTTTGAGAACGGCAGGGAAAACGGGCCGGCCAAGTTTTACTATGAAAACGGGAACCTGCAGACCAAGGCTGAATATAAAAACGGTCTTCTGGAAGGAACGGTATATTCCTATTCTCCCGAAGGCATTTTATTGGCTGAGCAAAATTACAAAGACGGCCTGCTTGACGGAGCATTTATTGAATATCTGCCTGACGGGACATTGAAAAATAAAGTCTTATACTCCAAAGGCGCCGTCTTAATGCCAAAAACAGAAGACAAAGCGGCAATGCCGGAAGACAAAACGGAGCCGCTTATAACCGTAAAGAAAAAGAAAGTGGCCAGGGGTTTTCAATTCCTTGTTTATTCCGGCAAGAAGTACAAAGGGTCTTTCACCGTTAGCGAGAACGGCGTTGAATTAGAAAACCGCAGGGAAGGAATTATGCCTGACGGCACGCTTAAAGTTTACTCCGATGACGGCTCCCTTACGGATGAATTCATTTTTGAAAATAACAGGATAGTGAAATACTCCAGATTTAACAAAGACCGCACAGAAGTGTTTGATTTCAAAGATGATAAAGGAAAATAAAGTCTCAAATCTTTTTTTCAAAAAGCATGGGGTTTGAGGGATTTTGCGAGAAGCCCATCAGTTTAAGATATTTTATATGCTGAGCATTGTCGGTCTCGGCGGCTATTTTTTCAAAACCGGAAAACTCCTCGGCGGCCTGGCTGGAATTGTAAAAACATCTAGCCGTTTTAAGATCCCTGTAATCGGCTATTATATAATCCAGAATAACCCTTATGGTTTTGTTCTCTCTTAAAAAAATGAAAGCCCCGACGGCGGACAGATTTCTCATTATGAGAAAGCATTCAGCCCTGTCCAGCTCGGCGTCTGAAAATCTCGGGAAAAAGGAAATAATATCCCTGCCGTTATAGGATAGAAAATATTTCAGAAGCTTGTCCTGCGGCGAAATTTTTATAAATTTGAAAATATCCTTTTTGCTTTTAAGGGCGTATATGTAGTAGATATCAACAATGGCGACAAAAAGATTCGCGGCAAAAACGGCATAAGCTTTTATAGCCAGGCCGTAAAAAACAAAGATCAAAGCGCCGGCCAGATTTATAAATCTCAGCCGCAAAACATTGCTCATCAGAAGCGAAACGGCCACAAGAACAGACCCGGCATATCCGGCTATTTCTATCATCTCACGCCCCCGGCCATAGCCGGCTCATTGCCGTAATATGCGGATGTGATTTTGGCCACTTTTGAAATGAACTCCTTGCCGCTTTTATAGCTGGGCACATCGGCTGTAAGCACGGCGACAAGATAATCGCCGCCCGGTGAAAACACTATCCCCACATCATGGCAGGCCTTTCTGAGCAGGCCCGTCTTATGGCCTATTTCCCATTCCCGCGGCACTCCGCCTCTCAGTCTTGAGCGGCCCTTGGTCCTTTTCAAAATTTCCATCATAGTGCGGCTGGCGGCTTTATTTATCAGTTCGCCCTTGTAAATCCTTTCAAAAAGAGAGCCCATTTCCCTGGCTGTGGTATAGTTCTCTTCCCTGACCGGCTTTGAACTTAAACTCATACCGCTTTCATTGATGCTGGTTATCAGCAGGCCCAGCTTTAAAAATTCTTTCTTCAAATTTTCCATTCCAAAATAATCTATCAGCATCTGGGCCGCGGTATTATCGCTTTGGGTTATCATCATATAGACAATTTCCATTAAGCTCAACTTCGTGCCTTCTCTGGCCCATTTCAATGTTCCTGATCCGGATCTCCTGTCTTTTCTGGTTAAAGTTATCTCTTTATTCAGGTCCAGTTTTTCCCTGACTGAAATGGAAAAAACCGAGGCCATTATTGGCACTTTCACAAGACTGGCAGACGGGAATCTGGAATCGGCATTATACGCCCATTCCCTTCCGGTTTTGAAGTCTTTTATGTAAATGGCCGTCTTGCCGGGATATCTCAGCGCTGTTTCCCTGATTTTTTCCGTCATCTCGCCCCAGTAATAATCGTCCATGACAAAAATGCGCTCTTGCGGCTTTTGTCCTTTCTCGCCTGAAAAAAATCCTGATTTATAAGCGAAAAAAAGGCCGAAAAGAACTATTATCGCCGGATAAAGCGCATTTCTCAGTTTCATTGACGGAACTTATTTTATTTTCATGGTCAAAGCTTCACCCTTATCGTCAAGGTCAACGGATATGATGTCGTTTTCCTTGGCCATATTGACCAGTATGAACTCTGACATAGGGTCTTCAACCATTTTTTGAACTGTCCTTATTATGGGCCTGGCGCCGTAATTGGGGTCAAATCCTTTTTTAACCAGAAATTCCTTGGCTTTTTCAGTTATTTCCATCTTCAAGCCGCGCTCCTTAAGTTTGGCTGCGACTTTGCCGAGATGTATTTCCAGTATTTTGGCCATATCGGTTTCAGTAAGAGGCCTGAACACTATTATCTCGTCAACGCGGTTTATGAATTCAGGATTGAAAACTCTCTTTACCTCATCCATGACCGTATCCTTCATTTCCCTGTAATCTCTTTCCTTGTCTTCCTGCGGCACAAAACCCAGCGACTTGCCTTTGGTGATAAGTCTGGCGCCGACATTGGATGTCATTATTATTATCGTATTCTTGAAGCTGACCTTATGGCCGAGGCTGTCTGTCAAATTGCCTTCATCCATTACCTGAAGAAGTATATTGAAAACATCGGGATGCGCTTTTTCTATTTCGTCAAGCACCACCACGGAATAGGGTTTTCTTCTCACAAGTTCGGTCAGTTTTCCGCCTTCTTCATAGCCGACATAGCCCGGAGGCGCGCCTATAAGACGTGATACGGAAAATTTTTCCATATACTCCGACATATCTATTCTTACCATTGAATCTTCATTGCCGAATAAAAACTCGGCCAAAGTTCTGGCCAGCTCAGTCTTTCCAACGCCTGTGGGGCCGAGGAATATGAAATTGCCTATCGGCTTTTTCGGGTCTTTCATGCCGGTTCTGGATCTTTTTATGGCCTGAGATATTATCCTGACCGCCTCATCCTGGCCTATGAGCCGCTTATGAAGCTCTTCTTCCATATGTATCAGCTTCTCGGTCTCGCTCTGGTTAAGGCGCGTTACGGGTATGCCGGTCCATTTGGAAGCCACCATGGCTATATCCTCTTCGGTAACTACGGGCCATTTCTTTTCGCGTTCCTCGCGCCACTTTTTCTTCATGTCCTCTATCTCTTTTTTGAGCTCTTTCTTTTTCTCTTTAAGCTTTGACAATTTGGCCGCTTCCTGATTTTCCATCAGCTCTCTTTCTTTTTTGGAAAGCTCTTCAAGCTCCTTTTCCTTGGCCTTGAATTCCACAGGATAAACTGAAAGCTTGAGTCTGGCCCTGGATCCGGCCTCGTCAAGAAGGTCTATGGCCTTGTCCGGAAGCGCTCTGTCTGTTATATATTTGTCTGAAAGAGACGCCGCTGTGACTATGGCGCCTTCTGTATATTTGCATTTATGATGATTTTCGTATTTCTCTTTAAGGCCCTTGAGTATTTCTATTGTTTCATCCAGATTGGGCGGGTCAACGATAATCGGCTGAAATCTTCTCTCCAGCGCCGGGTCATGCTCTATATGCTTTCTGTATTCGTCAAAAGTCGTGGCGCCTATGCATTGTAATTCGCCTCGGGCCAGAGCTGGTTTAAGCATATTGGAGGCGTCTATGGCGCCTTCAGCCGCGCCCGCGCCTATTACTGTGTGAAGTTCATCTATGAAAACTATCACGGAATTCTTGGCTTTTCTTATCTCTTCTATTATGCTTTTAAGCCTCTGCTCAAATTCGCCTCTGTATTTGGTGCCGGCCACTATTGAAGCCAGATCAAGACTGAGCAGTCTCTTGCCGGCTAAGGTGTCTGATATATCGCCTGAAACTATTTTCTGGGCCAGTCCTTCAACTATGGCCGTCTTGCCCACGCCGGGCTCGCCTATCAGTACCGGATTATTTTTTGTTCTTCTGCCAAGCACCTGAACAAGTCTGTCTATTTCATTTTCCCTTCCTATGACTGGGTCAAGCAGGCCGTCCTTGGCAAATTGCGTCATATCACGGGCAAACTCGTCCAATGTGGGCGTCTTTGTCTTTACGGTTTTGGCGGCAGGCCTTTGATGATGAGTTTCCCTTTCCTCTTCCCTATCATCTTCCTTGTCATAATTTCCGCCGGCGGCCGAGATAACCTCTTCGCTGACCATATTATATCTCAGACCCATGCTTTGAAGTATTTTGGAAGCTATGCCCTCTTCTTCCTTCATTATGCCAAGAAGTATATGCTCTGTGCCTATGAAGGCCTGGCCGAGTTTTTGCGCTTCTTCAAAAGCGTATTCCAGAACTTTTTTGCTCTTTGTGGTAAACTCTATATCGCCGAGCAGCATCATATTGTCGCCCGGCTTGAGCACTTCAGCGAGCTTGGCCTTTATCCTTCTGGAATCAAGACCGAGCTTGAGCAATATCCTCATAGCAAGGGAATCCTCAACCATAAGTATGCCCAGAAGTATATGCTCGCTTCCTATGTAGGCATGGCCGAGTCGCTTGGCTTCCTGCTGGGCCACATTTATTATTTTTTTCGCATTTTCGGTAAATCTGTCGGACATTGTTTCCTCCGCTTAAGCTTTAGTGACTATTATCTTAAATCCTTTCACCTCTCTGACTTTCACTTCCGCGCCTTCCGCTATATCGCCGGATACGCTTTCGGCCTCCCATAATTCGCCTTCAACAAAAACTTTGCCTTTGGGCGTAAGGGCCGTCTTTGCCAGACCTTTCTTGCCTGCCAAAGACTCTATGCCTGCGGCCGGCTTTCTCATTTGAGACCTTAAAACTATCCAGGCCAGGAAGGCCGCCACAGCAAGTATGCCGATTAAATTGACTATAAGCACATCAGCGGAAACCGCTATGCCGCTTATCTGCGGATTTTTAAAAAGAACCACGGTGCCCAATACTATAGACACTATGCCTCCTATGGTCAAAAGCCCGTAACTCATCACCTTTATCTCCACCAGAAAGAACACCAGGCCTAAAAGTATCAGCGCCAGGCCGGCGAAATTGGCGGACAAAGTTTGAAATGAGTAAAAGCCGAGCACCATTGAAATAGCCCCTACTATGCCCGGCAGTATAAGTCCGGGATTATAAAGCTCTATGAAAATCCCTATTGCGCCGATACTTGTAAGTATCATGGCTATGTTGGGGTCTGTTATTGTGGCGAGAAAATGCTGGCGGCGGCTCATATCAAAAAAATCAGTTTGCGGCCCGTCCACCTTAACCTTGCCGAACCCTTCCAATGTAAAACCGTTCAGTTTTGAGAAAAAATCGCTCAAATCCTCGGCCATAAAATCCACAACCTTCTTTTCAACAGCCTCAGCGGCGGATATTGAATCGCTTTTAGTAACGGCCTTTATGGCCCAATCGACATTCCTGCCTTTTTGCTGCGCTATGGACTTTATGTACGCGGAAGCGTCGTTTAAGACCTTCTCTTCAATCGGGTTTTTGTCCGTCTTGCCCTTTTCCTTCAAAGGCGACATATCGCCGGAGGAAAGCATAACGGGATGAGCTGCGCCTATATTTGTTCCGGGGCTCATAGCCGCGACATTGGAAGCCATGGTTATAAAAACTCCGGCTGAGGCGGCTCTGGCGCCTTTGGGGCTGATGAAAACACCCACCGGCTTTTTTGAACCCATCATTTTCTTTATTATCTCTCTCATTGACAAATCAAGACCGCCGGGCGTGTCCATTCTCAAAACCAGCATATCATAGCCGCCTTCATCGGCCCTATCCACCGCCTGAGAAATATATTCCGCTGCAATAGGGATTATGACGCCTGAATACGTGGCGACCAGAACTTTTTTTACAGGATATTCTTTTACAGCGGCTTCTTTTTTAACCGGCGCGGCCAGACAGGAAACGGCCAGTGAGATAGAAAAGATAAGGGATGAAAAAAATTTCATATAGCTCCACCCGGCAAAACATAATACCGGCACAATAATTATACATTTTTTAAATTCGTTTATAAATTCTGTAATATATAGCTATGAAATCCTACACGCAATACATCTGGATGAACACTTCTCAAAGATATGAGATAGTGAATATAACCGGCCTTGTTGAACAGCATTTGGAAAAATCAGGCATAAAAGAAGGCCTGTGTCTTGTCAATGCCATGCATATAACCGCCAGCGTTTTCATAAACGATGATGAAAAGGGCTTGCACAAGGATTTTCTCAAATGGCTTGAAGGCCTCGCCCCGTATGCGCCGGAAAAATACAATCATAATCTGACAGGAGAAGATAACGGCGATGCTCATCTCAAGAGGACGATAATGGGCCGGGAAGTTGTCATAGCCGTTACCGGCGGGAAACTTGATTTCGGGCCATGGGAGCGTATATTCTACGGAGAATTTGACGGTCAGAGGCGCAAGAGAATTCTCATAAAGATCATAGGCGAATGAATCAGTCTCTCTTTTTGGCCTCATATCGGACAGCGGGGTCAAAAGTAAAAACATAGGGACCGTTCCACGACTGCTCAAAAAGGGCCTTGCCGAGAAGGCCTGCAGCAGCGCCTCTTACTATGACAGCCGCGCCTCTGGTTTCATAAAAATAGTCATAGCCCCAATTGGAAGTGCTGGCCATAAAAACATTATCGTCAGCGGTGATATATTTCAAATGCTCCACTCTCGCAAAAGGTATATGCCCGCCGGAAAATACGGGAATGGATGAAATTTTCACTTCTATGTTTTCATTGCCCGCCAGCCGCCTTATGGCCGAATCTTTACCTGACCCCAGGGACCAGTCTGAAAACACAAGTTTTACTTTTACATTTCTTCCGGCGGCAGCCAGAAAGGCCTGCTCAAGCTGAGAAAAATTCTTCTTATCGGAATAAGTCATTACCTGGGCCGATATGCTTTCTTTTGCCGAATCTATTATTTTAAGCATTTCCTTTATCTCGCTCTGATACTTTCCGCCGGCCGGCGAGAAAGCCAGGCAATAAGAAACCTCCTGACCAAGCATCAGGGCCTTTAACGGCTTATCGCAAGATATTGAAATTTTACCCTTGGAAAAATAATCTTTTTTGGGTTTTTCGGCGTTTTTCCAGTCAGCTTCAAAAATCTTTTTGAAATCTGACGCGGCCGCGCGGCTTTTTATCAAAAAGCCGAATTCCCTTATATGAGAAAGCGAACGCCAGTCAAAATTCTGGCTTCCGATATAAACCTGTCCGCCGTCTATTATGAAAAACTTGGAATGCTGAACGCCGCCGCCGACTTTTTTGAAATCTATGATGCGATACGACATATTCTTTTCTTTGAAAAGAAACAAATATTTGCCGCTGCTTTTAAGCATGGCCTTATCAAAAATAGCTCTGACCTTGACGCCGGCCCTGGCTCTGCTTCTTATTTCTTTTATTATCGGCTCAAGACTTTCCCCTTTTTCGCTTTCTATGTAAAACTGCTCTATATCTATGCTCTTTTTAGCGCCCTTTAAAGCTTCAAGCCAGATTTCAGACGGCCTTTTTGTTAAACTTGAGCCGTAAGAGGTTTCGGCCGGTACGCTTTCAACCGGTATAAGCTCATCCTGCGCATATATAAGCGAACAGGATAATAAAGCTGCCGTTAATATTCTAATCACATATTCCTCCCGGGTCCCGCCGGCAAATAGGCCAAAATACTTCTGATCAAGGGACTTTCTGCCCTCAAATGACTTCCGGCTTAATTGTACAATTTTATTATGCGCATTTTACTGCTTTGCCTTATTTTTTACTCAAGCGCTTTTTCATTTGAAAGACCAAATTTGCCGGCTGAATTTTTGAAAAAAGAGCTTTCATTGCCAATTCCGTCTTTTTCCCGGTCTTTTTCGCCTTTAAGGCCGAAAAATCCGGTCAATATCCTGCCCGAAAATCTCAAGGACGACCCTCTGATAGTGGTTCACGCCTCATCTTTTTTTGATGAAGAAATGTCGGCAAAAAAGGGGATTGACGAAATAGTGAAGGCCTATGTAGCGGCCGGCAAAACTGTCATATATCTGGTACACGACCAGAGCGAGCAGGGTTATGAAGAATTTTATCCCTCTTACAGAACGCCGGATTATGAGCTTTTTTCGGCCGGGGGCGAGCATAACCTGCCGCTGAAGGGAAAAAGCGTAACCATAGCCGGCGGTTTTTTCGGCAGTTATGACGGAGCCAGAGGCTGCCATGCACTGGCTGTGAGAGACGCCATAAGAATGCATTTTGAAAATTCAAATGAGCCGTTTACGGTGAACATTCCGCTTGAAGCCGTTTATTTCTATGAGGAAGACAGGGGACTGATAGGCAGGATAATGAAACTTGACCCCGCCGCCAATTCCTTTGAAGAAATAAAAAAGGCCTTTGAAAATTTTGAAAATCTTTTTTTCCTCACGGATAATTTCATTACCTCAAGCGAAGATTCTCTGGGTTTCGCCCATCCTTTTACAAGCCTTGAACAGCATCCAGGATACAGACCGGGACAGTCCGTTGACACCAATCTATATTCCTTTGACCTTTATTTTGAGGATATTCTTATCTCTTCCTTCGGCAAGGGCGAAAGAAAAGTTCATTTAAAATTAAGGAGAAAGCCATGAAAATGTTTCTATTGTTTCTGTTTGCAGCTTCAAATCTTTTTTCTGCGCCTTTCGGCTCTTATGAATTTAAAAACAATGAGGAAAAGATCATCTCCTCAACACCCCTGCTTGACTTGCTGGCCCAAAGGGATTCGGCTTCCGCGGATTTAAATCTAGGAGACGAGAGTTTTTACGCCTCCTTTTGCGCGGATGAGGCCTGGGATTTATGGTTTTTCATAAAACCGAAAAACGGCTTTGGCGCCAAAGCGTGGAAACTTGAAAAACTCAATGACAAGGTTTTTTATTCTTACGGCCAGACAAAGGCGGTAATAGGCAGGCAGGACGGCCTGATTTATATTCAGTATTCCAGATATGAAGGCGTGGAACTGACTGAAAAAGATTTAATGGAAAAACTTTATGAGGCCTCGCCCAAAATAACTTTCGGCGATGCGGTAACCTATGCTTTTTTAAGAAACCTTTCCCCAATGAATGAAGAAGAAGGGATAATAACACTGAGAAAGGACAGGGACGGAAATTTTTTCTATTCTTTATCGCAGGATAAGGCAATAAAAGCAAAGACCCGCTGGCTTATGGCCGCCAACGGCGTTCTTTACGGCTTAAGGATAAATGATAACTCGGAACTTGAGTTTGTGTCAAAAAGCATAAACATAGAAAAGCCTTCATTCCTGGCCGAAGAAACAAAAGTAAGTTTCAATTAACCTGCGGCCGATACCGCGGTTTCAGGATTTTAAAATCAGGCTTTGAGCGGTCATCTCACGCGGTTTCTCCAAGCCAATCACCTCAAGAACCGTCGGAGCTATATCAGCCAGTATGCCCCTTTCCCTGAGCTTGGCCTTTTCATATTTCGGCCCTATCAAAATGAACTCCACGGGATTAGTGGTGTGAGAGGTTTTGGGCATATTTATTTTATAATCCCACATTTCTTCGCTGTTTCCATGATCGGCCGAAATCATAACGGTATAGCCGTTTTCCAGCGCGGTTTTTACCAGCCGGCCGGCGCATTCATCAACCACCTCAACCGCTTTCACGGCCGCCTTGAAATCGCCGGTATGGCCGACCATATCGCCGTTTGCGAAATTAACCAGAATGAAATGATATTTCCCGCTTTTTATTTCGCTCTCGCATCTGTCTGCCACAGGATAAGCGTCCATTTCAGGATGCTGCGCGAAAGATGAAGGGTCCCAGCTGCCTTTTATCTCTATTCTGTCCTCGCCTTTTTCCGGCTCTATTTTCTTGCCGTTAAAAAAAGAGGTAACATGCTTGAATTTCTGCGTCTCAGAAATCCTAAGCTGTTTTAAGCCGGCCGCGGAAATAACCTGTCCGAGCAAATTATCCATATTGCCGCTTTCGCTCATAGGCGGGAGGGCGCTGTAAGCGAAAGAATCGTAATATTTGGTAAGGCCGCAATAGACAATATTGTATTTTTTATGCCTTTTGCCGGGATAATCGTCTTCAATAAAGGCCTTGGTTAATTCTATGGCTCTGTCCTGCCTGAAATTAAAGTGTATGACCGAATCGCCGTCTTTAACGCCTGGATAATCGCCTATGATGCAGGGTTCTATATATTCGTCAACGACAGGCTCGCCCGTGGGATTTTTCATATTTTCATAAGCGTAATCCATGGCTTCCAAAGCTGTTTTAAACTTAAGCCCCTTGCCCAAAGTTATGGCTTCATAGCTTCTGTCAACAAGAGGCCATTTCTCGCCTCTGTCCATGGCGAAATATCTTCCGATTATGGTCGCCGCCTTCGCCTGCGGCTTGTCCTTTATGAAATCCTCAAGCATTTTAAGATATAACTTGGCGCTTCTTGGAGGCGTATCTCTGCCGTCGGCAAAAAAATGTATATAAATATTTTTAACCTTCATCTCGCAGGCTTTCTTTATTATCGCGTAAAGATGGTCCTGATGAGCGTGCACCCCCTCGTCCTGAACAAGCCCCATCAAATGAAGCGTGCCGTTCTTTGCGGCATTATCAAGAGCATTTTTCATGGCCGCTGTTGAAAAGAAAGTGCCGTCCTCTATCATATCCTTTATTCTTTTAAGCTCCTGAATCACTATTCTGCCGGCGCCGATATTAAGATGCCCGACCTCCGAAGAGCCCTGATAACCCTGCGGCAGACCCACAGCTTCGCCTGAAGGTTCCAGAACGGTATTGGGATATTTTTTAAGATAGGAATCTATGTTCGGCTTGCGCGCCGCGGCCACTGCATTGTATTTGTCGTCTTTCCGGCCTATGCCCCAGCCGTCTCTTATTATAAGCAGAACTTTATTCATAAGCTCTCCATTCCGGCCTTCATCCGATTACAAGCATTGCGGAAGGCAGGCAAAAGTATTAATATATTTTAGAAAATACGGAATAGTTTTCCCATAGCTTGGTCGGCCGCGCCGTTTTTACAGGCAAACGAATTATGAAATTTATAAAGGTAAAGGTAAAAGCTGAAGCGAAAGAAAATCGCATTGAGATGAGAGACGCCGATTCTTTTGAAATAAGCGTAAAAGAACCGGCGGAAAACAACAGGGCCAACAGGGCCGTCATTTCTATATTGGCGGCTTTTCTGAAAGTACAGCCGCAAAAACTCAGACTCATAAAGGGCCACACCTCGCCGGCAAAGATAATCTCTGTAATAGATTGAAAGTCACGGTCTTGAATTTATGCCGGACATAAATTCACGCATCAGCAAAAATCATTTCCAGAGTTCCCGCTTTTTTTCTGCAAACAAGAAGCGTCACCCGGCTTATCAAAACAGTTATAAGTTAAAATAGCGGCAAAACCGGCCGTTCCCCCGCCCAGCGCAATTTTTATGCCAAAATGCCGGAAAGCTTTATCTGCAACCTGATCTCCGGCTGTAAAATTATTTGCTAAAGCCCTAAAGATTTGTAAAATGCGTTAAGGGAGAATAATATATGAAAAAATTTATTTTCGTCTGCATCATGGCCATAGCGGCCTGCTCGCCCAGGGAAAACACTGAAAAACAGCCGGCGGAAAATAATGCCGCAATACCGCAAACTTCCACTTCAACTTTGGCAGCTCCGGCTAATTATGTGAGAAACACCGTAAATGCCGTTGGACAGGCCAAAGAAGCCGCCGCGCTTATGGAAAAAGCTCAGCAAGACCGGCTCAAGGCTGCATCGGGGGAATAATGCAAATGCATGATTTAATTCCTTTTCTGCCTTTCATAATATTCTTTGCACTCATGGGCGTAATCGTCTCTGCGGCAATATATTCCGAGAAAAAAAGAAGAGAGAAACTCAAAGAATATGCCATGTCTGCCGGCCTGCGCTTTGAAGAATCGGCTGAAAGCTTGAATTCCCTCAGGGGAGAGTATAAACCCTCTTCAATGGAAAATTACAAGGAAATCTATGAGTCGGATCCTATATATAAGGAGAAATTTTCATTTTTTTCAAATTTATTCCCCAGACAAACCGCAAATCTGGATTTTACAGGCCTTGAGATTTTCAGGACCGGCCATTCAAGAAGCGCAAGAAATTTGCTCGTTATTCCCTTCAAGGGCAGCCATTTGATGGTTTTTGACTACAAATACACGGTAGGCGGCGGAAAAAGCTCCACGACATACAATTACACTCTGGCCCTTTTTAAGACAAAGGATGAGCTTCCTGATTTTACCTTAAGGCCTGAAAATTTTCTGGATAAAATAGGCAGCGTATTGGGCTTTAAAGACATAAATTTTGAAAACTATCCGCAATTTTCCTCGTCTTACTGTCTGAAAGGATACAGAGAAGAATCTACGAGAGCCTTCTTTAATGATTCAAGGATTTCATTTTTCCAAAATGAGCTGGGCTGGCATTGCCATGCAGGCGGCAGATTCTTCTGCGCCTATAAAAAAACGCAGAGGCTGTCGCCTGAAGAGCTGCCTGATTTCATAGAAAATGCTAAGCGGCTTTTATCATCCTTATCTCTGAGTTAAATAAAAAAGGCAATTTTCAATCTTTATTTTCGCAGCAATCAAGGTTTTTATCATTGTCAATATGCTGCGGATTGCAGCATATTCTTTCGCGGCCCCTTGAAACCCTGAAGCATCCCGAATAAATATACTTTGCGTTTACAGCGAGTTTTCTAAGACCTTCCATATCCTTCTGCGCCGCAAACTGACATAATGTCTTTTTTTTATTCGTAAACTCCTCTCAATTGTTTTGCCTGCGCTTTAAGTAGAGATAGTAAACCGCCGGATATACAATAAGCTCAAGTGCAAAGCTTGTAAAAAGCCCGCCCATCATAGGCGCCGCAATCCTTTTCATAACATCAGAGCCGGTTCCCAAGGACCACATAATCGGCATAAGTCCCATAAATGCCGCAACTACTGTCATCATTTTCGGCCTTATTCTCTTTACAGCTCCATGGAAAACGGCATCCTTGATATCATCATCCGTAATAACTGTTTTCTTTGACTTTAATTGCTTATATGAGAGGTCGAGGAAAAGAAGCATAAAGACGCCTGTTTCCGCATCAAGCCCTGCTAAAGCTATTATTCCCACCCACACCGCAATGGACAGATTATAGTCAAGCAAATATAAAACGGCAAAACATCCCACCAGCGAAAATGGTATTGCCGCCATCACAAGCGACGCCTTAAATAGAGAGCCGGTATTTGCGTAGATGAGCAAAAATATGGCCAAAATCACAACAGGAGCTATTATCTTCATCCTCTCTTTTACCCTCAGCATATTCTCATATTGTCCGCTGAAGGCGAGAGAATAGCCGGCAGGCATTTCAAGATTTTTATAGATATGCTTCTTTATTTTTTCCACATATCCGCCAATGTCATGCGCCTGCGTATCGACATATATATAGGATGCCGAAAGTCCGTTTTCATTTCTTATCATTGAAGGCCCATAGACAAATTTAACATCGGCAAGCTCGCTTAAGGGCACCTGCACGCCCTGCGATATGGTTACCGCCGTATTTTTTATATCGTCAATTGACGCTCTGAATTTTTTCTGATATCTCAATGTTACAGGGTATCTTTCCTTGTTTTCAATGGTATATGCGGCCGGCATTGCTCCTATCGTATTTGACAGATTTTCCTGAAATTCTTCTATTGAAAGTCCGTACCTTGAAAGCTTGTTTCTATCCGGATCTATTTCTATGAAATAACCGCCGCCTATTCTTTCCGCGTAAACAGAGCGGGTATCGGGAAATTCCTTGAGTAAGCTCTCTATTCTTACGGCGGCCTCTTCCACTTTTTTGATATCATCTCCAAAAACTTTTATGCCTACGGGCGTTCTCACGCCTGTGGTCAGCATGTCTATTCTTCCCTTTATCGGCATGGTCCAGGCATTGGCAAAGCCGGGTATTTTGAGCTCTTTATTGAGTTCAGTTATCAGCTCCTCGTATGAGATTTTATCATTCCATAAGCGTCTCAAAAATTTCTTAAGAAATTCCGGCGCCCATGAAGAATACCATCTTTTTTTCTCGCGCCACTCCAGCTGCGGTTTCAATTCTATTACGGTTTCAAACATTGAAAGAGGAGCAGGATCTGTCGCGGTATCGGCTCTTCCGGCTTTTCCATAAACCGTTTTAATCTCCGGGAATTTCATTATTATTTCATCGCTTATTTTCAGCACTCTGGCGGCCTCAGCCGCTGATATCCCCGGCATCGTAGTCGGCATATACAAAATGCTGCCTTCGTTCAAAGGCGGCATAAACTCGCTTCCTATCTGTTTTAAGAAAAAAGGTATCGTTGTTATAACCAGAACTACAGCGCTTAAGACAGTGGCCTTCGGCCTTCTTAAGATAAAATTGCAAACGGGGGTGTAGATATTAAAAAGAATGCGGCTTACAGGATGCTTTTCCTCGCTGTAATATTTTCCCACAAAAACGGCATTCAAAAATGAAGATATAAATTTGGGCTTCAGCTCAAAATCATCCATTCTTGAGAAAGAAAGCCTCAAAGCCGGATCAAGCGTTATTGCAAGGAAAGCAGCGGAAAGCATTGTGAGCGTTTTCGTCCAGGCGAGAGGAGAAAAAAGTTTTCCCTCCATATCAGTCAAGGCAAATATGGGGATAAACGAAACCGCTATCACAAGAAGCGAGAAAAACACCGACGGGACTACCTCTTTTATCGCTTCAAGCCTTATTTGATGGAAGTCTCCGGATCTGCCGTTTTCATGCCATATCTCAAGTTTTTTATAAGCGTTTTCAACTTCTATTATCGCCCCGTCGACAAGGACGCCTATAGAGATAGCTATTCCTGAAATTGACATTATATTCGAATTAATG
This sequence comes from Elusimicrobiota bacterium, assembly GCA_029267355.1. Lineage (GTDB taxonomy): Bacteria > Elusimicrobiota > Elusimicrobia > Elusimicrobiales > UBA9959 > JAAYVI01. The sequence goes on along the minus strand of JAJUJA010000002.1, from coordinate 120,820 downwards.
CCCAGGAAATACATAAGGATAAAACAAAGCGCAATGCTCACCGGTATGGTTAAAATGGCTACTATAGCGCTCGGGATATGCCATAAAAACAGCAGAATTATGAAACTGACTATAAGCATTTCTTCCGTCAACTGGCGCTTCAAAGCGGCTATAGCTCTCTCTATGAGCGGGGCCCTGTCGTAGACAGTGACGATTTCAAGCCCTTCAGGCAGCGTTTTTTTTATGTCTTCAATTTTTTCTTTGACCCTGTTTATTACTTCCAGGGCGTTTTCCTTGTGTCTTGCAACTATTATTCCGGAGACAGTATCGCCATCCCCGTTAAGATCGCCGGCCCCCCGCCTGAGCTGAGGGCCTGTCTTTACTTCGCAAACATCCTCAAGCAAGACCCCGGCGCCATTGCCCGCATTAAGGGGAATCTTCTTTATATCTTCAATTCCTTTGAGATATCCATTTATTTTTACCATGTACTCAAAACCTGAATATTCAAGCAGTCTGGCATCAGATTCATCATTTGATTCTTTAACGGCACGTATTATGTCCTTTATTGAAAGCTTGTAATGAAAAAGTTTGGCCGGATTTACGATTATCTGATATTCTTTCTTAAATCCGCCTACCGCAGCTACCTCGCTTACCCCCTCAACGGCGCCAAGCTGGTACTTCAGATTAAAGTCTTGAAATGACCTTATCTCTTCAATGCTTCTGCGGCCGGTTTTATCAATAAGCGCATACTGATACACCCAGCCGACACCGCTGGCGTCTGGGCCGAGAGACAGTTTTGCGTCCCTTGGAAGCGAGGCCTTAACCTTATCAAGGTATTCCAAAACCCTGCTCCTTGCCCAGTATATGTCTGTTCCGTCCTTGAATATGACATAAACATATGAATAGCCGTAATCGGAGAAGCCGCGTATCGTTTTTACTCTGGGGGCGCCTAGCAAAGAGGTTACTATCGGATATGTTATCTGATCTTCGATTATCCTGGGGCTTTTATTCCATTGAGTGTAAACTATGACCTGAGTATCGCTAAGGTCCGGTATAGCGTCAACCGGCGTATTTTTCAAAACATAAAAAGAGAAAAAAAGAGAAAGCGCAGACAGAAGCAGCACAAGATATCTGTTTTTTGCCGAAAAATCTATTATTCCATTTAACATAGAACGCCTCTAATGGTGACGGCCTGACGCTCTTGCCTCTCCGCCGGCTCCACTGCTGCTATCCCCGTACACGCCTTTAAGTCTGGCTTCAGAATCTATAAGAAAGGCAGGAGAGATTATTTTCTCCCCCTCCTTAAGCCCGGCTGCGACCTCCGTATATCCGCCAGAAGAAAAAACCGTTTTTATCTTTCTAATCTCATATTTGCCCCTTTCTTTCTCAACATAAACTAAATCTTCCTCTCCGTTTTCTATATATGAATCTTCGCCAATCACAAGCTTCTCTCCGCGATCAGCGTCAAATTTTCCATACAAATACATGCCCGGAGTAAAAAGCGCGCCTTTATCTTCCACTAAAACGATAATCTTTGCCTTCCTGAACTCATCAACTGCGCCCCCGACGGCAAGCACCCTGCCTTTAAGAGATTTTTTTTTAATCTGCGTCTCAACAATGACCGGATCGCCTTCCTTGATCAATGGGATATACTTTTCATCCGCATAAAAATAGGCGTACGCCGTATCAGACGGCGAAATAAGAGGCGAGATCCCTGCCGACAGCATCTCCCCGGCAATATCTTTTGAAATTCCGTATATTTTCAGTTTTAACAAAGACGAGTCAAGCAGATCCTTAAAGCTGTTATTCTCCCCGCTGCTGAAAGAATCCTTAACCAAAGATACATTTTTATACTCGTTTAAAAGCTCATAAAGGTCCCTGTCATATGAGACATTGCCCGGAAGGTAAATGCTTACGCTGAACCTCTTTTTAACGGCTTTTTGAGTTTTTATTCCGAACTTTCTCAAAAAATCAGACGGCACATTTATAATCCCTGCCCTGTTTTCCCGGGTATTTTTTGAATGTTCATGCCCGCCCCCGTCTTGTTCCTTCAAAACAAGATCCATATGACATATCGGGCATTGGCCCAGCTGAGCTGAAGTATAAGACGGATGCATCGGACAGTAATAAAGCTGAGATTTTTCGTCTCCGGCGCGCAGTTGAAACGGGACGAAAAAAAGCGCCCAGAAAATTAAAATTCTTTTCATAAACTCCTCCCCAAAGCGCCGTTTAACCCGGCTTTTGCCTTGTGAAATTCAATTATATACTCATAGTATTTAAGTTCTATTTTCAGCTTTTCATCAATTGAATAGATGACATCCTTAATGGAGACGCTGCCCGCATTGTAGGCAGCTATATTCAGGTCCAAATTAAGCGAGGCAGCCGGTATAACGGCGCTTCTATAGTAATCTGACGAATTCATATTTGCCTTGGCGAGCAGAAAATATTTCTCAGCCTTGAACTCTTCTTCCAGCAGGATATTTTCAAATTCTTTCCGCGCAGATTCAAGCATTTTTTCTTTTTCTTTTATTCTGCTTGAGTTTTTATTTGCGAAAACGGGCAGAGAGAAACCCAGCATCAAATCGTATGAATTGCTGTTTTGATATCTTTTCCTGTAACCAAACATAAAGTCCGGGTAATAGGATGTTTTTGAGACGCCATACTCAAATTCCGATATTTCAATCTCCTTTTTCTTTGCAAGAACGCTCAAATTTTTCTCTTTAAGCACTGATTTCATCTCTTCAAATGAGATACTGAGCGAAACTTGTTCATCTATTTTTTTTGAAAGTTCAAGGGGTGTGTAATTATCCGCAAAAGACATAAGTTTTTTGCGGTAAATGTCTTCTTCGTTCTCCATTAGAGATATCTCGTTCTTAACTTCCATCCGCTTAAGCTCAAGAGCTGAGATATCTTTAAGTCTGATGCTTCCCGCGGAATATGACGCCTTAAGATTTTCGATCAGCAGATCCAAAGCGGAAAGGATATCGCGGTATATATCCTTTTTTCTTGAGATATACAGATAGTCATAATAAGAAATCTCAGCCTCGGTTACTATATCGTTTTTAGTTTTTTCATATTCAAGCTTTTTGATCTCATAGAAAGCTTTGGAAGCGCCGTATAAACGCCTTAATCTTGCCGGATTTTCTATTTCCTGCTTCAGATAAAAGCTCTTTTCATTCATATCGCCTGTGTACATTCTTTCAAACTCAATGGTCGGATTTTTCAGGGCGTATGAGTAGCGGATTGCAAAATCGGCCCCCTCATATGCTTTTCCGGCCGATATTATGCGCGGATTTTTTTCAGAAACTGCGCTTAAATATTCGCTTAAAGGCATCTCTTTGGAATAAAGAATTCCGGCAGCAAATAAGAATACTATTAGACAGTATGCTTTCCTTCTCATACAAAAAGTATAGCAGAAAAGGGTACGATTGACAAGATATACCCCCACATAGTATAATCTAATTACGTCAAACCGGCAAACTCAGGAGACAATTATGAAGGGAATCGGCATAAAGATCAGGCCGATAGCCTGCATGAGCTGCGTAAGCGAAATAAAATCCGCTCTAACCTGCGGCGGCATTAAAGAAGCTGAAGCTTATCCAAAAAAGAAGATGTAAATATCGTGTATGACGAGGATAACAATTGAGAAGATAAATGAACTGATAAGAAAAACAGGAAAGGAGATTCAATGAAAAAAGCAATAACCGCTCTCATATTAACTGCAGCAGTTTATGCATATACGGATGACAGCCTCAATCACAAGTATATGCTGGACGCAGGCGGCAAAAAGCAGGCCGGCATTCAAAAGAAGACGGACGAGAAAAACGCCGCGGTCTGCGGAAATCAAATGATATGCCCGGTGACTGGAGAAGCTTTTTCAGTAAACGAAAAGACATCCTTTATTGAATATGCGGGCAAAAAATACTATTTCTGCTGCCCCGCATGCAAGGACGAATTCCAAAAAGAGCCGGGCAAATACGCCTCAAAAACTGATATCAAAGCCGGAAATAAGTTCATCTGCCCTGTTATGGGAACGAAATTTGCTCCATCTTCAAAATCGCCAAAACTTGAATATAAGGGAAAAACTTATTTTTTTTGCTGCCGGGAATGCGTTGAAAAATTCAATAAAAATCCCGAGAAATATTCCGCAGCAGCTAAAAAGACGGATCGCAACCCCGCGGAATATGATAATAAAGACTCCAATGCGGAAAATAATCTCAAGATGACCCGGTAATTTATTTTTTCAGATTTCACTCGCGCAACGAGTATATGCCGGGCTGCCGCGGGACCCCGCAAAACCGTTTTGCACAAGAACGAAAGAAGATGGGATAAGAATTAGATACGCATTTCCGCATTGCTAAAATGCCGTAAAGATTCTTGAAAGGTTTTATACAGTCGGCCTTAAAAAAATAAACCTGAATGGCAATGTCCTTTTCCTGCCGTCCCGCAAAAAGCTCAAAATATAAAACTGATTGAAAGGCCCGAATCGATGTGAACAACGCTTTGCTTTAGTTGTATAATTATACTATGAGCAAGCTTACAAAAGTCCGCATATTTTCGGCTGTCTTTATAGCCGCCGTTTTAACATTCGTTATTTTCCAGCTTAGAGAAAGCGAGGCCAGCCCTACGCCTCTTTCCCCCGCCTTCAGGCGCGCCGGCAGCGAAAAGCCGGCGATAACTATTTTTGAGTATTCAGACCTTGCCTGTCCGGCCTGCGCTGCGGCAAATTCAAAGCTTAAAAGCGTTCTTTCGGTATACGGCGGCAAAATACAGGTTAATTTCAAGCATTATCCCTTAACCGGCATACACAGATTTTCACTTGACGCGGCGGTATTCGCCGATTGCGCCGGCAAACAGGGGAAATTTTGGGAATTTGCCGATTTGCTTTTTGAAAACAGGGAGAAATGGGCCAATAATGAAAATTTCAAGAAAGAATTTGAAAGTTATGCCAAAAAAATTTCGCTGAATTTTGAACAGATGGAAAAGTGTTATCTTGACCCTCAATCCTTAAAAGAAGTCAAAAACGATATATCCAGGGGCGACCTTAAAGGCATAGACGCCACCCCGACTTTTTTTATAAACGGCAAGAGAGCCGTCGGCGCAGGCCAGATGATAAATGAATTGAGGCGCCTGCTGGTGGAAGAAATATGAGAGAGAAAGCGGCTGAATCAGCATATGCTTTAGCCGGAATTATTCCGGGCGCAGTTCTCTTTTATGCCGGATACATCAAGCTTATGTCTCCGGCCGAGGAATTTGCCTTCTCAATAGAGGCCTATAAAGTTATTTCAGGACAGGCAGCCCTGATAGCCGCCTCATTTTTCCCCTGGCTTGAGATTTATCTCGGCGCCTTTCTTATACTCGGAATTTTCAGAAAACAGTCTATTCTTGCGGCCATGGGGATTTTTGCTTTTTTTGAGCTTTTGCTGGCACAGGCCGCATTAAGAGGCCTTGAAATAAAAGACTGCGGCTGTTTCGGCGCGGCGCATTCAAATTCATTGCCCGTGGAGATGATGCTGAACCTTATATGGCTGGCCCTCTTATTTGTCTCCTATAAGAAAGGCGGTTTTTTTTCTTTGGACAATTTTTTGGAGAGGAAATTTAAAAATGAAAAATAGATCGATTACGGCGCTTCTTATACTGGCGGCAGCGGCAACGCTATGGGCCTTCCGGGGTTACGAGGACAAGGATAATGCCGAAAAAATATGGCTTGAATCTGATTGGCCAGCTAAAAAACAGAGTTATTACATAGAGATAGACTCAGAAGGCAATTTCATGGCCAAAGAAGAGAAAAATAAAAAAATTCTAATACGCGAAGGCCAGATAAAAAAAATGTACGCCAAAGATTTTTTCAGAGAAACCAAATCCTCGGAGATAGTAACCAGACAAAATCCTGATGAATCCAAAACCCTTTTTTATAAAGGCGAAACGCTCAAAATTTCCGCCTATATAAACGGCGAACTCAGACGCGCACAGGCGCCCATGAAAAACTTCAGCGATTCCTTCCATTTCGCTTTTTCCGAAATGAAAAAAGAGATTTTCAAGTTTAAGCCGGAAAATAAATATCTGGCTTTTATTTCGGCTGTTCCACTCACCGGCAAGCTTTTGAGCGATTTTGAGGAAAAAGGCCAGAAAACGGAAGACCTTAAAGTCATAGAAATAAAGAAGCTTAAAAGCCAGAAAAAGATCTTTGACGCCATAAACTACCCGTACCGGCTGATACCCCTTAAGACGGAAGAAGAAATATCCGAGATATCGGAGTTCATAAACAAAGAAGGACTGCCCGGCATGAAATCTCTTTTTTACATAGGCACTACCAGGGGCAATTTTCAATGCTCTGTTATAGAGCCGCAATAAATATTGAATAAGCTTGCGATTTAAAATAAAATAACAGTATGGAAAACAGGATATTTGTACTGGCAGTGGACGACGACGACACGATTCTTGACATATATGAATCGGGCCTGCCGGCTTATGAGCTTAAAACTTTTGACAATCCGCAAAAAGCCAAGGATTTCCTGTTTTCAAATGAAAAGAAACCCGATGTCATTTTGATGGACATTATGATGCCGCATATAGACGGCATAGCCCTTATGAATGAGATACATTCCAACGAAAGCACCAAGCATATTCCTATAATAGCCGTCAGCGGTCTTAACGACGCGGCCACCTTGAATGACGCGCTGCTGTTTGGAGCTTTGGACTATCTTGTAAAACCCTTTGATATGGCTGAACTTGAAATCAAGATAAAAAAAGCTGCCGAAATCTCAAGAAGAAAATCGCCTTAAGCTTTTTTAACTGCCTGTTTGAAATAAGCCACTGTTTTTCTCAAGCCGTCTTCAAGGCCCACTTTTGGAGTCCATTTGAGCTTTGTTTTTGCCAAAGTTATATCGGGCCTTCTTACCTTCGGGTCATCCTGCGGCAAAGGCCTGAACACTATTTTTGATTTGCTTTTCGTTATTCTCTTTATGGTCTCCGCCAGTTCAAGCAATGTCACTTCATGAGGATTGCCGATATTGACCGGCTCATTTATGCCGCTGTTTAAAAGCCTGTAAATGCCCTCAACGAGATCCGAGACATAGCAAAGGCTTCTGGTCTGCAGGCCGTCGCCGTAAACTGTTAAAGGCTTATCAGCCAGAGCCTGAGTCATAAAATTAGGCACTGCTCTGCCGTCATTTATTCTCATATTCGGACCATAAGTGTTGAAAATTCTGATTATGCGTACAGGCATCTTATGGTACCTGTGATAAGCCATGGTCATCGCCTCGGCAAAACGCTTGGCCTCATCATATACGCCTCTGGGGCCGCCAGGATTGACATTGCCCCAGTAGCTTTCCTTTTGCGGATTGATCAAAGGATCGCCGTACACCTCGGAAGTGGAAGCTATCATAAAAATGGCTTTTTTTTCCTTGGCAAAGCCGAGTGCTTTATGCGTGCCGAGAGCGCCGACTTTTAAAGTCGGTATGGGAAATTTCAAATAATCCACAGGACTGGCCGGGCTGGCGAAATGGAGTATGGCGTCCACTTTGCCTGGCACATGTATGTAATTAGTCACATCATACTTCTGGAATGAAAAATTCTCGTTTCCGAAAAGATCCTTGATATTCTCAATATTGCCGGTTATAAGATTGTCTATGGCTACAACTTTATGGCCTTTGGCAAGAAAATACCTGCATAAATGGCTGCCGAGAAAGCCGGCTCCGCCTGTTATGACAACTCTCATCTCGCCCCCTTATTTGCGGCCTACGGATTTGTAGGTAAAGCCCATTTCTCTCATTTTCTCGGGCTGATAAAGATTGCGGCCATCTATTAGTATGGGATGTTTAACCAGTTTAAGGACTTTTGAAAAATCAAGGCCGGCAAACTCCTTCCATTCAGTTATCAGGCAGATACAGTCGGCGCCTTTGACGCAATCATAGGCGTCTTTGGCAAAATATACGCTTTTCATAACTTTTTTGGCATTATTCATGGATACAGGGTCATAGGCCCTTATTTTCGCGCCTTTGGATTTAAGCTCCTGGGCTATGTCTATTGAAGGCGCAAATCTCATATCGTCTGTCAGAGGTTTGAAAGCCAGGCCCAGCAAAGCGACAGTCTTGCCTTCAAGGTTCCAAAGCTCTTCCTGAACTTTTGCGGCAATCCACTTTTTCTGACCCTCATTTATCTCTTTTACATTTTTAAGAAGCTCAAAATCATAACCTTTCTGCCTTGACAGCCAGTAAAAGGCCTCCAAATCCTTTGGAAAGCAGAAACCGCCGAAGCCTATGCCCGCCTTGAGAAAAGCCGGGCCGATTCTTTTATCAAGGCCCATGCCTTTGGCCACGTCTTCAACATTGGCCCCGGTTTTTTCGCAGATGTTTGCAACAGCATTTATGAAAGAGATCTTGGTTGAAAGGAAGGAATTTGAGGCGTGTTTTATAAGCTCGGAGCTTTTAACGTCGGTTACAAGCATAGGATATTTTGAAAGGGCTGAATATATCTTTCTCAAAGTAAATTCGGCTTTCTTTGACGGAACGCCTATCACTATTCTATCGGGCTTGAGAAAATCCTCTATAGCCACGCCTTCTCTTAAAAACTCCGGATTGGAGCATACATCAAAAGGTATATTTTTCCTATTGAATCTTGAAACGGTTTTCTCTATCCAGAGACATGTCTCAACAGGCACCGTTGATTTCTCAACTATAACGGTGTAGTCAGTCATATTTTCGGCTATTTCCTGCGAAACTTTTTCTATGGCCGACAAATCAGCCGAACCGTCTTCCCTGGGCGGCGTACCGACTGCTATAAAAACCGCCTCTGCCCTGTGGCCTTTATGGTACATACCCTCTTTTATGGAAGTGGCGAAAAAAAGCCGGCCGGCTTTGACATTTTTCTTTACAAGCTCCTCAAGCCCTTCTTCATATATAGGCATTTTGCCCTTATTAAGCATTTTTATTTTTTCAACATTATTATCCACGCATACCACTCTGTTTCCCATTTCGGCAAGACAGGCCCCTGACACAAGGCCGACATAGCCGGTGCCTATCATACAAAGATTGGTCTGATTTTTATTGGCTGGCATAATCTCTCCTTATTTTGTTTCGCAGTTTTTGGTTATTTCAGAACCGGATTCAGGAACAATCTCTTTCTCTCTGGCCAGTTCGCAGGCCCTTTTCTTTTCAGCCCGGCCTATGAAATATATCGCCACAAACATAAGCACAAGCCCCAGCCAGTCCTGCTCTTTGGGCATTTTCTGGCCCTTTATCAAAAGATAGACCAGAACTGTGGCGGCAGTGCCTGCTATAAGCGAAGTAAGCCTGTTGACAAGACCGGCGAAAGTGGCGGTTCTGCCCTTGAACATAAAGAGAAAAACCGAGAAAAAAGCGGCTGCGCCGAAAGGCAGGCCTGAAAGTATGCTGACAAACCATTTCTCAGTCGGCTTTTTCACAGCTTCAGAGAATTTGTAGGCAAAACTTCTCTTTACGGGTTTTATCCCTTCTTCAATATCTTTGGCGATGGCCTCAAAATCCTCTTTTTTGGCTTTTTTATCCGACAAAACGGCCGCTCCGGCCTTTATTTTCTCTTCCAGAAAAGCTCTGGAATTTTCGTCAAATTTGCCTGTCTCTTCAGCGAGCAGCTGCTGAGCGCTGGAAAGCGTTTTTTGAAGTTTCTCCGCCTCAACAATATTGACAGCCGCAACAGCCGGCACCTCCACCGGAGAATAAGCGATTGAAGCGGGCCTGTTCACCCAGAAAAAGAAAATTACTCCGGCCAGCGTTATCGCTATAGTAGAAGATATCTGCTCAATGGCAAAAAAGCCGTTAGTATCATAAACGGCGCCTTTGGGTCTTGTGTTTTTGTAGTAATTCATTATGTATATTCTTATGGTGTAGGCGGTAAGATAAAACGTCAGTATCGTCATAGCGGCGGCATTTCCGAGAAAGTCAAAGTCCTTCTTGTCAAATTTGAAAAGATCCGCTACGAAATTTGAATAGCAGCCGCTTTGTCCCGCGGCAAGAAAAGCGCCTTTGAAATTCAAAAGCTGAAGCGAAACGGCGGCCAAAGCTATTACAACCGCAAGATTTTCTTCCCAGTAAACCTTCTTTTTAAGTATGCCCTGCCTTATCTGAACCTCGTCTATCAGGCGGCTTATTATGATTATGCTGGCTCTCATTATTATCATAGCCACCATCACCGAAATCGGCAAGGTATACATCAATGTTGTGGTCGGTATAACTATGGCCGTACATATGCCAGATGGTATTATGTAAAAAAATTCCCTGGGCATATTGAAGCCCATGAACCTTACAGTATCGCTTGATTTAAACTTGTACCAGCCCCATATCAAAACGACGGCATTGCATATCAGCATACCGCCTATGGTATTGTAAAAAGTGTATTGAACATCGCTTACTCCAAGCACCTTGTCAAAGTATTTGGCAAGATAGCCGGTTAAAACATACAGCAAAAAGTATCCGCCTGAAAGCTGTATAAGCCTCTCAGTTGTTCCTTCATGCGTTTTACCTAAAATTGCGGTCAAAGTTTTGACCATATAGCCTCCAATAAGCCGAGAGAAAAATACCCTTATAATTGTTAATTATAAATTATTTTAGAGGCAAAACAAAACCTTCTTATTCTGAACGGAGAAATTGGAACTTTTTCAGCAAATCTATGAAGAAGTCAGCGGGATTATTTTGTTATCAAATATATGCCGCAGGATATAAGAACCGCGCCGGAAATTTTGGCGATATTCACATTTTCGCCGAGAAAAATCCAGGCCAGAAGAAAGGTTACAAGAGGGTAAACTGAAGACAAAGGCACTATTTTTGAAGCTTCGCCTGCGCTCATAGCCTTAAGATAAAAAAATACGCCGCTCATGGTGACAAGAACGCTCAGAAACAAATACAGCCATGATACTTTAGCAGCCGCGCCGAGCTCTTTTGCCGTAAGAGAAAATCTTGAAGCCAGAAGCGGCACGAAAAGCACAAGCATAACAAAAGTTCTGCCGAAGAAAGCCGCATTCGGATTTAAATATTTCAAAGTCATTTTGTCAAAGAAGGCGCCGGCTCCCCAGGAGAGCACCGCGAGAAAAAGAAAAAAATAAATTGAATTTGTCATGGCGGAGGCAATTGATCCGGCAGCGAAGCCGCTCTGAAAGCGGCAGCCTTAAAATTTTCTATATACTCCCTGAAACCCCAATTATCCTTGTAGGAAAGCGCTTCATTGTAATACTCAAGAGCCTCTTTTCTCAGATTTTGAGCGTCGTGTATATTGCCGAGGCGGACAATGCCCCACACTCCCCAGCGGCTGGGGTTCTTCTCCTTCTTTATGGTTTCTTTGGCTTTTTCAAAATACGACCTGGCGCCTTCATAATCCTTTTCAACCATTCTCACGGTTCCAAGTGCGACATAAATTCTGGAAAGGTATTTCTCCCTGTAATGCGGATGCCTGCCGACTCTGGAGAGATATTCAAGCATTTCCTTTTCGGCTTCGTCGTACATTTTCGCCTCATAAAGCGACACTATCTCAACAAAATGCATCTGAGCGTGATAGGGATATTTTTTTCTAAGCTCCTTTGACCATTTAACCGCGGTCTGAGCGTCGGCGTAAGGACTGTTATGCTGGGTGAAAATCTCTATCAATATAAGCTCTGCGGCCTCGGCATTGAAATAACCTTTCTCCTTGCACAGTTTAAGATACTCTATTCCTTTTTTGGCGTCGCCCGGCATTACAAGCTTGGACAAGATCTTTACAGCCCCCGTCAAGGTGCCTGCTGAATACTCATACATGCCGAGCCCGAGATAAGCGTCGTACATTTGCGGATTTATCTCAATGGCTTTTCTCATATAAGACAGGGCCTTTCTGCCGCTGAAATAGGCCTTTATCCAGCTGTGCTGCATAAGATAAAGTCTGGCCCTCAAGCCGTACATACCGCCCATGCACATATGAGCGTTTGAGTCATTGGGATGTTTTTTAAGCCAAAGCTTGCCCACCTCTATGGCTTTATCTGTAAGAGCATAATACTGCCTGTCAAGTGAAGGATCTGACTCATCATCCAAATATTCAAAATGCGCCCATTTGGTCATGGCCAGCCCGAAATGCCCGAACGGATGGTCCGGATATTTTTCAACGGCCATATTGAAATATTTTTCAGCCGAATCCAGCTCAACCGCATAAATCGCGTCTATGCCTTTTTTTGATATCTCTTTCAATTCCTGCGGCAAATCTTCGGATTGGGCATTAAGAAAAGAGCAGAAAAAAAGCAGCGAAAAGATAATTTTTTTCATATCAGCCTATCTTGTCAAAGCCGGTGTATTTTCTTAGAACTTCCGGAATCTCCACTGAGCCGTCCTCATTTTGATAATTTTCCAGCACAGCGGCAAAGGTGCGCCCTACCGCCAGGCCGGAACCGTTTAAGGTATGGGGATATCTGGGTTTTTCTCCCTTGGGCCTGTATCTCAGATTCATTCTTCTGGCCTGAAAATCCCTGCAGTCCGAGCATGAGGATATCTCCCTGTAGCGGTTTTCGGAAGGCAGCCATACTTCTATGTCAAAGGTCCTGGCCGCCGAAAAGCCCATATCCCCTGTGCAAAGCGCCACCACCCTGTGAGGTATTTTAAGGTCTTTAAGTATGCCGCAGGCATGAGAAACCATATCGTTTAAGGCCTGAGGAGATTTCTCAGGCGCCGTTATCCAGACAAGCTCCACCTTGTTGAACTGATGATTTCTTATAAGCCCGCGAGTATCCTTGCCGTAAGAGCCGGCCTCCTGCCTGAAGCATGGCGTGTGAGCCGTCAATTTTACGGGCAAAACGCTTTCATCTAAAATTTCGCCGGAATAGATGTTCGTTAAAGGCACCTCTGCCGTGGGTATCAGATAAAGCGGATTTTCGCCGGCGGTCTTATAAAGGTCCTGTTCAAATTTCGGCAATTGCCCCGTGCCGGTCATGGTTTGGGCATTGACGAGAAAAGGCGGCAGCACTTCCTCATAGCCGCTGCGGCGGTGAGAATCAAGCATAAACTGCGCTATGGCCCTTTCAAGAACGGCTCCCTTGCCTCTGAGCATTGAAAATCTGGCGCCGGCCAATTTAGCCGCCCTTTCAAAATCTATTATGCCAAGTTTTTCGCCTATGGCATGATGGTCCAGCGGCTTGAAGGAAAATTCTCTTTTGCAGGAAATATCCTCTGAAACCTGTTTATTATCCGCCTCGCTTTCGCCTCTGGGCACATCTTCATAGGGCAGATTGGGAACAGACATCAGCATGGCTTCAAGCTCTTTTTCAAGAGAAGCTGATTTGGCTTCAAGCTCGGCAAGCCCTGCTTTTATTTCGGCAGCCTTTCTGGCAAGGGTTTCAGGCACTTCCCTTTTGGCTATTTTATAAGACGATATTTCCCTGCTTATATCATTTCTTTCATTTCTCAAGGCCTCGGCCTCCTGTAAGGCCTTTCTCGCCTGCTCATCGAGGGAAAACATGGCTTCTATAAGCTGTAAATTTTTCGGCGAACGGGAAAGAAGGGCGTCTTTTACAATTTCAGGAGAAACGCGCAGCAGTTTGATGTCTATCATATGAACCTCTACTTTGAAAAGGGAAAAGAAAAGAAAGAAACTTCCAGGGCTTCATCGCCTCTTCTGGGCTCTTTTGCTATTTCAAGCTCTACGGCGGCAGGCTCAAATCCGCAGGTTTTAATGCGTCTGAGCTGCTCAGGCAGATCTGTATTGTAAATATATACATTCTTTTCAGCCATAGGCGCAAGCCTTGAAATTCTCAAATCCTCGGCTATAAAGGGGACATCCTTGAAATTTTTTTCGCCTTTCTTCAAGAACAGTCTCAGAGAATATTTAAAAACAAGGCCTTCTACGGCTTTATCCGATAAATTTTTGACTTTAACCTCTATTCTGTAAGTTCTATCAAGCTTGCCGTCAGGCCTTATCTTGATTTCGGAGATATCATAATAAATCTTTTTTTTGGCCACAGCTGAAGGGGTATATTGAAAAGAAGCGGAAGATATTTTTACCGTCTGAGAAAAAACGGCCTGAACGGAAATCAGCAGCAGTATAAAAATCGCTTTTTTCATTCTATTGAAAGCTTCTCCGCTATTTCTCTGTCAAAGCATGAATGTATCTCGCAAAAAACTTTATCGCCGCCGCAGGAAAACCCGGCGGAAGAAACTACGCAAACCATCCGGCTGCTTTGCTCTGACAAAGATGATATTATCTCGATTGCCGTATCTCTGGGCGCCTGGGCTGTCCTGGGACCTGAAGGTATTATCTTTATCTTAAGGAAATTAGCTATCTCGCTTATCAGGCAATTGAGTATTATATTGGACAGCTCCTCCATAAGAAGCTCTTCAGATCTGCTCATTTTCTGTGAGACAAAAAAACCGTAACCAAGCAGAGATTTTGATATGGCAGCCGCGTCTGAACGCCTGAATATCATGGCAAAACTCATCGGCATGCTCAAGTCTTTAACATGGAAATAACAGCATACCGCATCATAATTTTCCGGCCGTACGGGAATTTGCGGAGAAAACTCCCATTTCGCCACAGACATTCTGTTTATTTTTTCTGCGGCTTTTTCAAAAGTCTTCGCCAAAATCTCGTTCCAGCTTATTTTATCGGGAGCGTTCATATTTTACTGAGCGCTTTTTCCAGTTCATCCACAGAAAACGGCTTTCTGAGTATAAAAGATGCCCCTTCTCTCATCAGCTCATCATCCAGAGAATCCTGTTCAAGAGCGGTCACAACTATAACTTTTGTTTTATGGTCCATTTTTTTGAATTCTTTGAGAACTTCAAGCCCGGATTTATCCGGAAGAATTACATCCAGAAGCATAGCGTCAGGGTTCATATCCCTGAGCTTTGAAACGGCTTCGGAAAAGCTTTCCGCTTCACCCACAACGGCATGTCCCAGTTTTTCAACTGCCGTTTTTATGGTGAACCTTGTAAGGCTGTTATCCTCTACTATGAATACCTTCATTTCTCCCCCCTCAAGTCCCCTCCTGCCAGCTGGCAAGGTACTTCTTCTGCTGCGGCGTAAGCTTGTCTATTTTTACGCCCATCGCAGACAGCTTAAGGCCGGCTATTTCCCTGTCTAAAACTTCGGGCAGGGTATAAACCTTATTTTCAAGAGAAGAGGCGTTTTTTATCATATATTCGCTGGCCAGAGATTGATTGGCAAAAGACATATCCATAACGCTGGCCGGATGCCCCTCAGCGGCTGCAAGATTTATAAGACGGCCTTCGGCAAGAAGGTAAATTTTTCTTCCCTTGACCGTATATTCCTCAACAAAGGGCCTCACCTCTCTTCTTTTTGAAGCCATTTTTCTCAAAGCCGGTATGTTTATTTCAACATTGAAATGCCCCGAATTGGAAACTATGGCGCCGTCCTTCATAACCGCAAAATGTCTTTCGTCTATCACGTTTATATCGCCCGTCAATGTGATGAAAATATCTCCTGTTTTGGCGGCGGCGTCCATAGGCATAACGATAAATCCGTCCATTGCCGCTTCAAGCGCCTTTATCTCGTCAACTTCCGTAACTATCACATTGGCGCCGAGGCCTCTGGCTCTCATGGCCACACCTCTGCCGCACCAGCCGTAACCTGCCACTACGACTGTCCTGCCGGCAAAAAGTATATTCGTGGCGCGCATTATCCCGTCCAGCGTTGACTGGCCTGTTCCGTAACGGTTGTCAAACATATGCTTTGTCATTGAGTCATTTACCGCTATGACAGGATATTTAAGAGCGCCGTCTTTCTGCATCGCTTTAAGCCTTATTACGCCGGTAGTGGTTTCTTCTGTGCCGCCTATTATATTATTTTCCGTTCTATCCCATTCCTTGTGTATGCTGCTTATAACATCGGCTCCGTCATCCATTGTTATATGAGGCCTGTGGTTTATGGCGCTTTTTATATGGGAATAATAAGTCTTTGTGTCTTCGCCTTTTACGGCAAAAACTTTGACCCCGTAATCTTTAACAAGCGAGGCCGCTATATCATCCTGAGTGCTGAGCGGATTTGAGGCGCACAGGGCGACATCAGCGCCGCCTTTCTTCAATGTTATCATCAGGTTTGCCGTTTCGCTTGTCACGTGCAGACAGGCGGAAACTCTGTAATTTTTAAGCGGCTTTTCCTTTTCAAATCTCTGGGCTATAAGAGCCAGAACAGGCATATCCTTGGCCGCCCATTCTATTCTCTTTTTTCCCAAATCGGCAAGCTTCAAGTCTTTAATATCGCATTTTACCGGAGCCGAAATCATTTATCCTCCTCAACCGCAGCAGGAACAGGAGCAAACCTGTTTGCTTATATTTTTGGCGAATACCGCTTTTTTATCGGTTTTTTCCCATGAAAAATCCTTTTCATTTCTGCCGAAATGCCCGTAAGAAGCCGTTTTTCTGAATATCGGTCTTCTGAGTTTCAGGTCCCTTATTATGCCTTTGGGCGTAAGGTCAAAGGTCTTCCTCACCAGAGCCGTCAATTTTTCCTCTTCTATCAAACCGGTGCCATGCGTGTCAACATAAACACCTACCGGCTCGGCCACGCCTATGGCATAAGCCAGCTGAACGGTACATTCCTTGGCTGCACCTGAAGCCACTATGTTCTTTGCTATATATCTGGCCATATAAGCCGCGGATCTGTCCACCTTCGTGGGATCTTTTCCGGAGAAGGCGCCGCCGCCGTGAGGAGCAAGGCCGCCGTATGTATCCACTATTATTTTTCTGCCTGTGACCCCAGTATCGGACTGAGGGCCGCCGACCACAAATTTTCCGGTAGGATTTACAAGTATTTTGGTGTTTTTGTCCATCATTGAAGAATCTATCACTGGATTTATCACGGTTTTTATTATCTCCTGCCTGGCTTTTTCAGTTATCTGCCTGCCTGATTTATCCAGGATGGTATCCAGATGCTGAGTTGAGAGAACTATCGTCTCTATCCTGTAAGGCATGCCGTCCCTGTACTCCACTGTAACCTGAGATTTGCCGTCCGGGCCGAGATAATTGAGTATATTCTTCTTTCTCACCTCAGCCAGTCTCATGGTCAATTTCTGGGCCAGAGTCAGGGAAAGCGGCATATACTCCTGGGTTTCATCGCAGGCATAACCCACCATCAGACCCTGGTCTCCGGCGCCGCCCACATCTACGCCCTGAGCAATGTCGGGGCTTTGTCTGCCTATTACATTTATGACGGCGCAAGTCTCATAATTGAAGCCGTACTTATTGTCGGTATAACCTATGTCTTTAACGACATCTCTGACAAGAGTGTCTATGTCAACATAGGTTTTTGTGGTTATTTCGCCGCCGACCACGACCATGCCCCTTGTTATAAAGGTCTCGCAGGCTACTCTGCCGGCCGGATCTTTTTTCATTATCTCGTCTAAGACCGCATCTGAAATCTGGTCGCAAACCTTATCGGGATGCCCCTCTGTAACAGATTCCGAAGTTATGAATTTATTTCCTCTATCCATCTTTCCTCCTGTTTAAAAACTAGATTGAAGCCTTATAGGCAGTTTCAAGCAGTTTTCTGGTATTTGACTGACTGTCCGTCTCGGCATACACTCTCAGAAGAGGCTCTGTGCCTGAAGGCCTTATCAAAAACCACCAGTCATTTTCCAGCACAACCTTAAGCCCGTCAAGAGTATTGGCTTCCTTGACCTTGTAATTCAGTATTTTTTTGGCCAGTTTTTTCTTTATTTTAACGGCAAAAGAGTGCTTATTCCCGACAGGTTTGGGCAAATGGTAATCCTGCCTGAGAAAAACCGACTTACCGTATTTCTTTTCTATCTCAGCCCAAAGTTCTGAAACTTTTTTCTTCTTTACAGCGCTGATTTCAAGAAGCATCAAAGCGGTTATAAAGCCGTCCCTTTCGGGCAGATTCTTCTTCCATGCATAGCCGCCGGATTCCTCTGCGCCGAAAAGAATATCCTCAGAAGCTATTTTTTCCGCTATGAATTTAAATCCTACAGGCACTTCCTCAAAGAGGAATTTATTGGCTGCCGCTATCCTTTTGGTCAAATATCCCAGAGAGACGGCCTGCACCAGCTTGCCGGAATACTTTTTATGTTCAACCAAATAATCAACTATCAGGGGAGCTATCTGGCAGGGCGTGAGATAATTGCCCCTGTCGTCTATAAGCGCGAATCTGTCGCCGTCGCCGTCCACAGCTATGCCCATGAGAGCTTTATTGTCTTTCACCGTTTTTATAAGCTCTGCCAAATTTTTCTCAACCGGCTCCGGGGCGCCGACCTGGGTAAAAAGCGGGTCCCTGTTTGCGTGAAGGCAAATTATATTCTTGCTGCCGCAGAATATTTCATCAGCCACCTCAGCGGCTGTTCCATTCATAAAGTCCACGACTATCTTTCCCTTTATGCCTGAAAGTATTTTTTTCAGGTCGTACTTTGACTTTATGTAAGAGCAATACTCCTTTCTGAAATCCTTTTTTTCAACATTGCACTTAACCTCTGCGACGGGATTTTTAGGTATATGAGTTTCTATTTCCGCCGTCATGGCCGGAGGCGCCGATCTGCCCTTGTATTTTATCTTGACGCCGTTGTAAAGGTAGGGATTATGACTGGCTGTTATGACAACGCCCATAACATATTTCTTCTCGGTGAGAACGCTTATGGCCGGAGTGGAAATCGGCGTAAGCGAAACTTCCGCAGGTATGCCGCTTTTAACCAGCACCGCGGCAAATTGCTCGGCAAATTTTTCGGACAAAAAGCGCCTGTCATAGCCGATTGCGACTTTTTTATCGGGACCCTTCATTGACTTGTAAGCCATATAGTCAGCCAGTCCCTGGGCTATACGCCTTACATTATTGAAATCAAATTTGTCGCCTATCATGGCGCGAAAACCGTCTGTGCCGAACACTATATCATTTGCCGCCATAAAACCTCTTATATAAAAGCAAATCAAACCGCAATCAAGCAGTTTCAATTCAGAGATATATTTTATATTTTATATCGCGGAAAATAAAGAAGCTTTTTTAACCGGGCGGCATATCAGGAATGAACATAAATTTCGGCTCATGGTGTATAATTATCCTTATGGTTAAGATCAGGCTTTTCTGGCCGGGAAAAACAAGAACTCCCTTCATAGCGGAAGGGGTAAAAGAATATCTTAAATTTCTCAAAAATGACGCCTGCGTGGAGATAATTGAATTCAGAGAAGGACACGGGGATATAAATCAGGTCATAAAGCAGGAATCCGAAAAATTTCTGGAAAAGCTTCCGGAAAACTTTGTGCTGCTTGACGAGAGGGGCGAAAATCTTTCCAGCATTGATTTTGCCTCTTTTCTAAAAAACAAAGGCGAGATCTCTTTCGCCGTAGGCGGCGTATACGGCCCCTCGCCGGAAGTAAAGAAAAGGGCCTTCCTGAAAATGGCTTTATCAAAAATGACCCTTACTCATGAAATGGCAAGGCTTGTTCTTCTTGAACAGCTCTACAGGGCTTTTGCCATAAACAAAGGAAAAAAATACCATTACTGAGAAAGCCGGATTAAGCTGCGGCTTACTGATAATTTTTTGAAAGCACTTCTATGGCTTTATGAGGGTCGGATACATTGATAAGTATTCTTGAAGTGGTACCGCCGAAAGCTGTGCCGTAAACCGTGGTTATGTTTATGTCATTTTCGCCGAGTATCTTTGTAAGCTTTAAAAGCTCGCCCGGTCTGTCAAGAAGATCTATGGATATCATCGTGGTTTCAAGGGTCGTAAAACCCGCCCTGGTCAGTATATAGCTTAGTTTTTTGTCAGAGTCTATGGCTATCTTTACTATGCCGGATTCATCATGAATTTCGCTTGCTATACCTATGATATTTATGCCTTCATTGGCAAAAAGCTCCACAAAATTGCTTAAAGAGCCGGGTTTATTTGGAAGAAAAACAGTGTATTGTTTGACAGCTTTTATCGCCATAGTTAAATTTTACAATATAAGGGGCTTTTCAGACAATTTTACTTTACTTTTTAAGTCCAAGCATTCCGTTCTTGAGGCCTTCATCGGCCGGTTTTTCTCCAAGCCAGACATTAAGCAAAGTCTCGCAAAAATCAGGCCCTTTTATCTCGCCTTTTTTGGCTCCGTTATAAAAAACTTCCAGCGTTTCGTTTCTATTGAAAACAAATCTGACCAGGTCTCTCTTCTTCAAATCAGGTATATAGCTTTTAAAGACTTCAAGCCTTTCAGCCAGAGCTTTAAAATCGGGCGAATTTTTCCTGAAACTTTCCTCAATGGCATCGGCTATGGTTTTGCCGCTTACAGAGCGAAGGAAGGAAAGCTCAACCACCTTGTTTTCCCTGCTTTTTATAACTTCCATATAATTGGAGTTCTTCTTTTCCAGGTATAATGAAGCCACATAAACATTGAAAACGACTTTTTTTCTCAAACCCATTCCATTAAGAACCAGCTCTCCATGGGGCAAAACTATTTTATCTTCCGACTTTACGCCCATAAACTCGCCGGCCCAGGCCGGCATATACACCGCGGCAAGAAAAAAGGCAAAAAAAGCTTTTTTCACAATTCCTCCTTAAATATTCAGCCCATTATGAATTTCTTTATTCCAGTCAGAAGCATTTGAACTGAAATCGTTATAAGTATCATGCCCATGAGTTTCTCAAGAGCGGTCAGGCCTCTTTGCCCGAGAAACTTAGCTATTTTTGATGAAAAGCCGAGTATGGCTATGTTTATAAGCCATGACACAAAAACTATCAGAAACCATACAGGCAGATTTCCCGGATCCTTCATATTAAAAATTAGAATGGTGCTGAGCACCGAAGGCCCGGCCACAAGCGGTATGGCAAGAGGCACTATAAAAGGTTCGCTGTCAGGCGTCTCTGAAAAAGCGGAATGATTTGACGGAAATATCATGGAAAGGGCTATAAGGAAAAGAACTATTCCGCCGGCGACCGAAAGAGACGGCATATCTATGGAGAGAAGTCTCACTATCCATTTGCCGAAAAACAGGAAAAACACCATTATGAACAGGGCTATGATAAGCTCTCTCGTTATAACTTTTATCCTTCTGCTCTCTTCCACATTTTTAAGCGCGGTTATAAAAAGCGGAATATTGCCGAGCGGATCCATTACAAGAGTTAGCGTAAAAATAGCGGAGATTATTTCAATTATATCCATATGGAAAAAAAGAAAAAGCGCCGGAGATATCTCCGGCGCCGGCAAATATTACTTTGCTTCTTCTGGGTCAATATCTTCCTTGACCACGGGCTCAACGCTGGCTATTTTATCGCCGGCGTCAAGCTTGACTATCCTTACGCCCTGAGTATTCCTGCTTATTACCCTTATATCAGCGCAGGATATTCTTATAACCTTGCCCTTCTCGGTCATAACCATAAGATCATCTTTATCTTCCACAAGATATACACCGACAACAGCGCCGTTCCTGTCAGTGGCTTTTATGGTTATAACGCCGCTTCCGCCTCTGTGCTGATGGCGGTATTCGTCCAGGTCGGTTCTTTTCCCGTAACCGTTTTCGCAGACCGTAAGGAGGGTTTTCTTTGTCTTCTGTTCGGCCGCCTCCATGCCCACAACATTATCGTCTTTGCCTAGCCTTATGCCTCTTACGCCCATGGCGTTTCTGCCCATATCCCTTACTTCGCTTTCATTGAATCTTATGGACATGCCTTCCTTTGTGCCTATTATTACCTCATATGTGCCGTCCGTATGCGCAACGCTGGTCAATATATCCCCATCTTCAAGCGTTATGGCGTTTATTCCAGATTTCCTTATATTGGCAAAATCTGAAATAGGAGTCTTTTTTATATTTCCTTTTCTGGTGCACATCATAAGATAAGACTCGTTTTTCTTTTTCTCTTCAAAGGATTCTATCGCTATTATGGATGTTATCTTCTCGTCCTTTATAGGCAGAATATTGACTATGGCCTTGCCGCGGGAAGTTCTGTTTCCCTCGGGAATTTCATATCCTTTGACGGCATAAACCTTGCCCCTTGTCGTAAACATAAGTATGGTGGCGTGGCTGGAGGTGGAAAAGAGATGCTCTATGAAATCCTCCTCTTTGAGGTCCGAGCCCATAACTCCCTTGCCGCCTCTGCCCTGAACCTTGTAAGTGTCGCAGGGAATTCTTTTTATATAGCCGCTGTGAGTTATGGTTATTACCACATCCTCTTCGGGGATAAGATCTTCAATATCAAGCTCAGTCGCCTCGCCGGCTATTTCGGTTTTTCTCTTGTCGCCGTACTTCTCCTTCAATTCCTTAAGCTCATCGGCTATTATCTTGAGTATTTTCTTCGGGTCTGCAAGTATTTCTCTCAGCTCCTTTATAAGCTTCATCAGCGCTTTATGCTCTTCCTCTATCTGCCCGGTCTCAAGTTTGGTCAGCTGATGCAGTCTCATATCAAGTATGGCCTGCGCCTGTATTTCGCTTAAGGCGAACTGCTTCATCAGTTTCTGCTTTGCTTCCTGGGCATCTTTTGATTTCTTTATTATCTCCACTACCGCGTCTATGTTCTGAAGGGCTATGAGATATCCTTCCAGAATATGAGCTCTGGCCAGGGCTCTGTTAAGATCGTATTTTGTCCTGTTGTAAACGACTATCCTTCTGTGTTTGACATATTGCTGCAATACCTCTTTTATGTTCAGCACTCTCGGCTTGCCGTCAACTATGGCCAGCATTATCACGCCGAAAGAGGTTTCCATCTGGGTATGCTTGTAAAGCTGATTCAGGACGACCTGCGCATTGCCGTCCCTTTTTATCTCTATGACTATTCTCATGCCGCGGCGGTCGGATTCGTCCCTTATGTCGGATATGTCGGTTATCTTTTTCTCTTTGACCAGATTGGCTATGTTCTCTATCAAAGCGGATTTATTGACCTGATAGGGAATTTCAGTGACTATTATGGCTTCCCTGTTGCCTTTAATCTCTTCTATCTCGGTCCTAGCCTGCATTTTAACTGAACCGCGGCCGGTTTCAAAATAATCCTTTATTCCTTTTCTGCCTCTGATTATGCCGCCTGTGGGAAAATCCGGGCCTTTGATGAATTTCATCAAATCCTTTATCTGTATCTCAGGATTTTCTATCAGCGCTATGGCAGCATCGCAAACCTCGCTTAAATTATGCGTCGGAATATTCGTGGCCATGCCCACGGCTATGCCTGAAGAGCCGTTTATGAGCAGATTTGGCAGTTTGGCCGGCAAAACAGACGGCTCAGAAAGAGAGCCGTCATAGTTGGGAATAAATTTCACCGTCTCCTTGTCTATATCGCCTAGTATTTCTTCGGATATCCCGGCCAGTCTGGCTTCGGTATAACGCATGGCGGCCGGCGGATCTCCGTCCACCGAGCCGAAATTTCCCTGACCATCCACCAGAGTGTATCTGAGCGAAAAATCCTGGGCCATTCTGACAAGAGTGTCGTATATGGCGGCGTCTCCATGGGGATGATATTTACCCATCACATCGCCGACTATACGCGCCGATTTCTTGAACGGCTTATTGTGGCGCAGGCCCATGTCATACATCGTGTAAAGCACTCTTCTGTGAACCGGCTTAAGGCCGTCTCTGACATCAGGAAGGGCGCGGCCGACTATGACGCTCATTGAGTAATCTATGTAGGAAGACTTCATTTCTTCCGATATATCTCTTTCCATCACATTCGAGTTAAAAACTTCTTCTTTTTTTTCTTCGCTCATAAAAGCTCCTTGTCTTAAATTTGTAAAAGCTGCGCTTTATATATCCAGATTCTTAACCTCAAGCGCATTTTCCTCTATAAAGGCCCTTCTGGGCTCCACATTGTCGCCCATAAGAGTTGTAAACATCGCTTCGGCTTCGGCCGGATCTTCCAGGGAAACTCTCAGGAGTTTTCTTCTCTTGGGGTCCATGGTTGTTTCCCAAAGCTGCTCCGGATTCATTTCGCCAAGACCCTTGTAACGCTGTATATTGGCGCCGGCTGAACCTTCCTTCAGGACGGCTTCCTCAAAAGTTTTAAGGTCATAATACCTGGTTTCGCCTTTCTCAGTCTTTATTGTAAAAATCGGCTCCTTTCTCTTTTCCTCGTCTATTGAGTACTGGCTCAGATCGCAGCCGAAATTTTTAAGTTTGGCTGAAATATTTGTAAGTCTGGAAAATTCGCCAAGCGTTTGAAATTCAGGGCCGAGATTCTCCTCCATTTGCTCAGGCATCTGGCCGTTGTTTTGTTTCATTATTTCGGCCTTTCTGTCCTCTATATATTTGTTTTCATACTCAAGCCATTCATTCTCGCTGAAGAAATACCTGAAATTTTCCGGGGACAGCTCTATTCTGTAAACCGGTATTTTGCCGGCTTTGGCAAATTCAAGATAATCATTCAGGGACAGGCCCTTGTTTTCAAGTTTTCTCAGGGCGCTTTCCATTGAATTTATCAGAGACAAAAGCTCGGACAATTCTTTGGCCTCCATCTTTTTACCCTTTGAATTTTTAACTTCTATGGAGTTCATGGCCTCTTTCAAAATCCAGGCCTGAAGCTTATCCTCATTTTCAAAATAGGATTCAAATTTCCCCTTCTTCACCTTATACAAAGGCGGCTGGGCTATATAAATGTTTCCGTTTTCTATCAGAGGCTTCATCTGTCTGTAGAAAAACGTCAAAAGAAGCGTTCTTATATGCTGGCCGTCAACGTCGGCGTCAGCCATTATTATTATCTTGCCGTAGCGCAGTTTTTCTATGTTGAAGCCGTCTTCACCCTCGCCGACTCCCGTGCCTATGGCCGAGATAAGAGTTCTGACCTGTTCGTTTGAAATTATTTTCACAAGCTGGGACTTTTCAACGTTCAATATCTTTCCTCTGATGGGAAGTATAGCCTGGAAAACTCTGTCTCTGCCCTGTTTGGCGCTGCCGCCGGCGGAATCGCCCTCAACTATGAAAAGTTCGCTTTTCATCGGATCTTTTTCCTGGCAGTCCGCCAGTTTTCCCGGAAGCCCGCTGTCTGTCAGGGAGCCTTTTCTTCTCGCCAATTCCTTGGCCTTTCTTGCGGCTTCTCTGGCCTGGGCGGCTTCTATCGCCTTATTGCATATGGCTTTAGCTGTGCCCGGATTTTCCTCAAAAAACGTGTTAAGATTTTCTCCCATTATGGACTTTACAAGACCCTCAACCTCGGAATTTCCAAGTTTTGTCTTTGTTTGTCCCTCAAATTGCGGATGAGAAATTTTTACTGAAATAACGGCCGTGAGCCCTTCCCTGACATCGTCGCCGGTAACATTGTATTCCTTATCCTTTATCAGCTCATACTTCTTTATATAATCGTTTATAACTCTGGTCAGAGCAGATCTGAAACCTGAAACATGGGTTCCGCCTTCTATGGTTTTTATATTGTTCACAAAGGAGTATATATTCTCGGAATAATCGCCGTTATACTGTATGGCTATTTCCATTATGAACTCTTCCTCTTTTTTGCTTATATAGATCGGCTCCGGATAAAGAACTGTTTTATTTGTGTTAAGAAATTTAGCGAATTGCTTTATGCCGCCCTCAAAGAAGAATGTGTGTTTTTTGTCATCCCTTTCATCTATTATCGTTATCCTGACTCCCGGGTTAAGAAAAGCCAGCTCCCTCAGCCTGTTTGATAAAACATCAAAAGAAAAGACAGCGTCTCCGAAAATCTGAGAATCAGCCTTAAAAGTCACGGTTGTGCCGTGTTCATTTGTTGAGCCGATGCTTTTAACTTCATCTCTGGGTTTGCCTCTGTCATAAGCCTGAAACCAGACTTTGCCGTCCCTTCTAACTTCAACTTCCACCCATTCTGAAAGGGCGTTAACGACGGAAACGCCCACGCCGTGAAGGCCGCCGGAAATTTTATAGCCGCCGCTGTCAAATTTGCCGCCGGCATGAAGCACTGTTAAAACTACCTCAAGAGCGGATTTTCCTTTAAGCTTAGGATCCTTGACTTCCTTCATCGGATCCACCGGTATGCCTCTTCCATTATCTGCGACGGAGCATATATTATCATCTTTCAAAATGACGTCTATTTTATTGCAGCCGCCGGCAAGTATTTCGTCTATTGAGTTATCGACGACTTCATAAACGAGATGATGAAGACCCTGCGGCCCAGTGGAACCGATATACATTGCCGGCCTGCGCCTTACGGCGTCAAGGCCTTCCAAAACCTGTATCTTTGAAGAATCGTAGTTTGTCTTATTTTTGTTTTCAGTGGTCATTTTTTTCTCCTGAGACGCTTAAACAACCTTTACGGATTTTATCCATTTATTCTTAAAATACTTATTGAGTGTCCTTATTATCTCTTTTTCCCTCAGCTTCACATCGTTTGCAGCGCAAGAACTGCGGGCTTTAACTATTACGGCGTTTTTCTCCACGCCTTCAAGATTAAAATATCTGCTGAACCCGCCGTACTCCCTGTCCCATGCCGCGGCGAGCACGGGCAGATTTGAGGGGTTAATGCCGAAAAAAATATTGCGGGATGAAATTATCTCGGCCAAACTTTTCATTCCGCCTTTTTTTCTTCCCATTCTATTGTCTCAAAGGCATGACGACATAAAGAAGCTCACTGTTGCCGCAATCCTTGATTATGGAAGGTTTGCCGGGATCTGAAAAGGAAAACTCAACTTTTTTTCCTGAGACATTCTTAAGTATGTCCAGCACAAATTTCGGATTATAGTTAACCTGAAAATCTTCGCCTTTATAATCTATTTCAAACTCATCCTCGAAGTCTATGCTCTGGGAAGAGGAGCTTATAATTATAACGCCTTTTTTGAAAGAATATCTCACCGAGGCGTTTCTCTCGTTTGAACATATGGCCGCGCGTTTTGTGGCAGACAGAAGTTTTTGCGAGTCTATCTCTACGGCTATATTGAATTCCTTGGGAATTATTCTTTCATAATCAGGGAAGTTTCCTTCTATGAATTTCGAAATAAAAACCGTTTTTCCAAAAATGAACCCCGCCTGATTTGCAGAAAGATCCACCTTTACGGTCTCTTTTTTGTCTTTCGCGTTCGCCTTAAGAAATCTCGCCAGCTCATTCATTATTTTTGCCGGAATTATAACCCTGAAATCCTTTTTAGCTCCTATCTTGTTTTTTCTGTAAAGGGCCAGACGCCTGCCGTCCGTGGCCACTATGCTTAAAACATCCTTATTCTTCTCCCACAGTAAACCGTTAAGGAACTGTCTTTCCTCTTCGTTTGACACGGAGAACACGGTCTTTTCTATCATCTCCGACAATTCAACCGCGTTTAATTCAAAACAATCTTTTTCGTCTATTTCGGGTATAAGCGGATATTCGGTTTTAGGTATACCGGCTATTTTAACTTTAGCTTTGCCGCTGTTAACCGTAACCTTGGCGTCCTCATCCGCGAAAAGAGAAACTGTGTCATCGTCAAAGTTCTGCACTATTTCATTGAACTTCTTCATGGGAAGCGTTACGGAGCCGGGCGTTTTGACGTCAGTTTTTATAAAGTGCTTTATGGCTATTTCCAGATCTGTGGAAATTATTTTTATTCCCTCTTTCTCGGTTTCTATTAAAAAATTCTGCAAAGCCGGCATGGTTCCGGTTCTCGATGTGACGGCGGATTGAATAACCTGAATGCCTTTTAACAAACCCTCTTTTTCGGAAACTATCTTCATATTAATCTCCTTCTTATTAAGATGCTCCTGTGGATAATGTTCTTAATGTTGATAGCCGTTGGCGTTTTTTATGAACATTTTACTCACTTTATCCACTTTATCAACAAAAAAACCGCTAATAAAAACTTCTCAACAAATCAACCCCTTATTTTGTTAATAATGTCATTGATCGTTTTATTGAAAAAAGGGTCGCTTTGTATCATCTGTAAAATCTTGTCTCTGGCGAAAATTACAGTAGCGTGATTCTTATCAAAAGCCTCGCCTATTTCCGGAAGAGATTTGTCCGTAAGATTGCAGGCCAGATACATTGCCACCTGTCTCGGCAGAGCTATTCTTTCCGCCCTTGTTTTGAGGTTTATGTCTGACGGATTTATATTGAAAGCCCTGGCCACTTCCTCTTTTATCTTTTCTATTGAGACATATATATTTGAGACGTTTCCGGCCGGCACATAATCCTTTATTATGTTCTCAACCGCATCTATTGAGGGATATATCCGGTTATTTATGCAGAAATGAGCCACATTTGATACGCAGCCTTTAAGGCTTCTTATGCTGTCAGTGACTTTTTCGGCTATGAAGTTTACCACGTCTGACGGCAGATGGAAATTATTTTTTTCATTTTCCCTGTTGAGTATTGCTACCCTTAGTTCATATTCAGGCCTTTTTATGTCGGCTATAGCGCCGGTTTTAAACCTTGTTATAAGCCTTTCATTGAGCTCCAGGTCGTTTGGGGCTTTGTCAGAGCTTACAACTATCTGTTTTTTGTAATCAAAGAGACTGTTAAACGTATGAAAAAACTCCTCTTCGCTTCTCTCTTTTTTGACTATAAACTGCACATCGTCAAGAAGCAGGCAGTCAAGTGTTCTGTATTTTGTCCTGAAAGATTCAAACTTTCCCTCTTTTATCGTCTGTATGAATTCATCAACGAAGGTGTCGGCCGAAACGTAAAGTATTTTTGCGGCAGGCTTGTTTTTTAAGATTTCATTGCCTATAGCGTGAAGAAGATGTGTCTTTCCCATGCCCGAAGGCGCATAGACGAAATAGGGGTTTGAGCTGCCGCCCGGGTTTTCCGCCACTTTTTTTGCCATGGTTATGGCGAACCTGTTGGTTTCCCCTTCAAGAATTTCTTCAAAAGTATATGAGGGAGAAAGACCTGTTTCCTGATAATTTTGTTTCTTTTCCGTAACCCATGCCGCCGCAGGAACGGCTTCTTTTTTTATTTGAGGTTTAAGAGAAATCGTAAAATCTATTTTTATGGGCCGGCCGAGAGTTTCGCTTAAAGCCTCCACTATAGCGGAGTCCAAAAAATTTTTTTTCAAATTTTCGTAAATAAGCGAATTAGAGATTTCAAGTTTGAAAGTGTCTTCTTCAAATGTCAGCGGCATTATTGATCTGACCCATAAGTCGGTCAAATCTCTGCCGGCTTTAGCTTCAACTTTCTCAACCGCTATAGTCCAGATTTCTTTTAACTGATTATTATTTTCCACAAATTTTATCCGCAAGCCCGCTTTTTTTGATGTTTTTAATAAAAAACATTGAAAAATAAAGATTTTTTATGTTAATAAAACCATAAACAGCCAAAATCGGGCCTGACTATAATTATATAAATAATAATTGAGGCAGTCAATTTATTTTGCGGCCTGGAGCTTTTATTTTTTTACAGCCAAAACAATAAGTCTTTCGCTTTGCTTGTTAAGTCTGCTTCCATCAAAGCCGCCGTAAAATCTTTTTATTTTAAAACCGGCTTTAATGAGCGCGCCGGATATTCTCTTTTTGTTGTAAAGACGAAGGAAAAATCTTCTTTTTTTTGTTTTGCGTCCTTCAATTTTTATCCATTCGCTGAAAAGATATTTGCCGTCCTTTGAAAGATAGTTGTTTTCAAGAAAAAAAACCCCTTTTGCGGCGCTGTGCCAGTCCCTATTTTTCGCATTGTTCTTCAGGAAATCTCCGTTTATCACGTCTATCAAAAGCTTACCGCCTTTTTTCAGCGCTCTGTGAATATTTTTCAGCATTCTTATGTCGTCTCTGTGATCCGTGAAGTAGCCGAAGGAAGTGAAAAAGTTGACCGCGAGGTCGAAATTTTCTTTCAAGGATATTTTCCTTGCGTCCGCTTTCAAGAATCTTATTTTCAAATTCTTTTTTTCCGCCTCTTTTTTTGCCTGCATGATGTAGCTTTGCGAGAAATCGATTCCTGCGGTTTTGAATCCTTTTTCTGCGAAAATAAGAGCGTGACGGCCCGGTCCGCAGCATAAATCAAGAACCGCCTGCCCTCTGTTTATTCCGCTTTTCTCTATCGCAAATTCCGCTTCTTTTTTTGCGGCTTTTTTGCTCGCCGGACAGACCGGATTATAAAAACCTTTTTCAAAAAAACTCTTTTGCCAGTTTGAATATTCGGATTTCTTATGCATTTTCGGGCGGGACAGATATCTATTTGACCATATGCCTGTAGATACCCGGCTCAGATCGTTCTATCGGAACAGCTTTGCAGTTCTTTATAAAAAAATCCTGGGGGCCCGCCCATCCTATTATAGCGTAGCCGTAGCCGTCAGCTTTCATTTGATCAAGGGCTGCTAAAAGAAGAGCTTTTCCTATGCCGCTTTTTCTTTCGGAAGAGCTTACGCCTATGGGACCGAAAAAGCCCTTGGCTGTTGTGTCATAGCAGGCGAAACCGAGGATCTTGCCGTCTTTTACGGCTATAAAACAGGTTGAGGGTGTTTTTGAAAAAGCGTTTTCGCATTCTCCCGCCCAGGCCTGGGAAAAATTTTCCCTTACCCACAAGCAAACCGGAATTTTTTCAGGCGCTATGGCTCTTTTTATGATTATTCCGTTTATCTCATTTGAGCAAAAAGCCGGCAGGTCATACAGTTTAACAAGCATGTCCCCCATAATCACCTCGTCTTTATTTTCTGGCTCTCAACAGGCAAATCCAAACCAGAATCATCCTGTTCCTTTTTGTTTTTTTTGGTTTTTGAGCTAGATTTAGGCGAATCGGATATAGGATTTCCGTTTTCGTCAAACTTATAAGACTTGAAAGGGGTATTGTTTACAGAATTCTTGTAGTCCTTCTGCATTTTTTTCGCTTTGCTTTTTTTATTCGTTTTCTCTTTTTTTGTGTCCAGCGGATTTGCCGTTTCATCAAGCTTATAGGTGGAATCTTCCTCGTTCTTGAATATGTATTTGTCTTTCTTTGAAGGTTTTGCTGCGTTCTTTTTCGCCGGTTTACCGGTTTTTTTCCCGGGTTCCGTTTTTTGTGAAGATTTCACCTCATCTTTTTTCTGTTCGTTTGTTTCCTGCTGAGCGATGACATTTAATGAAAGGAAAAAAACCGCGGCTGCGGCGATAGAGATAATTCTCATGGACACCTCCTTAAAGCGGCCTTTACCGAGGCTTCAAGCAGCAAGGCAAGCGTTATCGGTCCGACGCCGCCCGGCACCGGAGATATCGCCTTTACGCTGTTTTTTAAGTCTTCATAGTCAGCGTCGCCGCACATTTTGGAGTTCTCATCAAAATTCGTTCCTATATCTATGATGACTTGCCCCTCGCCTATCATTTCCTTTTTGAGCCATTTAGCTTTCCCTATGGCAAGAAAAATATAATCAGCGCTTTTGAGGTGAAAGCCTATATCCTCGGTTTTTGAATGACATAGAGTCACTGTTGAGTCCAGGCAGCTCAGCATATGCGCCAGCGGCCTTCCAACCACGGCTGAACGGCCGACCACTGCGGTTTTTTTGCCCTTGAAAGAAAGCCCGTAACGCCTGGCCAGACTCACAGCTGCCAGGGCCGTACACGGAGAAAAGAAATCCCCATTTTCTATCTCTTTGAAGTTCTTGCTTAAATACAGCCTTGAGTTATTGTCGGCCGAAAGGCAATCCGGATCCTTATGAGCCGGCATTTTCTTCCAGAAAAGCCAGTCGTCAAATCCTTCAGGCAAAGGCCTTTCAACCATAACGGCGTCAATATTTTCATCTGCGGCGCATTCTTCAAGAAGCTTTAAAAATCCTTCCTTTCCGCGGCTGATATCAGGCCTTAATTCTCGGGCGTCTATGCCTATCTCGGCGGCTTTCTTTATTTTCAGTTTCATATAAACCGATGAAGCTGAATTGTCGTAATAATTGATTATCCTTAAAGAAGGAGCTCTGCCTTTTTTTTCCAGGAATTTCCCGGCATCTTTCTTGACTTTAGCCAGAATTTCGGCTGAAAGAGTTTTACCTTCCAATATTTCCATCATTGAAAATTTTATCATATTTGAGGCCGGCATCCCCCCCGCATGCCGCTTCCTCCGTCTTTTTAATTTTGTTATACGCCGGGTTTAAGTTTTGCCTAAAGCCGGAGAAGACCGCGTTTATTATGGTAAAATATAAAAATGGAAATCCTTGAGGTGCCAGACACGCCGTTGATGAAGCAGTACGCTTTTTTGAAAAAAAAGCACAAAGATTCCATACTTTTTTTCAGATTGGGCGATTTTTATGAAATGTTCGGCGAGGACGCGAAAAAAGCGAGCGCGGCCCTGTCTCTTACCCTGACTTCAAGACAAGGGGTGCCAATGTGCGGGGTTCCTCACCATTCAAGCTCATCCTACATATCAAGACTGATAAAACTCGGCTGCAGCGTGGCCGTTTGCGAGCAGGTTGGCGAAGAGGATTCAAAAAGCAAGCTTTTCAAAAGAGAGGTTGTAAGGATAATAACTCCGGGGACATTGATAGAAGAGGATTTGCTTGAGAAAAAATCTTCAAACTATCTTTTTGCGGTGTTTGCCGACATAGTCGGCTGGGGCGCGGCGTATTGCGACGTCTCAACCGGCGAATTTAAGGCTTCTCAAAACCTGAATGATCCTGAGTTTCACTGCCTTAAAGAGCTTATAGCCAGAGTGATGCCTTCCGAGATAGTGGCAGATCATAAGACAAGCGGGATTTTTTCCAAATCAGGAGTGAAATTTTCCGGGCCTGTTGCCGCGCATTTTTTTGAATACGCTGAAACGGGCCTTGAGAATGAAAACGAATGGAAGAACAGAAAGCTCGCCCTTAAAGCGGCGGCTCTCGCCTATTCATATATTCTCAAGACCCAGCCTGCTACAAAATTTTCTTTTTCACCCTTGTATTTTGAAGACAGGGGAATAATGCGCCTGGATGAAACGGCCATAAAAACCCTTGAGCTGGTTGAAGCCGACTATGAAGGCGGCGTGAGCCTGTGGAAGACTCTTGATTTTTCCAAGACATCAATGGGCTCCAGAATGCTTAAAAGATGGATTTTAAATCCGCTGGCCGATATTTACAGCATCAAGGTCAGGCAGGATTTAACCTCTTTTCTCGTGTCTGCTGAAAAAGAAAGGCAGGATTTGGCGGCTTTGCTTGACGCCGCTCCGGATATAGAACGCATATCCGGACGCATATCCAATTTTTCATTGACGCCCAGGGATGCGGCCGCGCTCGGCAGGGCGCTTTCTCTTTTGCCGAGATTCAAGGCGCTCATATCAAGCGGAGATTTTCTCTCAGTGGCCGGTTTCATAGCCAACCGGCTTGCCGATTTGCCTTCTTTGATGCCTTTGAGGTCTGAAATAGAGAGGGCCGTTGTTGCTGAGCCGCCGGCAAGAATATCAGACGGGGCCGTTATAGCCGACGGTTATAACAGCGAGCTTGATGAATTAAGAACCATAAGGAAAAATTCTCAGCGGCTGATATCCGAGATGGAGGAATCCTGCAGGCGCGAAACAGGCATTCCCTCGCTTAAAATAGGATATACTTCCAATTTCGGCTATTTTATAGAGGTGACTAAAACTCATTTATCAAAGGTTCCGCCTTCTTATATAAGAAGACAGACCTTAACGAATGCGGAAAGATTTTCAACGGCGGAGCTTAAACAGCTTGAAGATAAAATACTCGGCGCGCAGGAAAAGATAATAAAACTTGAGAGCGCCATTTTTGAAAATCTTAAAGAAAAAATTTTCTCGTCCCTGCCTGAAATAAGGACTTATTCGCTGTGCCTTGCCGAACTTGACGCCTTTTACAGTCTGGCGCAGGCCGCTTTTACCTACGGCTATGTAAAACCTGAGATAACAAACGAGAACATAATAGAAATAACAGGGGGAAGACATCCTGTTGTTGAGAGATATCTTGCCGCCGGCGAATTTGTGCCGAACGACTTTGCCATAGGCGAAAAGCGCGCTTCAATGATAATTTTAACCGGCCCCAATATGAGCGGAAAAAGCGTGTATTTAAGACAAAACGCTCTTTGCGTGCTGATGGCTCAGATAGGCAGTTTTGTTCCGGCAGACCGTGCCGTCATAGGCGTGACCGACAGAATAATGACCCGTATCGGCGCCCATGACCGTTTAAGCCGCGGAGAGTCCACTTTCATGGTTGAAATGAAAGAGACTGCCGAAATACTCAAATCAGCCACGCCGAGAAGTCTGGTCCTTCTTGACGAAATAGGCCGCGGAACTTCCACTTTTGACGGCATTTCCATAGCTCGAGCCGTTTGCGAGTATCTCCATAAAAAAAAGGCCATGGTAATTTTCGCCACTCATTATTTTGAGATGACTCAATTGCCTTTAATTCTTGAAGGGGCTAGAAATTTCAACATAGCAGCAAGGGAGTGGATCGGCGCCGACGGCAAAAAGGAGCTTGTTTTTTTGCATAAAATCGTGCCCGGCCCGGCGGATAAATCCTACGGGATACATGTGGCCGAGCTTGCCGGCCTGCCCCAAGAATGCGTTTCAAGGGCCAGAGAAATACTTTCCGAGCTTGAAAAAGCTCCGCCGCCTGAGCAGAATGCGGCACAGGATTTTCTACCCTTGTTTGAAAATGACTCCTTGTCCTGCAGAATTGCTGCCATAGAGATAGAAAAACTAACCCCCCTGGAAGCTCTTAATATTCTGGCTGATCTGAAAAAAGAAGTCTCTAAATAATATTTTTTATGCTGAGAATTTTGTGAAGGCTGTCCGCAGCGTTTTCTATATCCCTTTATCTTTAAGCTTTTTCTGATACTCAAGTTCCAGTTTTTCCCTTACGCTGTTGAATTCTCTGACAAGAGCGGCCTCTTTTTCCCTGTAGGTTTCCTTTAACTGCTCTTCTCTTTTTCTTAAATTTGAGATTATCTCCTGCTCCTGTTCAGTCAGGGCCTTAAGCTTGGATTTTTCCGATTCTATCTGGGAAAGTTTAACATGGTATTCCTGTTCAAGATTTTTTCTTTTCTCTTCGTATCTGTCAGAAAGCTCCTTTTCCTTGAGGGCAAGCGTGTTTTCCAGCGTCAGTATTTTTTCCGACAGTTCCCTGTTCTTTTCTCTGAGCTGTTTCTCAAGCTCTTCAAGGTTTTTATTTAAAAGAGTGTCCCTGTTTATTTCTTCCGCCTTTTGTTTAAGAAGATTTTCATAAGAAGTTTCTATCTGTTTTATTCTTAAAAGAAGATTTTTCTCCCTGAGCGCGTAGGTTTCCTCAAGACTTTTGGCCAAATGCTGATGTTTCTGTTCATAGAATGATTGAAGCCTTTCCTCCTGGCTTTTTATTTCCTGTTCATACCGGCTTTTAATAGCCTGTATTTTGGAGAAAAATTCCTCTTCCTTCGCTCTTTGTATTTCCTGATAGTGCAGGGCGGTCTGCGAAATATGGTTCATATACCTTTCTTCAAGCCTTTTTGTTTTCTCCCAGAACTCTTTTTCAAGCGATCTTTTTATCATCAGGGCCGTTTCGTTTTTTTCCTTTTCCAGTTCCGCTTTTTCCTGCATGAGAATCGCAGATATCTCTTCAGTTTCCATTATTCTTTTATTGAGCTCATTCTTTTGCGAAAGACTTTTCTCAAGCTCAAGATTGAGCCGTTTTATTTTCTCATTGAGGGAATCTATCCTCTCCTTTTCTTCGGCTTCTCTTATCCTTATCTTTTGCTCAAAATCTTCATATGTTTCCTGCAGCTTGATCTCAAGGTCGATTTTAAGCGCATACCGCGCGGCTTCAAATTCTTTTCTTAAAGCTGCGGCCTGCATGGAAAGTTCGTTTCTTTTTTCTTCAAGCAATTTCTCCCTTTCAAGCGAAAATGATTCAAGCATTTTGCTTCTTTCCGCTTCCCACGCCTCTTTTATGGATCTTATCTCAAGTTCCTTTTCTGATCTTATTTTTTCCGCAAGAGCCTTGTACTGCCTGCTCTTTTCTTCGGTTTCCGCTTCGTGCCTTTTTCGGAGAGACTCTATTTCCTCCTTGAAATTCTCCTTTATTTTTTCCCAGCTGAGCTTTTCCGCAAGAGCTTTATCCTTTTCGATTCTTAACTCAATCTCAAATTTCTCTCTCAAAGCCGCTTCAAACTCCTTTTCCCTGTTTTTTGCCTGTTCAATAAGCTCGTTTGCAAATTCCTCTTTTTTCTCTTTAAACTCTTCCCTTTCCTTTTTTAAGAGCTGCAAAACCGCGTTCTTTTCGGCAATAGCCCTCTCTGTTTCATTAATAAATCTCTTTCTCTCTTTTTCAAGCTCAGCCGCTTTTTTGGCGAGATTTTCTTTTTCTCTTTCCAGGATTTTTTCCTTGGCTTCATAGGCCTGCAAAAGCGAGCTTTTGTACGCTTCGGCGGCGGCCTGATGGGCCAGTGCTATCTCTTTTTCCTTGTTGAAAAGCGTCTGCTGTATTTCCTTTTCAAGGTTTTCAAAATATTCCTTCCTTTCCTTTAATTCGCGTTCCTTTTCGTTTAATATTTTCGTTTTTTCTGCGTAAACGGCTTCCAGTTCCTTTATTTTTGCCGCGGCCTCTTCCTTTATTTCGCTCTCTTTTTCCTCAATATCGGAAAATCTTTTTTCAAACTCTTCTTCCAGCTGCTCCTTTTTCAAAATGTACTCTTTTTGAATTTTTTCACTTTCAATCCTGTTTCTTTCCCCGGCAGCTGCATATTCTTTTTTAAGTTTTTCCGACGCTGCCGAAAACTCTTCCTTTATTCTTTCTATTTCCAGATTTTTAAGCTGCAATTCTTCCTTCAGCCTGTTTATTTCCAGAAATTCATTCTCTTTATACGCCTTGAGTTTTTCCTCATATTCTTTTTGAAGATGGTTTTTTATTTCCGACAGGTAATGTTTGAAGTCGGCCGAATTTTGATCGAATTTCAGGGAATATTCCCCGGCTATTTTCGCTGTTTCGGCGGCAAGTTTTTCTTCCAGCTCTTTCTTAAAATCGTCCTTAAGTTTTTCCAGCTCGGCCTTATGCCTGTTTTCAAGCGTTTCTCTCAGATTTTGAGTCTTGGCCTCATAGATCTGCTCTATCTTGCGGGAGTTTTCTTCCAGCTTATTTCTGTAATCTTCCTTAAGTTCTTCAAGGCGGGAGAGGAAAATTTCCTTTTCCCTTTCCGTCTCCCAATCTTTTTCCTTGCGCCACTTTGAGAAAAGCTCCCTGCTTTCCTGCGTTATTTTTTCCCTGTAATCGTTGAGTTCCTTTTCCTTTTCCGCCAGAATTTGCTCCATTCTGGCCTTTTCAGCCTCGGTTTCCTGCCTTTGCCTTTCGGCTGTCTGTTCAAGAAGCTCCTTGTATTTGTTCCACAGCTGACTTTCCTTCTCAGACAGAATTCTGCTTATTTCTTCCTCTTTTCTGGAAAATTTTTCCTCGCGCAGCTTCATTATGGTTTCATACTCAAGTTCTTTGGTTTTTGCCGCTTTTTGAGCTTCTTCCTCTATTTTTGCGCGCATGGATGCGAGCATGGCTTCCTTTTCCTTGAGCTCGCTTGAAAGGCGGAGAATTATCTTGGCATTATCTATTTCTTCCTGCGAGACTTGCGGGTATTCCAGAAAATCCCAGTCCATATTTATTTCTCTTCCTTAAATTTATTCTGCCAGTATTTTACTAACTCCTCTTCCTTGGCCTTGTATTTTTCGACAAGCTCTTTTTCCCTTGACAGAGCTCTGGATACGGCTTTGTTTTTCTCTTCTTCAAGCTCTTTTTCCTTTTCCCTGAAAGCATCCTCAAACTCCTTTCTCAGTTTGTCCATCTGGCTTCTGGCTTTTTCAAAATGCTGAAAATATTCCCTTTCAAGCGTATTAAGTCTGGCGTTATAGGCCTGTTCAAGCTTGTTCTTTTCATCCTGCAGAGCTTCTTTATGTCTTGAGATGAAGGCGTTTAATTCGGCTTCCTTCTTTTCATACTGGGCCTGGAGATTGAGTCTTTCATTTTCCAGTATTTCAAATTTTTTCTTTTCCCATTCCTCTTTTTCTCTGGAAAAGTTTTCAAGAAACTTTTCCATTTCCTGAGATTTTTCCTTTTCGTAGGCCGCTTTTTCTTCCCTGATTTTTTCCTGCAGGTCTTTCAGTTTGGCCTCATACTCCGCCGACAGTCTTTGCGAAATGTCAGCAAGTTTCTGCGAGTAGGAAGCTTCCATTTGCGCCATTTTTTCAAAATGAGCCTTCTGAAGCTCTTCTTTTCTGGTTTCAAACAGTTCCTCAAGCTTGAGTTTCTCCTTTGAAATTTCCGAATTCATCATTTTTTCAAGCGAGGCCTTATTTTGCGAAAATTCCGCCTCAAGTTTCTTCGCTTTTTCGTCGTAAACAGCTTCAAGCGCCCTTTCTTTGTTCCTGAGAGCTTCCTTTCTTCTCTCATATTCGGCTTCAAGGCTTTCCTTTTTTTCAAGAACCTGTCTGTTCATTTCATCTTTCGCCTTTGATAGAGAATCAAAAAGGTTCTGCTCCTTTACGGCAAATTGAGCCGTCAGGTTTTCCTTGAATTCCATTTTTTCCTTTTCGTTTCTGTCAACGGCCGCTTTCAATTCCTTTTCGGCGGCTCTCAGGGCTTCTTTCTGAGTTATTACTTCTTCCTTAAGCTTTTCTTTTTCAGCGGCAAGGACCAGCTCGTTATCTTTTTTCAGCTCCTTTAATTTTTCCTCAAATTTATTTCTCTCCTCGGCCAGCTCCTCCTGCATTTTCTTTTCCCTGCTTTCAAGAAGAAGTTCCCTGTTTTCATATTGCTTCTTTAAAATTTCCTCTTTTCTTTTAAGCGCCTGCGCCGTTTTTTCTTCGGCCTCTTTAAGCCAGCTTTCATATTTGGCGCTCATTTCAAGCTCTTTTTGCGAAAGTCTTTCGTGAAAAGAGGCGGTCAGCCGGGAGATTTTTTCGGCCAGTTCCTGTTTTTCGCCGGTTAAGATCTTTTCTTTTTCCTCAAACTCAGCTTTCATCGCCTTAAGCCATGTTTCATTTTCCTGCTGCAGCGCCTGCTTTTTCTCTTCTGTCTCTTTGGCGTATTTCGCTTCAAGCGCAGCCTCTTTCTCGGCATATTTCAGCTTAAGTTCGTCTTCAAAATGCTCAAATTTTTCTTTCAGAGAGTTTCTGTAGGCGGAAAATTCTTTTCTAAGCTTTTCCTTTTCTGCGGCCAGTTCGTCTTCCTTTATGGCAAGATACTGCTTTCTCTCCCTAAGCGCTTCCTGTCTGGCTTTCTCTATCTGATTGTCCGCTTCTTCCTGAAGCCGGGCCGCTTTTTGCGAAAACTCGTTTTCCAGCGCCGCTTTATGCCTTTCAATCTTTTCCTTGTAAAGTCTTTCAAGCTCCGATTTTATCTTTTCTATATCCTGCTCTTTTTGTGCTTCAAGCTCCTGTCTTGCCTTAATAAGATCTTGCTGGAATTTAAGCTCCGCTTCCAGCGAGATCTTCTGCAGTTCTTTGCTCCAGCGGGCGTCATTTTCGGCAAGCAGCCTTGTTTTTTCGCCGGCGAGTTCGGCCGCCATTTGAGCCCATTTGCCCCTGATCTCTTCGGCAGCTTTCTCAAAATTTTGCGCGGTTTGAGAGTCATGCTTTTTTATCAGCTCAAGAAGATTCTCTTCCAGTTTAAGTCTTGTATTTACATATTCTTCTTCGCGTTTAGCCGCAAATTCTTCTATCTTTCTTGTCATCTCTGCAAGGGCCGCCGCATGCCTGTTTTCCGCTTCTTCAAGTTTGGCTTCATACTTCAAGGCCAGTTCCCTTTCTTTTTGCGCAAATTCCTGCGCGGCTTTTTCCCTTTCGGCTATTATAATGGTGTCAAGCTCTGCGGCTTTTTTCAGATATTCCTGAGAAAGTCTCGCCAGTTCGGCCGAAACCGCTTGCTGGGCCTGCTGTTTTCTTTTTTCTATTTCTTCGATTAAAAATTCTTTTTCCTTTTCATATTTCTGTCTTAAATCTTCAGCC
Organism: Elusimicrobiota bacterium; assembly: GCA_029267355.1. Taxonomy (GTDB): domain Bacteria; phylum Elusimicrobiota; class Elusimicrobia; order Elusimicrobiales; family UBA9959; genus JAAYVI01. The sequence continues at coordinate 81,189 of JAJUJA010000002.1, read as the reverse complement.
TGTGCGTCAGCTTTTTCAAGCGCTTTTTTGTGGGCTTCAGCCGCCAGAGCGGCGTTCTTTTCCCTTTCTTTCGCCAGCATGGACTCAAGGCTTGCCAGCTTTTCCTCATAAACCTTTTCAATATTAAATCTGAGCTCTTCTATGGCGGCGCGCCTTTTTTCTTCGCTTTCAGCGGCAAATTTTTCAAGATTTTCTTTCAGCGACAGAGAGTTTTTTTCATATTCTTCCTTGTATTTCTCCACCAGGGCGAGAGCTTCGGCGTCCTTGAATTTTGAAATTTTTCCAAGCTCCTCGGCCCATTGCGATCTTATCCTGCCTATTTCCTCTTCCCTTTGAGCCAATTGTTCTTTAAGCTGACGGATTTCTTCTTCCAGCCTTTTTCTTGCCGAAAGCAGATGCGAGATTTCCTCGTTTAATATCTGCTGTCTGAGCTTCTTTTTAAGCTCCGCCTCCATTTCAGACTGAGTTCTTACATTTTCTTCCCAGGCCTTTACGGTCGTCTGCCACTTCTTTACAAGTTCTTCGCTTTGCTCGGCTCTGAGTATCAAATCTCTTATCTGGTTTTCCCTCTTGATTTTCTCTTCTTTCAATACGGCTAATTCTTCTTTCAGCTCTTTAAGCTTTTCAACTGTCCATTTCAGGGACAGCTTCGCCGTTTCAAGGTCCTGCAGCCCCTGGGGATCCAGTTTTACATTTTCTTCAAATTCCATCTCGCCTCCGGGCTTTTCAGCCCAAGACATAAGGTAAATAAACGCTTTACCTTAAATTATATATTATAAAGTCAAAGGCAAAAATATATTTTCAAAATATTAAAATAATGTTTCAAAAGGAAAAAAGGGAAGCTGAGCTTCCCTTTTTAGAAGATGAGAACGGTATCAGGAAACTTTCAGATCTTTTCCGCTTTTAAGGCAGGTGGAACAGATGTAAACAGCCTTTCTTACGCCGTTTATCAAAGTTTTCTTCCTTTGAAGATTGGGTTTGAAAAGCCTTTTTGAGGCCTTATGCGAATGGCTGTATGAGTTTCCAGAAACCGGTTTTTTTCCGCAAATTTCACATTTAAATGCCATAATACTTACATTATAGCAATTTATCGGGTTTTTTCAAATTTTTTGCTATAATAGTATCTTTCACGGGGATTCCCGGCTTTATGGATTTTTCCGATTTTCAGAAAATTTTATATCTTTCAGAACTGGATTCGCGTCTGGCAGATATTGAAGAAGAGCTGAAAGACCTCAAGGACAGCGCCGTAGCAGTTGAATCCGCCGTTTTATCGGCCGGAAAAAAGGCCCTTTCAGCCGACGGAGAAAAGGAAAAGCTCGAGCTTGAAATAAAGGAAGCTGAATTAAGCCTTATGCAGGCTGAAGAAAGGCTGTCTTCAAGAAGAGCTTCTCAAAATTTGATAAAGGACGCTCAGGCGGCGGAAAAGCTTGAGGCGGAAGAAAAAACTCTGAAGGCGGAGATAGACGCTCTTGAGGAGAAGGTTCTCCTTCTTATGGAAAACCGCAATAAAGCCGAAGCGGAAGCGCTGTCTATAAAAGCTGAACTGGGAAAAATTGAGATTCAAAGCCGGGCTGAACTAGAGAAGATAAAGAAAAGCGAAGCGGCTTTGCTGGCTCTTAAAAAAGAGCAGGAGATCGAAAGGTCAAAGGCGGCTAATCAGTGTCCGCAGGAAATTTTGTCCAGGTACGAAGCAGTGAAGAAGAAGAAATTTCCGGCTTTGGCCGCCTGTATTCTTAAGGACGGCAAACTTTTTTGTTCTGGCTGCGGAATTGCCGTTACCGCTTCGCAGGCCGATGAGCTTAAAAAGGGAGCCGGCTTGATAAATTGCATGAATTGTTTCAGACTGATATACGTTAAAAGATAAGAGGAAAGATGAAAGGAAAGAAACTTAAGATATACATAGACGGCGGCTCCCGCGGCAATCCGGGCCCGTCCGCCTGCGCGGCTGTAATAATGGATGAGAAAGACAATATAATAGGAGAAGAAGGACGATTTTTGGGTAAAACCACCAATAATGTGGCGGAATACTCAGCTCTTCACCTCGCTCTTACCTGCGCCGCATCTCTCAAGGCCGCTTTTCTGGAGATATATTCCGATTCGCAGCTTCTTGTAAAACAATTTTACGGCGAGTACGCTCTGAAAGACGAGAAACTTTCTGAAATGATGAAGGTGATTTCAAAGGATTTGCAAAAATTCAAGGAAGTCAAGCTTGTCCATATAAACAGAGAAAAAAACAAGCTTGCTGATAAGCTTGTGAATTCCATACTTGATTCAAAGAAACTTCCGGAAAGCGAAAATTTAAAGATCGCCAGAGAAAGAAAAGAATCTTTCAGTCAGGACGAGCTTTTTTAAGCGGCGGATGGGCTGTCGCCGCGGCTTTAAGCCGCGGAGGAACTTCCGGACTCCTCAAGGGAACGCGCCGGTCGAAAGACCGGGGGCCGCAGGGGTAACCCGGCGGCAACGGAAAGTGCAGCAGAAAATATACCGCCCGCCAACGCCTTAACGGCGGGTAAGGGTGAAAAGGCGCGGTAAGAGCGCACCGCTCCGGCGGCAACGCCGGAGGCAGTGAAAACCCCGCGTGGAGCAAGGATAAATATGCGCAGGCCCCTTGCCGCGCGCGTTTTTACGCGCAGCGCAGAGTAATCCGCTCAGATAAATGACAGCCGGCCGCAAGGCTGACAGAATCCGGGGTACAGTCCGCCGCTTAAATAAATGGAATTATGAAAAAAATATCCGAAAAATTCCCTGAAATAAAATTTTCAGCTGACGCCTCCTCTTTGCCCTGGAGGGACGCTCTTGTCTGGATTTCAGACGAAATTGAAGGCGGCGGTTATTATTTCATAATGGCCGAAGAGATACTTTATGTTTCATGGACAGGCGGCATATTGTCAATAATACCGGCTTCCTCTTCCGTTTTAAGCAATTATTTTCAGGCCATAATACTTCAGCCGAAAGCGGTTTTTATCGGGGAAAAAGTTAAAGTTGGAAATTAAAGGATTATAGTGAAAGCGGAGCCTTTGTCCAGCTGAGATTTAGCCAGCGCCTTGCCTGAATGCAATTCCGCTATTTTTTTGACCATAGCCAGACCCAGTCCCCAGCCTTCCACCTGGCCCGTGAAAGAGGATTCTATCTGATAAAACTTGGCGAATATCTTGCTTATTTCCTCTCCGGGAATGCCGGTCCCGTTGTCGCCGACGGTAAGCATCTTTCTGCCGTCTTTTTCCAGGGCCGAGAATATAATTTTCTTTTCCGCATTTTTGTTGAATTTAAGGCCGTTGTCGGCCAGCTGATTTACCGCTTTCTTTATGAGCGTCCTGTCTGCATTTATCGTAAAATCCTGGGGAATTACGGTCTTAAAAACCGCTTCTGAATTTTTCTGCTCATATTCTTTTTTTATTTCTTCCAGAAGCTCGGCCGCGCTGAAATCGGTTCTGTTTAAATCCTGCTGCGACAGGCTTTCCACCTGGGTAAAATCTATCAGCGTATCGATCAGAACGGCCAGTTTCTGGCCCTGGGAAAAAATTGATTCGCTGGCCCTTTTTGTCATTTCATCGCCGTCTTTGGAATTGTCCCTTAGAAGCTGAGCAAAGCCGTTTATTGCTGCAAGAGGGGTCTTGAACTTATGGGAGATAAGGGAGAGAAAATTCCTTGCCAGCCTTTCTTCTGTCACCTTGTCGGTGACATCCGAAAAAACCCACAGAACGGAATCTGTCTTGTCGTCTTTCTCGTTTTTTATCTTTATGCAGGAGACCTCAAGTATAAGTTTTTTCGGCTTTTCCCTTTCAATGAGAAATTTATGAGAAGAGCCGTCTTCACACAAAGTCTTTCCGAAATCAGCAGGCTTGCCCAGAGATGAAAAAACTTCGCCTATATTTTTAGGATTGTATTTTTCATACTCAATGTAAAGAGCGGCGGAATTATTGAGTATTATTATCTCGCCGGATGTATCCGTAAGGATGGCGCCTTCCTCTATCTTTTTGAATATTACTTCAAGCTTCTTCTTTTCCTCTTTGACATTGTTGAAGAGCCTGGAATTTTCTATCGCTATGGCCGCCTGCGAGGCAAAAGCTTCAAAACTGTTTTTGTCCGTTTCATTAAAATCGCCGTCTATCTTGTTTATGGCCTGAACGACGCCTATGACCTTGCCCTTTATTATCATGGGGCAGGTTAAAAGTGATCGCGTTATAAAGCCGCTTTTATTGTCAACCTTTGAGGCGTGTCTTGAGTCGCTTTGGACATCGTTTGAAATTATTGATTTGCCCTGCTGGGCGCAGGTGCCGGCTATGCCTTCCCCGAGCGCGAAGCGCATCTTCTGCACATCTTCAGGCAAGCCCAGCGCGACGTCGAAATAAAGTTCCTGAGTTTTTTCGTCAAGCAGATAAAGAGAAGCCCTTTCCGCTCCTACAACCCTTGATGAAAGCCGCATTATTGTGACCAAAAGCTCTGAGATGTCAAGTTTTGAAGACAAAAGTCTTGACACCATTACCAGCATTTCTAGACTTTCTGTGCTTTGAGTGGTCATTTGAAAAAAAGTCCTATTCCCGCCCTGTAATAAATTTTTGACCGTCCGATGCGGCTGTCTAAATAATTATACGAAAAATTAGCGAAGTTTTTTTCTGAAAAATTTACTCTCAGTCCCAGAAGCCATGAATTGTATTCAGAGAAACGGCCGTTTATTTTTTCATAGCCCGCATAGATATAGCTGTCAAAATCCGGCCTGAAGCTTCTGGCAAACTGCAGGCCGAGCTTGGAATTAACCGCGTCATTTAAGAAGGCGCCTGTGTTAAGTGAAATGATATCCTGCGTTTCAGCATAATTCTTCTGAGGCGTTGCTGAAAAAGCGGAATGAGACAGCGCTCCGGCCGAGGCCAGAAGAAAAAACTGATCATAGAAGTTTTTTTCTATGGACAGTTCTGCGCAGTTTGATGAAAAATCTTTCTGGCCGTAAGATGAAAGCCGCTGGCGCTGATGAGAAACAGAAAACAAATATGTGGCTGAAGTTTCATTTTGAGGATTCTCGGTAAGATATGAAATGGAAGTTCTCAATCCCTGGGCAAAGGATCCTTGAGCGTCAGCAGGATAGAAATACGGTTTAGCCGACAGCATGGCCCTTCTGCCTATGAAGACGCTCACGGGAAATCTCAGAGCGTAAACATAGTCATGTTTTTCCTCTTTATACGCTGAGGCGCCTATTCCGGCCACAACTCTTGTGCTTATGTTTGAAGCGAAATTGCTCTCTATTCGCGCAAATTCATTTGAGCCGGAGGTAAGAGAAAAATCGTTCCATAAAGGCAAAGCTGTTTTGGGTAAAGCAATAAGCAGTATAAAAGGTATAGTATTCTTTACATTCATAAGTCAATTATATAATAAACAAGCTGCTATTGGTATATTTCCTATTGTAGAAGGGTTAATCCCAGCCCATATCTTCCATCTTGTCATCTATTAACTTGTCAAGGGTTTCTGTAGAGTTATTAACATTTTTATTCACAAAGACGCTGTTTTTGTTTATATCTTCTTTTTTTCCCTTATGGAAGCCTGTTGATAACTCATTTTTGTTGATATGTTGTTTGTATGTATGATTTTTATCAACAGGGATAATCCAGTTCCTTCCCACCTTTATTGCCTCTATTTTACCCTTTTTTACTTGCTTGAATACAGCTATTCTGCTTATACCTATTCTTTTGGCGTATTCAGGTATAGAAAGAAATTCTTTTTCCATTTATATTAACCTATGTTAACTATGATAGCATACCATTCTATTCTTTTCAATACCCTTTTATCTAAATACCCTATATTTCCTTATGGTTAACATAAGTTAACTATATATACGGCTGACTTTTTTAAGATATGCTTATTTGGGCAATGTTCGCAAGCGGGAAATAATAACCCAAAATATGATAGAATATTTTCACGGCCTCGGCCGATTTCGGAGGAAATGATGAAAGTTAAAGTCAAAAAACTCAGCAATGATGCGGTACTTCCTAAAAGGGCTTATGACAATGATGCCGGCGCAGATATTTTTGCAATAGAGAGAACAGAAATACCCCCTCATTCCTCCGCTAAGATAAGAACAGGGATAGCGATAGCTCTTGCTGGAAAAACCGCGGGGCTTATATGGGGTAAAAGCTCTGTAGAATCCAGAGGGCTCATTGTTACCGCCGGGCTTATAGATGAAGGCTACAGGGGCGAGATAATAGTTTGCATGCAGAATCTTACCGATAAGATACAGCTTATAGAAAAAGGCCAGAAGGTCGCCCAGCTTGTCGTTATACCGGTTTATTATCCTTCCTTTAAAGAGACAAAGGAATTGCCTTCTTCTAAGAGAGGCATATTCGGATTCGGCAGTACCGGAAAGGGTATTTCCGACGAGAAAGTCATGGCGTCCGGCGGTTCATCGGATGACAGGCAGAAAGCTGTAATTTGACGCCTCTTTTCCCGGGAGGAAATTTGAAAATTCTCATTTTGGGCGGAACTTCCTTCTTCGGCGCTCAGACTGCCAGACTGGCTGTTTCCGGCGGGCATCAGGTAACCGTTTTTTCCAGAAAGGAACCCCCTCCGAACTTTCCATTGGATGTGAAATTCATTAAGGGCGACAGGACAGTTGAAGCGGATTTGTCCCGCCTGTCTCTGGAAACCTGGGATGTCATTTTTGACAATATATGCTATGGCCGGGAGGATGCGCAAAAGGCCGTGAAAAAGTTTTCAGGCCGCTGCGGCCTCTATATAATGACAAGTTCCGAAGCTGTTTATTATCTTATAAAGGACCTGGCTTCTCCTTTCAGAGAGAAACATACAGAAATCTTTAAAGATTCAATAGAGCTTAAAAAAGGCGGATTTTGGGATTATGCCTGCGGTAAATATCTTGCCGAGCAGGAATTTATCAAAGCCTTTGAAGAGATCAAATTTCCGGTATGCATAATAAGGCCGCCTATAATAATAGGGCCGGGCGACAATACTTTGAGGGCTTATTCCTACTGGATAAGAATAGCCGACGGCTATCCTTTTTTCGCTCCCGGCTGGAGCTTTTCAAAGAGATTTGCCTTCAGCGGAGATATGGCTTCATGGATAAACGCCATAATGGAGAAGCAGGAAGGCGCTGCTGGAGAAATTTTCAATTTAGGCGATATGGAGACTATTTCCTTGGGAGATTTTCTGAAAATGTCTGCTGAAATAATGGGCAAGCCTTTGCTGGGGATTCCAGCCGATTTCGGCTGGCTTAAGGAAAAGGGGTTTAATCTGGCCGCTTCTCCTTATTCCAGCAAGAGGGATTATATCCTTGACATAGAAAAAGCCCAAAACCTTCTGAAATTGAAATCAACCCCCCTGCGCGCATGGCTGGAAGACAGCATAAAATGGTTTTTCTTTGAATATGCAGGCCCAAAGCCTTCCGATTATGCGGCAAGAAGCAAGGAGATAGCGCTTTGCGATGAATGGATAAAGGAAAAAAACGGATGAACATATTGAAAAAAGCGGAGAAGATAAAGGTTTTCATAATGGATGTTGACGGCGTGCTGACTGACGGCAAAATGTACTTTTTTTCTTCCGGCAAGGAGACTCAGGAAATAAAGGCTTTTAATGCCCAGGACGGCATAGGGCTTATGCTTTTGAACAAGTTTTCAATTAAGACGGGTATAATAACAGGCAGAGAAGCCGCCGGGGCTCAGGAAAGGGCTAAAATGCTTTCTATGAGCTATGCCTATCAGGGATTTCTTTCAAAAATAAAGCCGATGGAAGAGATAATGGCTGCGGAGGGCATTGATTACAGTGAAGCCGCCTATATGGGCGACGATCTCACCGATTTGCCTTTACTTAAAAGAGCGGGCCTTTCCTGCTGCCCTAAAAATTCCGTTTCAGAGATAAAAAAAGTCTGCGATTTCGTCTCAGAGAGAAACGGCGGCGACGGCGCAGTAAGGGAAGTATGCGATTTGATACTTAAAGCCAAGGGTCTTGAAAATGAGGTTATGAAAGGCGTTGAGCAGGCTGTATGGCCTAAAGCGGGGAAGGTCAAGCTTAAAACCGTTCTTTATTCAAAAATTTCAAGGGGGATGAAATGAAAAAAACTCTTATTCTTTTGCTATTGGCTGCGCCATTGCTGGCCGCTGATGAAAACTATGAGGAGCCGGTTGTTTCGGAAAATTCAGCCGGCGAAGAAAGCGGGGTGATGGTTCAGGATTCAGACGATGATATAAAGAGCATAGTTGAGGATTATATAAAGAAGGATGAATCTCTGAAAGGCGCTTTCTTTATTGAAGACAAAAAAAGCGGCAAAGTGCTCTCGCTCAAATATCTCGCCGTATTGTCAGTTGACAATCTTTCAGAAACAGAAAAAAAAGTGAAGGTTCAATTTGCCGACCCATCAACGGGAAAATTCAGGAATGTTTTCTTTTTTATGAAGGGCTCAAGCTGGGGCAATATGGATATAGAAAAGATAGAGCTTGAGCAGCCGGCAGAAATTAAAAAGCCGGAAAATAAAAGCGAAAATAAACCGGCTTCAGATAAAAAAAACGCGCCTGTTTCAAAGGATAAAAAGACCAAATGAAAGAATTTGTTCTGACATTCTGGGCCGGAGTTTTGACTTTTTTTTCCCCTTGCGTTCTGCCTCTTATCCCGGCCTATTTGTCAATGATATCGGGCGTTTCAGCTTCGCAGATAGTTAAGGAAGGCGAAAGCGGAATACATAAGAAGGTTTTTTACGCTTCGCTTTTTTTCTTTCTGGGCTTTTCTCTGGTCTTTTCCCTTATGGGTGCGGCGGCTTCATATATCGGCTCTTTTCTGCTTTCTCATAAGGACATATTCCAAAAAATTATGGGCCTGGCTCTTGTTATACTCGGCGCCCACACAGCAGGTTTCCTTAATATAAATCTGCTGAATTATGAAAAGCGCGCCTTTTTGAAAACTGCGGATAAAAGCTTTTTTTCCTCTTTTCTTATGGGTGCAGCTTTTGCTTTCGGCTGGTCTCCATGCATAGGACCGGTTCTCGCCGGCGTTTTGATGCTGGCTTCATCGGCTGCGGTTTATAAGGGATTTTTGATGCTTTTTGTTTACTCGCTGGGGCTGGGTGTGCCTTTCTTGATAGCGGGGCTTTTCAGCGCCTCTTTTTTCAAATTCATTTCTTCCAAAAAGAGCATATTCTTTTATGTGGAGAAAATTGCCGGCATAGCCCTTATAATACTGGGCATTGCGCTTTTTTTCAATAAATTTTCAATTGAATAAACCTGCTTCTTAATTAATCCGTTCTCAGAACAGGCCGCTTATATTACCTGATTCGTCTATGTCTTCTTCTAATGCCCTTTACAGCAAATGTTAGGATGAGATATGTTGTGAATTGTGACAAAATGAGTCAGGATAAGCCGAAAAAGCGTAGCACATAATTAGCTTTTCACTTACCAAAACACGTCTTTATTTGTGCCCATCCTTCCGATATTTTTATTGGAGTTTGTTCGATGCGTATATGTTAGCAACAATCAATTTATTATCTAGAGTATTTGCCAAAACCCATATTCGCTTGTATGATTTGCCTTCAAAATTGTCCAGGTATAACCATATGTCAGGGAGTTTAGAAGATTCAACTATTTTTACTTTGATATTATCACCTGATAAATCCCACATGAAATATGGGAGACTATCATCTCCACTATATATCCGTCCGGTTAAAGAGGCGTTAATCCAAGTGCCATCTATACTTGAAATCTTGTAATGTTTGGATCCTTCAGGTTTTAAGGTTCCATAAACCGCTAAACGATTGTCTGGTTGGTTAAAAAACGAATCAAAAATTAATTTCATAACCGGAACTGCGGTTTCACATACCATTTTGTCCCGAAAATTTTTTTTAAAATCTGGTCCGTTTATTGTTTTTTCTCCATGCGCGATATTCGACCGGACCACAAAAAGAAGGTCTGCCAATTTTTTAATAATTTGATTCAATTTCTCGTCCGTTTTTTCAGTTAAGCAAATGTTAAATTTCTTGATAAGTTCCCGGTGCTTTTCAGAAGCGGCTTTTTGATGCTCTTTGGATATATTTTCCGGGTTATAATGATTTTTATTTAAGCAATAATGGTCCATTATTTTGGGTTCTAATTTTACCAGATTCATTAATTCTAATGAGTCTGCTATCTTGGCCTTATCGGCATAAGAGAGAGTGTTACGAAGCAGCGCCTCAAAAGAAGCCGTATCGCCTTTTGTTAGATTGTTTTGATAATTGTATTCTGTCCATAATTTATTGGCTGCCTTAGATAAAGAAGAAAACTTTTCTATAATATTCTTTTTGTATTTAGCTTCATTTATATGTCCAATAGCATCAGCAATTGAATTTGCTCTGGCGGTTTCCCACCATTTGCTAAGGTTGTTTTTTATATTCATTTAGTTTTGCCTCTAATATATAAAATTTTTTAAAAAATGGTTCGCTTTCTTTGCGCAACTTATCCCAGTACTCAGGAATGTTCTCTTTGTTTAAATTGAAATCTAAAAGGCCGTTATGGGATGACTCTAAGAGGTTAGAAGAAACTTTTTTTATAGAAGGACATTTGGAAAAATAATCAGGATAAAATAATATACAGGCATCTAATAATGCGTTTTTGTCATCGGGGCGGACCGGAATCGTGCGTGTGATTCCAGCTAGAGGTTTTATGTGCTTATCAAAGTAATGGACCTCATACCATTGTCTGCCGGCATCCCCCACAAGGATCTGAAAAAGTATAGGATTAATGCCGTCAATCCCTCCCAAGCCTCCTTTTTCGCCCATACAATATATTCTTGAATATCCAGCCATAATACCACCTCCCCAGAGATATTAATATCATGTATATTCTTTGGCAAAGCTGCCAAAAGAATCAAGACTTATAAGATAAGTGTCCTCAGAAATTTTATAAATAATAACTGTATCAGCATTTTTTGCCTGAAGATGAGCTAAAGTTACTTTTTCACCTTCTTGAATTTTTAAAATCTTGCGTAAAATCCATTCGCCCAGGTCCTTGTTGTGATCAGTCATAAGTGCTTTGGATCCATCTTGGCATACTTTTGCTTTAAATTTATATCCGTCATCTGTTTGTAAAATAAATTTCTGGTCTTTTGGAGGGAAAAAATTGGGTTTCTTTACATGGACAACCCTTGGTATGGGGATGTATACTTCATTTGGATTCCTTTCCCTTCCTCCTGCATTCCACTGATTAAGGCCGCTTTTTTCAGGTACATCTCCGAGTCTCGTGCTGTATAAAGGAAGCAAAACATATTCATATTTTTTTAAGAGTTCTTTTTTGGTCTCATATTTTGAACTGAGTTCTTGTATCGTCCAGCTCAGAAGTTCTTTTTCAATGTTTTTATTTATAGTAATTTCTTCAAAGGGCGAATCATAAAAGAAATGTGTATATAGAGTATGTTTAGAAAGACTAAATAGATACTTAGAAGATGTATCTTTAAAATATATATTTGCGCCTTTTTTACCTTGAAGAGTTAAGTTGTTGGTTTTTATAGTAGACAACGGCTGTTCGCAAATGTACATTTTCCCTGGGGCTCTAACTATTGAGTGGTAAACAATATTTCTTAAATCAAATTCTTTTCTGACCTCTTCAATTCTTGAATTTCTGTATTCTGAAATTTCTTTTATTAATTTTTCAGGGTTGTTTTCAGATAAAGGGTATTTAACTCTGTCTACAAATTCGGCTATTTTTTCGAATTTCCCATTTTTACCGCCAGTGATGAATGTTTTAATTCCTATCCCTTCTTGGTTTTTTATAGCGTCGACAGATATGTCTTTTCTTGATACATCCTGAGCTCTAAAAGCTTTACAAAATATTTTTTCAGCAGCTCTATATGGAAGGTACGGTTTATCGTTTTCACTGTATAATATGCTGGTTTGGACTGCACCGCGGAGCAGTTTTATATAGTAATCTCTGTTCTCTTTTGGCTGATTGATGTAGAAGGGGGAAAATTGTTCTTCATTCATTTTTTAAATTGCTCTAATGTTTGAATCATAGCTTTTGCTATTCTTGTTACTACCGGAATACTAACAGAGTTGCCTATTTGTTTGTATTTATGACTATCAGCAATATTGGGAAATTTCCAGTTGAAAAGTCCTTGAAAATTTGCGCACTCTTCCGGAGTTAATTTCCTTATTCCTTTTCTATCTTTTATTAGGGGAACATTGTGTCCTCCTGTCCCCATATTTGCTGTAAGTGTCGGGCAAACATTTTTTTTGTTTTCCCGGACATACACTCTTCTCCATTGATAAATAGTGTTAGAAGACCTGATCTGTTCTTTAAGCTGATTATAGCAATCAAAATTTTTGTAGTAATATTTGGGGTCAACTGCGCCTTCCTTAAGTAAGTCTTTGATCTTAACAGTTAAAGGTATTGGATTTTTTTCAAGATTAGGAAAAATATCAGCTGCTGCTTTGTTTTTGAATCCGACTAGATATATCCTTTCTCTGTTTTGAGGTATATTTCCGTGATTCATTGTATTTAAACACAGCGTTATTAAATGGTATTTAGCATGTTTAATACAATCCACAATAACCCTATAAGTGTTGCCGTTATCATGAGTTCTAAGATTTTTAACATTTTCAAATAAAAAAGCCTTTGGCCTTTTTTTATTCAAAACTTCAATAGTTTTAAAAAAATGATTTCCTCTTTCATCTTTAAACCCTTTTCTGTATCCGGCAATTGAAAAGGCCTGGCATGGAAATCCTGAGGTTAAAATGTCTATGTCTTCCGCTTCTTTTAGGTCCTTTTTTATAAAATCTTCAACATCCTCTTCGTAAAGGCGATGAGAAAAGTTTTCTCTATATGTCATGCAGGCGTATTTGTCCCACTCATTTGCCCAAACCACCTTTGCGCCTGCATTTATAAAAGCGCGGCATATTCCTCCTATTCCTGCATAAAGACTTCCAACTTTGAAATATTTATTTTTATTTTCCATTTTCCAGCTTCCTGAGAACTGATTTAAGTATTGATGGATTTTTTGATGTGCATTCCCATATTACCATGGTTTTCCATCCTTTTTTTCTTAAATCGCGAATGTGTTTTTTGTCATTTTTTACATTCCGAGCAAGCTTCGGAATCCAATAATTCAGATTCGACTTTGGAGTGTTTGCTCTTTTGCATCCTTTGTGTTTGTGCCAAAAGCATCCATGTATAAAAATAACTGTTTTAAATTTCGGTAAAACAATGTCTGGTTTCCCTGGAAGATCTTTTCTATGCAGTCTGAATCTATAGCCCAAACTATGCAAAAGACTGCGGATCTTTTTTTCTGGAGTTGTGTTTCGGCTCTTAATCCTAGACATATTCCAGCTTCTATGTTTTTTTGTGATTGTGTCTGCCACATATCAATTATATTAATTTAAAAAGCGCGTTACTATAATTCGTCAATGGGGGTAGAAAATACTTTTTCTTTTATTCCCTTCAGCAGCTCTTTTAGTTGAGGTACAGTGAGCGCTCCGAGTGATTTGAATCCGGAATTTATGTTTACAAGCTTTACAAAAGCACGTGTGTATTTTCTCTCGGTAAGCTGAGGATATTCATGAAAAAGGTCCAATATTACTGTCAAGATTTTTTTATCCCTGCAAAAGGCTCTTTCCATTAGGTCTGAATAGACTCCTTGATTTCTGAATATAATACTAGTATAAAAATAAGAATCGTCTTTTTTGAATTGTTTCAGCTCAGGATCTTCCCAGGGTTCATATGTTAGATGGGCCGCCCACCACAACCTGGCGAGTGCATTTCTTCTTAAAGCCCGGTCCGTAGCGCTTCCGAATAGCCAATGTGTTGCAATTTTTTTAGCTTCTTCCTTTTTAACTTCTTCTTTTTCGGAATCTAAGTTGTCGTATTTTATTGGCCAGCGCCTCCGTACGTAATCAGGGCTTATATGGTAGGCCAGATAGGTCCAAAGTCGGATATCGGATGCTTTCGCCGGATCAAGTTTGTTAAGCCTTTTATGCAGCATTATTGAATTAGACAAATCTTCTTTATTTTTATCCTCGTTATTTTCGAAAGTCAGAGGTTCATCTGATGATGCAACTTCTGCTGGGAGGAAATCTGAGTCAGTTAATCCGAAGTCTCCAGATATATAAGAATTTAGATTTTGTAGAGCTGAGAGAGCTTTTCTGATTTCAGTTAGTTTGGTGTTTTTAAGTACTCTATTTAATTGAGGCATATATTTTCCCCGAGTTTAATCATCTTCCGTGCAGGAGTTTAAACCGCGGCTTATAGGCTTATCAAGTAACTGCTGAGCTGCATTAAATGGCTCATTAATGTCAATATTTCTTTTATTTGTGATTTCAGAAAGGACATTGAACCATTTGTTTCCGTCATAATCGGTTTTTTTTAACTTCCTGATAGCCTCCGTTAATACTGGAAGTACAATCATTGCATGTATTATTTCTTCTGTTTTTGGGTTTAATGCAAGAGCTTCCAATGATTCAATGTCTGACTTTGGAACCATAATTTCGATTATATCGCTGTCAAAAATGGCAGAATAATACTCGCTGTCTTCAGAAGGTTTTATCGTCATAATGGAACCAATATTAGTTTCGGAAACATCAAAATCTTTGTCCGCGGAAAAATAAGCTGTTTTGCCGATTGCCAGGTATTCTCCTGGGTTTACATTAAATTTTACTCCTATATAGTCATTATTTACATTTGTCGGAGTAAACTCCCGAATCGTTTCCACGGCTATTACATAAGGAGTAACAGCAACACGATCTTTCAGGCTCGAACTTTTCAGTGTTATTTCGTTCCCAGTATATATTTTTCTAAAAAAAGTCCCCTTGCATTCAATTTGACTTCCAAATACCGCCTTTTTTTCCTGAATAAGTTTTATAATTCCTTTATTAGATATGGAATGCCTCAATCTGATATTTATTTTTTCTCCAGCTAAATGAAAATCACCTTCTACTATGAAGGGTTCATTGTAGTCATCTGCATTGCCAAGAACCGGTAATGGGTAAGATTTCAAATTATTTCGAATCATATAAGTTTCACACCTACAGCAATATGTGCTGATCCTGAAATTTCTATGATGATTCTGCATGGTTTGTTTTCTTCTAGTGGTATCTGTTTAATAGCACTTCCAGAAAATGCTGCCGGCTTATCGTCAGAATATCTTGCACTTAATATGTTAAGCTTGTAAACCTCATCTTCTCCGGCAGCTGCCAAATAGGCATCAACAGGGGTATTAATTTTTTGGTGAGGATGGATAATTAGCATCGCTTCGTTACTCTTCAATGGTATCCACCTAAAACTAAACTTATAGTCAGGATGCTTTTTGTTTCTTTTCCCTCTATTACCTCTCTTTCCGCTGCCTCCTCCCCCGGCATTCCCTGAACCCGTCCCGCCAGGCTCATCTCCGCTTTCTTCTATTGCCGGAATGTATATAATCGGAGCTTCGGCCGAGCCGTCAAAATTAAGCGCTTTTGGTTTTTCTTCATATGATCCTTTAATATTTCCCCCTGTATCTATATCGCCTTTTTTTTGTTTATCTCCAGTTTCCGGGTTTATATGCCCAGTTTTTGATTTTAACCCTCCCGGCAGATATTTACTTAAACTGGCCAGTTCAATTTCTCGGCCGCCGGGGTTTTCTCTTAGTTCTTTTAATTTTTCTTTTATCCAATCATCCATGTTCTTTATAATCTGAGAGCCATCCGGCCTGCGGTCTTTGTCCCATTTATTGTGTTCCGGCGGCTCTAGTTCACGTAATATTTTATTACCTTCCGGGTTTTCACAAATAAATACTGCAGCGAATGGGATTTTTAATACTCTTTTGGAAAGTCTCTCTACTTCCATCAAATTTTTTCTCATGAGAACAACTTCTTTAGTATAAAGATCAGGGTCTGAGCCTCTTAAAACGTACAGGCTGCATTCGCCTATAATCGGAAGTTTTGCATTAAATTTTTTATAAGAGCTTTGGTCTGAAATAGAAAGATAAAAAGGCAGTGCAGAGTTCTTATTTTCTTCCATTATTTTTCGAATATTTTGGTCATTTATTTCATGTGATCTAGTAGAATCTTTGAATTTAATTATGAGTTTTTTGCGGTGTATCGCTGCGTAATAGTTTTTAAGGACGGAGTCGATTAGCCCTTTTTCCCAATCTGTTTCGTGGCGGTATCCTATGATATACAGAGAAGTTCCTTGTTCGGAACGATTAAAGAAGCTTGGTATATTGCCGCTGTCTCGTATTCCGGCAACTTGTGTTCGTCCATTTTCATCTTTTTTTTGTAAACAATAAAATCCGGTAGCATCACATTCATCTTTGCCGTTGTTAAAACTAGTCAATATTGACTTTCCAATAAAAGCTTTTTCTCCACTATCAGAAACTGTTGAATAAAATACTAAACGCAAAAATGAAGCAGCAAATGGGGCAAACTTCCCGATTCCATGGCTTCCAGCTCCATCGTTTATGAATTTGTTTACCCCGCTGCTTCTAATGAGGCGATACCATTGAGAATTACGTGAAAAATCATCGCCGGCTAGACCCGTAGTGTTAAAATCTCTTATTACGAGAACTGGGATTTTTCCGGATATTTCAATAGCTCTGTTAAAGAAATTAATAGCAGAGGATGGTTTTTCCTTTTCTTCCGGCGTGTCTCCGCCTATCTCTATAACGCGCTCGCGGCAAA
The DNA here is from genome assembly GCA_029267355.1 of Elusimicrobiota bacterium. Lineage (GTDB taxonomy): Bacteria > Elusimicrobiota > Elusimicrobia > Elusimicrobiales > UBA9959 > JAAYVI01. The sequence goes on along the minus strand of JAJUJA010000002.1, from coordinate 64,583 downwards.
ATTTAAATACTTCTTTTAGTTTTTTTATGCCTGGAATTTCGGAAACTTCTATGTGAGTTAGTTCAAATTCTACGATGATTGGTGAGCTAGATCCTGTGCCCGAAAACTTAGCGTCTAGGCTATTTTGAATTGCTTCACGTGCGACCCAGGTGGCATGATTACCCTCAAAATACTGAATTCCCGAATGTCCAAATCCTTGCTCAATCCCGCCGTTAAACGGCGGGAAAACCCAGTCTATTGACATAATCGTTCTCCATGAAATTTAATTTGTCGTCTTCTTCCCAGAAATAACTAGCGAGTTCGGGATTCTTGATTTTTAGAGCCATTTCAGCGGGGAGAATTGTTTTGCCTTCCCGGTAGACCATAACATAGTCCCCGGCCTGCATATTATCCCAATTCCTTATATTGCTTGGACCCTGGATGGCCCCCCAAACTGCACATGGCCTGCCGCAGGTTCTTTCAGAAAGAAGGTTCGCTTCGGATTCCTTTAAAAAATGTTTGAATTCGCTTATGCTGCGTCTGTTTTTGATGGCATCGTTGTGATGGCGGTCTGTATCCTGTCCCCCTCCGGCCATTACGAAGAATATTTTTCTCGGGTTGCCCATTTCTATTTTGCCCTGAATAAGCAGTAGGTCTTAAATATTTCCTAGCATTATTTATTCGATATTGCAAGTTCTTCTAAACTTAATGGAGATGAAAACTTGTTCAATCTCAAATTTATGAATGATCAGATATCGGCTGAGGCATATATGCCTCTACATAGAGAAAGCATATAAATTGAATGAACAGGTTCACTAATTAATCCGTTCTCAGAACAGGCCGCTTATATTGCCTGATTCATCTATGTCTATGTTCTCGGCGGCTGGATGCTCGGGCAGCCCGGGCATACGCATAATCTCGCCGGTTATGGGTATTATGAAGCCTGCGCCTGAGGCTATTTCTATTTCCCTTACAGTTACGACAAAATCCTTGGGCCTGCCTATAAGGTCAGGATTGTCTGAAAGAGATTTTTGCGTCTTGGCTATGCATACAGGCAATTTGTCCAGATTGAGTTTATAGACTTTTTCAAGATCTTTTTTAGCTTTTGCTGTATAGTCTATATGCTGAGCGCCGTACATTTTTGACGCTATGGTCTCTATCTTTTTCTCAACGCTCCATTCCAGCTCATATATCGGCGAATAGGAGCATTTGGCAGCGTCGGCTATTTCGCTTACCTTTTTAGCCAGTTCAATGGCGCCTTCTCCGCCTTTGCCCCATACATCCGCCTCTATTGCCGGCACGCCGAGCTCAGCGCATTTTTTCTTTATTTCCTCTATTTCCTGAGGGGTATCGGAAGTGAATTTGTTTATGGCCACCACAGGGCATATATTGAACTGTTTCATATTCTCTATATGCTTTTCAAGGTTTTCAAGGCCTTTGGCCACTTTGGCGGGGTCAGGGGTATTTAAATCTTTTAAGGAAGCTCCGCCGTGATATTTGAGCGCTCTTACCGTGGCGACAAGAACGGCTGCCGACGGTGAAAGACCGGCATATCTGCATTTTATATCAAGGAATTTTTCGGCGCCAAGTTCAAAGGCGAAGCCGGCCTCGGTTACGGTGTAATCGGCCAGGCTCATCGTCGTTTTTGTGGCTATTATTGAATTGCACCCGTGGGCTATATTGGCGAAAGGGCCGCCGTGAATTATGGCCGGCGTGCCTTCGCTTGTTTGAACTAGATTGGGCATTATGGCGTCTTTCAAAAGAGCGGCCATGGCGCCGTTAGCTTTGAGATCTCTGGCATAAACCGGCTTCTTGTCATAGGTGTAGCCAATAAATATATTTCCAAGTTTTTCTTTGAGATGGCGTAGATCTTTGGAAAGGCAAAGTATGGCCATAACCTCGCTGGCCGCTGTTATATCAAAACCGGTTTCGCGGGGCACTCCGCTCATTGTGCCGCCGAGCCCCACTATTATTTTTCTTAAAGACCTGTCATTCATATCCATTACCCTTTTCCAGGTTACGGTTCTCGGATCCAGGCCTATATTGTTCTTCTTGTTCTGTATATTGTTGTCTATTATAGCTGAAAGCAGATTATGCGCTTTTTCTATGGCGCCGAAATCTCCATTGAAATGGAGATTTATGTCCTCCATAGGAAGCACCTGAGACCAGCCTCCGCCTGTGGCGCCGCCCTTTATGCCGAATACCGGGCCGAGCGAAGGCTCTCTGAGAGCGACTATGGTTTTTTTGCCTATGCGGTTCATGCCCAGGGTAAGGCCTATGGAAACTGTAGTTTTGCCTTCACCGGCCGGAGTGGGTGTTATGGCGGAGACAAGTATTAATTTGGACTTCTTGATCTTTTCCTCATTTATCAGGCTCAAAGGCAATTTCGCCTTGTATTTGCCGTAATATATAAGGTCATCTTCCTTTATTGAAGCCATGGCGGCAATATCGCGTATATGCTTAAGTTTTATCTGTCTTGCTATTTCTATATCTGTGGGCATAAAAACTCCTTTTTATTTCCGGCTCCCCGGTTTTACCGCCGGTATTCCCTGTTTGCAGAGAGGGCATTTCTCAGGACTGAATGTTTTTATGTCTATCTTTATGAGACTGGAATTTTTCAAAGGCAGCCTTCTTTTCCCCATTCTGTTCACTATGGACAGCGCGCCGATAACTTTCGCTTTGCTCTTTTTCAGCGCCCTGGCTGTTTCAAGCGTGGATTTTCCTGTTGTGAAAACATCTTCAACTATTAAAACCTTTCGGCCTTTTTCAATTTTGAAACCTCTTCTCAATGTCATTTCGCCGTTTTCCCTCTCCGTAAAATAAAAGGGCAATTTCATAGCGGCGGCCGTTTCATGGCCTATTATTATCCCCCCCATAGCGGGAGAAACTATAATATCCGGTTTGGGGCCTTTCCATTTTTCAGCCAGGGCCCTGCCAAGCTGGCGCGCCAGAGCTGTGTCGCTTAAGGCCAGGGCGCATTGAACATAATTGGGGCTGTGCAGTCCGCTTGAAAGCAGAAAATGGCCCGTAAGCAGGGCTTTCTTTTTTTCAAGTATTTCCCTTAGATTTCTCATTCTATTTCCTTGAGTATTTCCCTGGCGGCTTTTAGCGGGTCTTTGGCCTGAGTTATAGGTCTGCCTACCACTATAAAATCGGCGCCTTTTTCCTTTGCTTCCTTCGGAGTTAAAAATCTTTTTTGATCGTCAAAAGGATCTTTTTGCGTTGAGCCCATTCTTATTGACGGGGTTATGATTTTTATTTTTTCGCCCAGAGTATTCCTTAAATAATAAAGCTCTCTCGGCGAGGCTATAACGCCGTCAAGTTCAGTTTCATTGGCCAGTTTGGCAAGATGCTGAACCTGTTTTTCAAGGCTGTATCTGAATCCTATTCTATGAAATTCTATGAGATCTATGCTTGTCAAAATGGTCACGCCCCATATTTTCAGTTTTTTTGCCGCATTAATTCCGGCTTTTAGCATAGTGGGGCCGCCGAGTATATGCATTGAAATTGAGTAAATGCCCAGTTTATTGGCGTTTTCTATGGCTTCTTTTACGGTATTGGGTATATCGTGAAGTTTCAGGTCCAGAAAAACTTCCCCCCCGTATTTTTTTACCATTTCTATCGCTTTGAGGCCGTGGCGCATAAAAAGCACCGGCCCTATTTTGTAATATTTCACATCCTTTGACAGCGTTTTAACCAGCTCTTGAGCCTCGTCAAGCTCAAGGTCCAAAGCCGTTATTAATTCTGTTTTTCTCATGAGATTAATTTTAGCAAATTTCATTTACCCTTAAGTCCTATTTTGAGCAGGCACAAAAAACTTCCAAATTTTGCCCCTAAGTCTATAGGATTTTTCCTCATTTTTTTGGAGAATTATATAAGTGAGCAAATAATAGGAGGTTTGATGGTGAAAATTATAGTTTCTGCCATAATGTTTCTTTCATATAACTGCTATTCTCAGTCTTTTGAAAATTCCAGAGCTGGATCTGAGATTAAATCAGTTGATTTCTCCGAAGCTTTTTCAGCCATACCTGCCCCGCAGAACAGCGGTTTTTCCGTCGAAAACGGCAAATATAATCAGCAAAACATGGCGCTGGCCAAGATAAAGGTAAATGAAATAGATCCTCAGGCCGATGATTCGGTTTTACTGATACTTAAGCCTGGAGACATTGATTTCTATTTGAAAGATTTACAGAAGGACGGATTTAAGGTTTCCGCTTATCAGGACGGATCCGGTTTTTACTTCATAATAGCGGACCTTAAAGGCAAAAATGCCGCCTCGGAAGCCCTGGGGCTGGCAAAATACTATTATGTGAAGGAAGTTAGGGTCGGCAAAAAGACTTATGATGAACTTTTTTCTGTTAAGTCAGCTTATGCCGTGAGAATCGGCACTATTAAAGGTCTTATGAACTATGCCCCTGCGGATCTTACGTTGGATAAAATCAACTGGGTTATAAGAGGTAATTTGAATCTCGGCTTTGTTTGGCTTGAGATTGACCATAAGGAAAAGACCATAAAGGGCGCTGTAAATCAAATAAACTCAGACCTTAAATTTGATTGGAGCGTTTCTCAGGTAAGAGTATACGGCGCCGCCAATAGAAGCCCCGTGGACTATACAGTCAAATGGAAAGAAGGCACTCTAAAAGGTTATTCAAACAATTCACCCCTGGAATTAAGCTTTGATATGAAAGAGGGGCAGGCCGGCGAGAATATTGTGGAAATTGAGGGATATGCCAATCATTCCCCTGTTTCTCTTACATTTGATAAAGTCTCAGGCGAGCTCAAGGGCGCTATGAATCATGCTCCGGTTGAGGTTAAACTTGAGAATTGCGACCTTTATGATTTCCTTCAATACTTCTTTGTTTTCTTGAATCAGCAATAAAATAACTTTCAAGTAGAAAGGGGCCTTCGGGCCCCTTTTTTATTCCCTCCTTTATGCCTACGCCTTGTATTTTCTTATGAGGACTTATTTTTAAAAATTTAGTTGACAATTTCATAAAAATTATTCTAAAATTAAATAAATTTAGTTGCTTATTAAAAAAGTTAATTTGGAGATTATTAAAATGAAAAAGCCAAATAAATGTCCATCGTGTAATTCCAAAATACATATAAGCGAATTTCACTGTGATGCCTGTTCCACATCTATAAAAGGCAAATTCCAATTAAGTTCTTTTGATTGTCTTGATGAAAATGAGCTTGAATTTGTTAAAGTTTTTTTGGCTACAGGCGGCAGGATAAAGGAGATGGAGAAAATTTTTAATATTTCTTATCCTACTGTTAAATCCAGGCTGGAAGAGATAGTTAATAAAATGGGTATATCCGATTATGATTTTGACGCTAAAAATAAAAAGATGGAAATACTTAAAAAACTTGAGAGGGGCGAGATAACCGCTCAGGATGCCGTAAAAATGATAAAAGATATAAAAAAATAGTTTTCACGTGAAAACTTTGAGGGATATATGGATCACGGAAAGATAAAAATATTGACTATGCTTGAAGAAGGGAAAATAAACGCCTATGAGGCCCTGGAGCTTTTAAACGCCTTACAGGAAGATGATGATTCAAGGTCCTTAGGTAAAATGAGGAGAAAAGGAAAAAAACTCTCCATAAGGATAATTTCAGGGGATAGGGTAAAAGAAACTAATGCAGATGTTAATGAGCTTTTTTTGTCTGCCATTATGAGCAGAATAAACGCTGATCTTAAATACAATGGAATAAATCTTTTTACCGAGGAACTTAAAAAGGTGAGAGATAGTCTCGTAAGCTTCAGTAAGGTGAGACTTGAAAGAGAAAATTCTGTGATAGAGGTGGTTATAGGCTAAGGAGGGAAAATGGAAAAGCTGAGAACTATGGAGATGGCGACTGTAAAGCAAAAGGTTGAATGGATAGAGGTTTTTTCCGGCTTTGAGGGGAAAAACAGGTATTCAGTCAAGGATTCCTATGACAATGATGTATATTTTGCCGCAGAGAAAAGCTCATTCCTGGCAAGGTTATTCCTTCAGTTTATGAGGCCTCTTGAGGTGCATGTTATGAATCTTGACGGCGCCGGCGTTTTCAAGATAGTTAAACCTTTCAGATTCTTCTTCCATGAGGGCAGGGTTGGGGATTTCAACGGTAAGTACTATGGAAAAATTAAAAGACAATGGTCGCTTGTAAAGAAAAAACTGACAGTTGAGGATGAGAACGGCGGCGAGCTTTATAGAATAGAGTCTGAAATACTGCATCCCTGGACGCTTAAAGTTTATAAAAACGGTATTGAAGCGGGGGAAATATTGAAAAAATGGTCCGGGGCCGGCAAGGAGATGTTTACCGATGCAGATAATTTCACTATTAAGTTCCCAGCCAATGCCTCTATTGAAGAAAAAGCATTGCTTCTCGGCGCTGTTTTTATGGCGGATTTAGTATATTTTGAGAGAAAAGACTAAAAACAGCTGCTTATAATTGACCTTTCAAGTGTTTTTTGATAATATTTAAGTAGTTTTCACGTGAAAACTAAAAGCTTCAGTATCGCTAAATGGAGATTAATATGGCCGAAATAGTAGCTATAGCCAATCAAAAGGGCGGAGTGGGGAAAACTACCACGGCAATAAATCTGGCCGTTGCTCTTGCGGCTCTCAATTTTGAGACCTTGATACTGGATTTGGACCCCCAGGGAAATGCCACTTCCGGTCTGGGTATAGAAATGAGCAAGGATACCCCGGGTATTTATGATGTTTTGTCTGAAACCGCCCCATTGGAAAAGGCCATAAGGCAAACTTCGGTTGAATTATTGGATATATTGCCTACTAATCATAACTTGGCCGGCGCAGAAATAGAGCTGGTAAGCGAGTTTTCCAGGGAATCTGTGCTTAAGCGGTCTTTGTCTCCTCTTAAGGATATGTATAAGTTTGTAATAATAGACTGTCCGCCTTCTCTCGGGCTTTTAACTGTAAACGCTCTCACCGCCTCGGATTCTGTCATAACGCCGGTTCAATGCGAGTATTATTCTATGGAAGGGCTTACCTATTTTACAAATACTGTGGACAAGATAAAGCAAGCCTTGAATCCGGGGCTGAAGATAGACGGCGGCATAATAACCATGTTCGATTCAAGGATAAATCTTGCTAATCAGGTCTTAAACGAGATTTCAAAATACTATGGCGAAAGATTGTATAAGACCGTGGTTCCGAGAAATGTGAGATTGGCCGAAGCCCCGAGTTTCGGTCAGCCGATATTCACATATGATCCAAGCTCAAGAGGCGCGCAGGCATACAAGAATTTGGCGCTGGAGTTTTTGGCCAGAAGGGGCGTGAATATTGAAAATTACAAAAAGTCGGAAATATATGTGAGCGAAGACGCTATTGACTATGATTACGGAGAATAAGCCGGAGGAAAAGATGAGAAAAGCATTGGGAAAAGGAATAGACGCCCTGATAACAAGGGTTCAGGAAAACGATGCCGGCGGGCAGAATATAAGGAAAATAGCTTTGGAAAAGATAGTGCCTAACAGACTTCAGCCGAGACAGGATTTTGACGAGGAAGCCATAAAAGAGCTGGCTGCTTCAATAAAGAAGCATGGTTTGGCCCAGCCCATAATAGTGCAGGAAATAGAGGGCGGCAATTATGAGATAATAGCTGGCGAGAGAAGGTTCAGGGCTTTCAAACATCTCGGGCTTACCCATATAGAAGCCATAGTGAGAAAGAATATGGAAGACAGCAAAAAACTGGCTGTCGCCCTGATAGAAAACCTGCAGAGAGAAAATTTAAATCCTGTTGAAAGAGCTTTGGCATATAAGAAACTGATGAGCGATTTTTCTATGAATCAGACTGAAGTTGCAGACTTCTGCGGCAAGTCCAAATATGCTGTTTCAAATTCCATAAGACTGCTTGAGCTTGATGATGAGATGATCAGCGCGCTTAGAAACGGGAGTATGGATGAGGGGCATGCCAGGGCTTTGCTTTCGGTGCCGGACAAAGCCGAGAGAAAGAGAGTTTTTGAAAGAGTGATTTCGGAGAAGCTTTCTGTCAGGGATGTTGAGGCCCTGGCCAAGACTTTCAATAAATCGTCTTCCAAAAGAAACAAAACGGCAGAGACAAAAAATCCGGAAGTCAGTCAGGCGGAAGCCGAGCTTGAAAGGGCGCTGGGTGCCAAAGTTGAAATAATTCCAGGTCCGGATCACAGGGTGGGGAAAATAATTCTCCATTACTATTCGCTGGAAGATTTTGACAGAATAGTTTTCAAGCTGAAGAACTGACGCTGAAGGGCAGGTGATAATTAATGCGTAAATATTATGTTAACTTGTTTTTTTGCTTAGTGTCCTTTTTCTCAATGGCGGCTTTTGCACAGGAAAGCTCAAAATATCCTCCCATAAGATATGTCTCGCAAATAAGCGATTTGGGCGCGTATTTTATGTATGCCAATGGAGGTTTTCACGCCGACTGGTATGTGGGATATAACAATTCATGGATAGTCAAATTGCCGCCTGTAAAAAAAGACGGGATTGAAAAAGCGTATATAGGGGCAAAGCTCGGCAGAGCCAAGACTGAAAAGGACTTTTCCCCTGTGGAAGGCAAAATTTATGCCGCGGTTTCAGACAGGCCGTCTTTCAGCTCTGATGCCGGCTATTTTCTGGCTTCAGGTGAAGATATACCAAAAGAGCCGCTGGAAAATGAAAGCGTGCCCGGGGCGGGAGAATCAAGATGGTTCTGGGCTTCCGTGCCTTTGTCAAGAATAAGCGGCGAGAAAGACAATTATATAGCCATATGGTCGCAGTCCGATAATTTTGTTTCCAGCAAAACCTCTCCGATAATAGCAGCCGGATATAAAGAAGGTGAAGAAGAGGATGTTTGGCTGAACCGCTCTATTAAAGGCGTTCCGCCTTCGGGGCCGGGCGCTGCGGAAACTCCCATATCAGGAATAAAGCCGGCTATAGCCATAAAACTTGTGCCTAAGAACGAGTTTAAAGTGATAATAAAAAATTTTTCAGCCGAGGTGTCGGACTCAAATATTGTGGCTTCTTTTAATGTCATAGGCGCCGATATACAGAAGGCCTGGCTGGAAATGTCCTATGATAAATTTGAATGGCAAAAAATCGGCGGCTATATTTATCAGCCCCCGTATTTTATTTCCCTTGACAGAAAAGCATTGCCGCAGGATTTCTTTTACCTCAGGGCGGCCGGCAGGGATATATATGAAAATAACGGATACAGCAAGGAGATAAAAATTCCAGCCGCCGTAAAAAAGTCAGCCGAGAATGATCAGGAAAATTTAACGGAGCAAAAATGAAAAAAGAGTGGAAAATAGCCGTTGTCGGAGCTTCCGGCATGGTCGGAGGCGAATTATTGTATTTGCTTGAGAAAAGGAAATTTCCGGTCAGCAGGGCATATTTCTTTTCTTCAGGCAAAAGAGAATCATTTGTGAAATTTAAGGGCAGGAAATACGGCTGCGAAAAGCCCGATTTTAAGAAAATGTCTGAATGCGAAATAGTTTTTTTTGTAAGCAATGAGGAAGTCTCCGAGAAATACGCTTTTAAGCTGGCAGAAAAAGGCGTATGGTGCATAGACGATTCTTCAAGGTTCAGGATGGACAAGAGAGTGCCTCTTGTAATACCTGAAATAAACGGGGACATTATAGATGAAAGAGAAAAAGTTATAGCTGGCCCCAATTGCACATTGACGCCGCTGGCCGTGGGCTGCGCTCAAATACATAAAAAATTCGGCATAAAGGAAATAAGACTTTCATCTTATCAGGCGGTTTCAGGCGCAGGCAAAAGAGCCTTGAACGCTTTGTTTGAGGAAAGCGCTGAATTTATAAGGACCGGCCATAATGTCAAATCGCCGGAAAGTCCCTTTGCCCATCCCATAGCTTTCAATATTTTCCCGCAAGTCGGCTCTTTTGACAGGCTGGGTTATAGCGGAGAAGAGAATAAGGTCTCGGCTGAGCTTAAAAAAATATGGCGCGCCGGCTCCATAAGGATAAGCGTTACCGCCGTAAGAGTGCCTGCTGTTAGAACTCATTGTCTTGCCGCCTGGATAAAAACTTCCAAGCCCTGGACCATCAAGGCTCTGGAAAAGACATTTTCATCAACTCCCGGCGCTAAATATATAAAACCGCCTGAATACGCCACGCCTTTGAATACGGCTAAAACTGAATGCGTATATGTCTCAAGATTAAGGCCCGGCGCTGCGGAAAGAGAATTCGCCGTATGGCTGGCCGGAGATAATCTCTACAAAGGCGCAGCTCTTAATTCGGTTCAAATAGCCGAGGCCATAGCGGCCAAGTACGGCAGATAAATCATTTCAATCCGGAAAGAATATTTTGGGCGGTAAAAGGGCCCTCATAGATCATTGCTGTGTAAATTTGCGCCAAATCGGCTCCGGCTTCAAACCTTAATTTCAAATCAGAGGCGCTGAATATGCCGCCGCTTGATATCAGCGGAATATCTTTTGATATGGCTCTTATCCTTGAAAGGCAATTCAAAGCCAGCATTGATAAAGGCCTGCCGCTTAAGCCGCCCTTTTGCGGATAGCCGGCCTTTTCGGCAGGCAGCGTATTGGAAGCTATAAGGCCGGCCTTGTATTTGGCGCATACTGAAATCACATTTTTCAGCTCTTCATCGTTAAGGTCAGGGGCTATTTTGAGAAAAACAGGTTTTTCTCCGGCCGCTTTCCTGTAAGCTGAAAAAATTTTTTCAAGATAATGCTGCGCATGCAGAAGCGAAAGATTTTGTATGTTGGGGCAGCTGACATTTATGCTGAAGAAATCGCCGTAAGAGGCCAGAATTTCAAAGGCAGCCGCATAATTTTCAGGCGCTTTTTCTATAGGGCAATCCGAATTTTTCCCTACGCTTATTCCCAGAGGCACGGAGATTTTCCCGTTTTTGCGAAAATTTTGCGCGGCTTTTTCTGCCCCGCAATTGTTAAAGCCCATTTTATTGACCAGCGCCATATTTTCCGGGTATCTGAAAAGGCGCGGTTTTGGGCTGCCGGGCTGGGCCTTAAAGGTTATGGTGCCTGTCTCAATGAAGCCGAAGCCCATAAGAGCAAGAACGGGATATACCTCTGCATTTTTATCAAAGCCGGCCGCCAGTCCGAGCGGATTTTTAAATTTAATGCCTGCAATTTCCAGCTCTTTTTTTGTTTCTTTGAAAAAAAAGGAAATTAATTTCTTTTTGAAAGGAACGGCGTTCAGTGCCCTGAGAAAAATAATTGCCGTGTCATGCGCCTTTTCAGGGTCCAGAGAGAAAAAAGCGGGTCTTAAAATTCTTTTATAGATAAAATTTTCCTTTTTCATAAACTATTCTGCCTTTCAGTATGGTAATGAGCGCTTTGCCCTTTAATTTTTTGCCGATAAAGGGAGAATTGGCCGACTTGGAATAAAATTTTTCAGGCAGCCATTCAAGTTCAGGGTCTATTATGGCCAGATCTGCATCCGCTCCCGGCCTTAAAACGCCCTTATTCTCAAGATTTAAAAGAGCGGCCGGCGCTGAGGTCATTTTTTCAATTATTTCATCAATGGGCAAATTATTTTCATGGTAAAGCGCGCTTATGGAAGCTGAAAGCATAGTTTCAAGGCCTATTACACCGAACGGCGCTTTTTCAAGGCCTGCGCTTTTATCTTTTTGCAAATGCGGGGCATGGTCGCTTGCTATTATGGAGATGTGATTTTTTTTCAGGGCTTTTATGATCTCTTTTCTGTCTTTTTTTGTTCTCAGGGGAGGATTCATCTTGAAATTGGCGTCAAGCGGCAAAAGATCCTCCTGAGTGAAAAAGAAGTAATGAGGGCAGGTTTCAGCTGTTATTGAAGGCGAATTTATATCTGCGATTATATTTGCGGTTTTTGCGCAGCTTACATGCTGTATATGCAGACGGCCTGAGGTTTGAACGGCCAGTTTTATATCTCTCAAAGCGGCCTTGTATTCCGCCCAATCCGGCTGGCCTTTAAGGCCGAGTTTTTTTGAAACGGTTCCTTTATTGACGGCTCCATTAAAGCCTTCAAGCTGGCAATGAGATAGAACAGGGATTTTTGTCTTAGTGGAATATTCAAGCGCTTTCAGCATAGCCGATGAACTTGAAGTCCATGAGCCGTCATCCGTGAAAGCTGAAGCTCCCGCCTTTACTGCCTTATCAAAGTTTACCGGCAATTTGCCTTTTCTTTGCCGGGTTATGGCGCAGGCAAAAAATATATTGAGAGCGGTTTCCGCTGCCGCCTTCTTTTTCAAAAAAGGCAGAAGATTTTCATCTGTCGGCGGCTCAGTATTGGGCATAAGCAGAACGCTTGTTATGCCGCCGGATAAAGCGGCCCTTGTTAGAGACTTGAAATCCTCTTTGTTTTCGCCGCCAGGCACTCTTGAATGCACATGCGTGTCTATGATCCCTGGCGTCAGCCAAAGCTTTTCGGCTTTTATTGTTTTCCAGTTTTTAGACGGCTCTATTGAGTTGGATATTCTTGAAATCCTGCCGTTTTCCACAAGAATATCCAGCTTATTTAGAAGTCTGTCTTTTTTGCTTATCGCCAGCGCTTTTTTTATCAGTATTTTTTTCATTTTCCCCGATATTGTCTTTTACCGGCGTTTGAATCGTTAAGGAATAAGTTTCTTCATTTCCGGCCGAAAATGAGCCTTTTTCGGCATTATAGAAAATCAGCTGAAAGGCGGTTATAAAAAGCAGTATAGCCGCAGCTTTGCCCGTATCCCGTTTTTTAAAACCGGCCAGTTTAAGAAGCGCAAAAGCCGCCAAAGGAGCTGAGATAAGCAGATGCTTGGCATATTCCTGCTGGCGGAAACTTTCGGCCATGGCTTTCGGGAAAAACATTATGAACACGGCTGCAAGTATATACAGGGCGAAATAAAGCCTTTCCCAGCTTTTTTGGGCAGGCGCAAAGAAAGCTGCCAGCCCCAGAGATAAAAGCGAAAATATCAATGAAGAAAATAATTTAAATTGAGACGGGCAGTAGTAAAGTACGGCAGCGGCGCAAAAGAAGCCCGCGGCCAGAAAAGCCGCAGGGATATATTTCTGCCATAAGGAAGAGGGATTTAAAGTTTTCACGGCCTCTGTTATCGCGGCATAAAGCAGGGCTGTGCCGAAGAGCACATGAACCGTTTGAGACGCTGCATCTATATTCATTTTTTGCCTTTTTTCTTTTTATCCCTGAGATAAAAGTAAAGCCCGGCCAGTATCATTATCCAGACAAGCAGATATTGCGGATTTTCCAAAGTTTTTTTTGCGCTCTCATTATTTGAATTCTGCGGCGGCTGCGCCGGAGGATTTATATCCCGGTCTGCTGCAGGTTTTTTATCCGCCTGCGCCTTGTTTGTGTCGGCTTTGGCGGCAGGCGCTGCCAGGGCCGACTCAAGAGTTACCGGCTTGAATGAGCAGCCCTCTTTCTTGGAGCAGGTATCCGGAGTTTGAGCGCAAAAGACGGCCAGAATCGTAAAAAGCAGAACTTTTATCATATTTTCTCCGTGAAAAAGAAAAGTTCATCGTCTTTTTTCCTGGGCCTTGCCGGAGTCTCTCCTGCAGGATAGCCCAGAGACATAAGTATCTCGGTTTTTTCGCCAAAGCCGGTTTTAAGGAATTTATCGGCCTTTTTCTTGGAAAACCAGCCCAGCCAGCAAGTGCCGAGGCCGAGAGCAGCAGCCTGAAGAGCCAGATGCTCTCCGGCTATGCCTATGTCTATAAGGGGGAAATCTGTTCCCTGTATTTGATTGCCGGCCCAGCCGGTAAAAGTTTTTTTGCTGGAGACAAAGGCGAAAATGACAGGCGCTTTCGCCGCAAAGGAGCAGGCCGAATATGTGCCGGAAAAAACCTGCCCGCAAAATTCGTCCTTGTTTTTTCCGGTAAGGATATGTATTTTATAGGGCTGAAGATTGCAGGCTGAAGGCGAAAGTTTTACCGCCTCAAGACAAAGCCGCAGCTTTTCATCTTCAACTGGCTTATCGGCATAAGCTCTGACGCTTTTTCTTTTTTTTATCGCTTCAAGAATGTCCATAAAGCTATGTTATAAAATTTTTAAGCTGTCAGAAATGCTTTTAAATGGAGCTTCTCTGAAACCTTCTTGTAAGCTCTTCAAGGGGAAATTCTATAAGCGTGGGCCGGCCATGCGGGCAATGAAGCGGGTCCTGGCAGCCGGAAAGCTCCTCAAGCATTTTTAAAGCGGAGACGGAATCAACTTTTTCCCTGGCTTTTATGGATTTTTTGCAGGCCAGCGTGGCTATGGAGTTCCTTTTAAGCTCTTCAGGGGCCTTTGACGGATCGCCGAGTATCTCGGACAGATATAAGAAGAAATCTTTCAGCGCCTGCGGCGTGAAGTAGAATACGGAAGGCGCGCTATAAGCCGTCACGGTATTTGGGCCGGACCTGTTTATTTCAAAACCGGCTTTCAAAAGCCAGTCTTTCCAAAGCATAAGATTTTCGGCTTTTGAAGCGCTCATTTCTATTACGGCCGGTATAAGCAAATCCTGTATCTTTACGGATTCGCGCCTGAACTCTTCCAGGTATTTTTCAAAAAGTATCCTTTCAGCTGCCGCATGCTGATCAACTATAAGCATAGCTTGAGGATTCTGAAAAATCAGCAAACTGTCAAAGATTTGGCCTATATAAACGACGGGTTTTCTGTTCCAGCTCTTATTTCCAGCCGGCTGATATATATGGGCAAGAAAATCTTCCTGAGCATACTGCGGCAGGGCTTCAGGCGGCTGTTCTTTATCCGGTATGGACTGAGCGGTATTGCCCTCAAAATCCCGGTTTATAGCTTCTTTCGGCTGTTCAAGTTTCGGCGGCGTCTGATTTTGCATTATACGGCTGTAAATTGAGGAATAAACAAAGGAGTAAATAAAGTTCTCGTCTTTAAACTTCACTTCCTTCTTTTGAGGATGAACATTGACATCTATTTCTTCAGCTGGTCCTTTAAGGAAAACGGCCAGAGCCGGATGTTTGCCATTGCGTATATGTTCATAGGCTTTATAAACGGCCTTTTGAGCGGTTTTACATTCAACTGCGCGGCCGTTTATGAAATAATACTGCGAATTTCTGGAAGCTATAAGAGATGAAGGGTCCGATACTTTGGCGGTCAATTCCCAGCCTTTCTCAAAAGCCTTTACATCTATCATCCTTTCGGCTGCGGCAGGCATAAAAACCGCCCTGACGCTTTCATTCAAATCACCTGAGCCCTTGATTGAAAAAATCGGCGAACTGTCAATTTTCAATGAGAAAGAAATATCAGGCCTGGCGAGTATAAATTCTTCAACCGTTCTTATTACGGCGGCTCTAAGAGAATTGTCGCTTTTTAAAAATTTTTTTCTGGCCGGAGTATTAAAGAAAAGTTCCTTTATTTCAACTATAGTGCCTTTCACGGGCGGAGAAGGCTTTATTTGAGCGGTTGAAGGGTCTTTGCCTTCGCCGTAAAGGGCGAAACCTGAATTTCCTTTGCCGTTGTATGTTTGTATCTTTATCTTTGAAACGCTGAAAACCGAATAAAGCGCCTCGCCGCGGAAGCCGTAGCTTGATATTGAATTTAAATCTTCATAGGCCCTAATCTTGCTTGTTGAATGAGGATATACGCAAAGACGCAAGTCCTGCTCATCCATACCTTCGCCGTCATCTTTTACCCTTATAAGTTCTCTGCCGGCTTTTTTTATTTCTATATCTATGCTTTTGGCGCCTGCGTCTATGGAATTTTCCACAAGCTCTTTAAGCACTGAGGCGGGGCTTTCTATTACCTCGCCTGCAGCTATAAGCGAAACGATTTCCTTGGGCAAAATCTGTACCGGCATAAATAGATTCTAACAAATTTGAAAAAGCAAAAATCCCCCTCCGGCGCTGAGGGGGAGAAAAATGCCGCCTTTTATTAAAAGGCGAAAGAGAAACGGCCGAATATTGATTTTGAAGAAGAAGAAATATTATTTTTCAGCGGGTCAAGATATGATTTAAGCCCGGAATTGCCTTCGCTTAATATTTCCCTGTCAAAGGAGAACTTTTTATAATTAAAGTCCAGGCCGAAATATACGGTTTTCCATACTCTTTTTTCCATGGAGGCCGACAGGTTCAAGGAGGGGAAGGAATATTTCTGCTCATACGTTTTGGGCAGATTCACATTCATGGATGTTATGAAGGCGTTTGAGAATAGCTTTTGCTCGGACTTGACCACATTAAAACCGGGGCCGGCCTCAACTCTGAGAACTGTTTTAAGCGGCATTTTGAAAATAAAGCCGTAATTAAGCGAAAAGGCGGTAATGGATTTTATTTTTTCCTCTATTGTGAGCGGATTATTAAAAATTTCCGGCACAACAGATATGTATTTACTGGTCATCAAATCATCGCTTTCCTTCAATGAAAATAGCGCCGAAAAGGATATATACTGATTTTTCGTAGTATTATGCCTGAGCTCTACGGCGGCCGAAGGCAATTTGGCATTCAAGTCATTCAAATCCAAATCCCCGTAAAGCAGTGAAAAGTAATTTTTTGCCACCATGGATATTCTCTCATCAGCTTCTTTTATCAGTTTGCTTTTCTCAACAGGAATTGAAGAGGCGGCGGCTACGGCCGCGCTTTCAGAATTGACTACTCTGGCCTGCACAAGAAACTCGCCGTTGGATTCTGAAATATCGCCCATAATAAGCCAGTCTGCGCCGAGTATCAGGCCGGCCCTTTTTATATCCTTTTCGCTTACAGCCCCGGCCATGCTCAGTTTAAGCTCCTTAAATATGTTCTCAATCTTTTCCCTTTCAACAACGATGAAATCCTTATCTGAAGAAAAAGCTTCCACCAAAGCCGAGGCGAACGCTTTGCCGGCGGCGGCATCCCTTGCATCTTTGGCTATCTCGTCAAAATTCATAATCGCTATCTGAGCCGGCTTCTTTATGTTCTGGCTTTCAAGCCTGGCTTTCAAATCATTTTTTATTCTCTGCGCCTCATCCTGAACGCCGGCAGCGGAATAAGAGCAAAAAGAAATAAGCGCTGACAAAATCAATGTGAAAAATTTCATAAAACCTCCATTGCCTTCAAAAGCGTAATATCCAATAATAATATAAGAAAAATGTCTGCGAAATCAATGTTAACCCGGTTTCACATGTTTATGGACTGTGTTTAATGTTATAATCTTTTTGAGAGGTGATACTGTGAAAAAAAATATTGAAAAAATATTCAGGCATGCCGAAGGCATGGCCTGTGAAGTTATATTTTTCAGGGCAAAAAACGCCCTTACCAGAATAGGCGACAATGAAATATCACAGAATGTTTTCTCTGATAATGAATACGCCGATGTTAGAGTGCAGAAAGACGGGAAAAATTTCAAGTTTTCCCTTAATAAATTTGACGATGAAAGCTTGAAAAACGCTTTCAATAACGCCTTTATTTCTCTCAAGTATATGAAAAAGGAGAAGGATTTTCTGCCTTTAATTAAAACTTCTGTCCGCATAAATTCTCAGAGACTCCATGACGCCGAGACCGCCGGCCTTTCAGCTGATTTCAGGGCGCAAAAGGCGAAGAAACTTACGGCTTACTGCGCCAAAAAGGGGCTTACCGCCTACGGCATAATCTCAAACGGCTCTTCAGAAGTGATAATAGCCAATACCAGCGGCGTTTATCAAAGGGCTTTGGAAACGGCGCTTGAGTATGAGGTAACGGTCAAATGCGGTTCCGGTTACGGCGCTGCCGCGGGCTACAGCAATAATATGGACCTTGATTTTGACGCCATAAACGCGACAGCGATAAAAAAAGCGGAGATGTCAAAAAATCCCATTGAGATAAAGCCCGGCAAATATACGGTTGTTCTGGAGCCGCAGCCGGCCAATGAGCTTTTAAGCTTTATGGGTTATTACGGCTTTGCCGGACAGGCCTATGTAGAAAAAAGAAGCTTTGTGAGTGAAAATCTCGGCAAAAAAATGTTTCCCGATTTTATAAATGTCACGGATAATGCGCTTGACGGCGCGGCCGCCTCAATGCCTTTTGACTTTGAAGGCTGGCCCAAAGAAAAAGTTGAGCTTATAGCAAACGGAGTTGTAAAAAATATTGTTACCGACAGAAATGTGGCTAAAAAGACAGGCTTCAGATATACAGGCCATTCCCTGCCTCAGCCCAATTCTTATGGCCCCATGCCTATGAACATAGAGATGAAGCCAGGCGGCACCTCCCTTGAAAAAATGGTGAAAAACTGCGAATACGGCCTGCTTATTACTCAATTTCACTATACAAACTGCCTGAAGCCGAAAACGATAGAGATGACAGGCATGACAAGAAACGGGACCTTCCTTATAAAGGACGGGAAAATAAGCAAAGCCGTAAAAAATCTGCGTTTTACTCACAGCGCCATTGACGCTTTCAAAAATATAGAAGCTGTGGGCGATAAAGCGGAAGTTTTCGGCGGCTATTTCGGCAAAAGCGCCTGTCCGGCTCTTGTTGTCAAGGATTTTAATTTCTCTTCGGGCACACAGTTTTAGGAGGATTTATGTTTGATTTAGCCAGAAAAGCCATAGAGGTTCTTGAGTTCAATAAAGCGGAGTTCGGCGATATAAGAATAATTGATGAAAGGTCGCAATTTCTTTCCGTCAAAAATTCCAATATAGGCGATATGGCCGACGATATTTCAATGGGCTTTGGAATAAGGGTTCTCTACAGGGGCGGATGGGGTTTTGCCAGCGGAAAAACTCTTAATGCCGCCTGCGTAAAGGAAACCGCTTTGAAAGCTTTGGAAATAGCCAAAGCTTCCGCTTCAGTCAAAAAAACAAAGACTAAACTGGCCTATGAACCGGCTCATAAAGATTACTGGCAGACTCCGTATTTAAAGGACCCGTTTGAGATAGCGCTTGAAAAAAAGCTGGAAATGCTTTTTGCCATAGACAAAATTCTCACGGCGGACAAAAGGATAAAAAACGCCTATTCAAGATTGAAGTTCATAAAAACGCATAAATGGTACGCCTCCACGGAAGGCAGCGAGATAGAACAGGTGCTTCTTTACAGCGGCGGCTTTTACAGGGCCGTATCTGCGGATAATAATCAGGTTCAGCAGAGATCTTTTCCCGGAGAGCATTCCGGCGCGCTCGGCATGGGCTGGGAAGTGATTGAAGATTTGAAAATGGTTGAAAATGCGCAGCGTATAAGGGAAGAGGCCGTAGCCCTTCTTTCAGCTCCGCAATGCCCGAGCGGGGAAATGGACCTTATACTTATGGGCGATCAGCTCGCTTTACAGATACATGAATCCGTGGGTCATGCTACTGAGCTTGACAGAGTTCTGGGCTATGAAGAATCCTATGCAGGCTCCAGTTTCGCCACTACTGAAAAACTCGGCAGGTTCAAATACGGCAGCGAGATAGTCAATATAGTCGGCGACGGCACTTTGCCCGGCGGCCTGGCCACTCAGGGCTATGACGATGACGGCGTAAGGTCTAAAAGATGGCATGTGATTAAAAACGGCATATTGAACGGCTATGCCACCAACCGCGAATTCTGCGGCAGAATAGGCCAGACTGAAAGCATGTCCTGCAACAGGGCTGACAGTTTTTCTTCAATACCGATAACGAGAATACCGAATTTGAGCCTGATGCCGGGAAATCATGAATATCTTGAAATGGTGGAAGGCGTCAAGAACGGAATAATACTGGACAGCAATAAGTCCTGGAGCATAGACCAGAAAAGACTGAATTTCCAGTTCGGCTGCGAGTCAGGCAGACTTGTAAAAAACGGCAAGATAGCCGGCCTTGTGAAAAACCCGGTTTATCAGGGGATAACGCCGAAATTCTGGAATTCCTGTGACGCCATAGCAAATCACAGGCACTGGAAACTTTACGGCGTTTCAAATTGCGGCAAGGGCCAGCCGACTCAAATTTCAAGAATGTGTCATGCCTCAAGCCCGGCAAGATTCAGAAAGGTCCGCATCTGCATGTAGCCGCAATTGCTAAAATTCGCTGTGATGGTGGCGCACTATCTTGGCTGAAGCCATATATATAACGTCTTCAGCTATGTTTACGCAATGGTCTCCTATCCTTTCAAGATGCCTTGCCGCAAGTATAAGCGAAAGCGCAATGTCCGCCCTTTCCGGCTCTCTTTTGATGTATTTTTGCAGCAATTCAATAGTGATTCTGTCTCTCAGTTTGTCCACTTCGCAATCAGATAAAATTACTTTCTTGGCTGTTTCATAGTTTTTTTCTGTGAAAGCTTCAACGGCATCCTTGAGCATTTTCATTACCGTATCTGCAAGTTTGGGCAGATCCTCATAGGGTTTTATCTGAGGATATTCTGAAATTTCCATTGCCCTTTGCGCTATATCAACGGCAAGATCCGCTATCCTTTCAAGATCGCCGTTAAGTTTAAGCGTGGCAAGCACAAATCTGAGGTCTTTTGCCAGAGGGTGATGACGAAGTATAAGTTCGGCGCATTTTTCTTCTATGATTATCTCCATCTCGTCTATTAGGGCGTCTTTCTCTATGGTTCTCAACGCCATGGCTCTGTCGCGGCTTTCAAGGGCTTTGAGAGCCGAAAGTATCTGATCCATTACATGATAGCTCATCTTCAGAACTGAGCTTTTAATTCCTTCTAATTCGTCTTCAAAATGCCTGTACATAGTTCCTCCTCAGTTTCTGAGAGCCAGTATCTTGAGAAAATCCTTATCAATACTGTGTGCATACCTTCTTTTTGATTTTTTTCTTTTTTTCATCCGAACCTTCCCGTTATGTAATCTTCAGTTCTTTTATCTGAGGGATTTTCAAAAACCTTTTTAGTTTCATTAAATTCAATAAGCTCTCCCATAAGGAAAAAGGCGGTGTAATCGGATACGCGAAGAGCCTGCTGCATATTGTGGGTTACTATCACTATCGTATAGTATTTCTTCAATTCAAGTATCAGCTCTTCTATTTTCGCGGTTGAAATAGGGTCCAGGCTTGCGCAGGGCTCGTCAAAAAGTATTACTTCCGGCTCTATGGCTATGCACCTTGCTATGCACAAACGCTGCTGCTGGCCGCCTGAAAGGCTCAGGGCGCTTTCCTTTAATCTGTCTTTGACCTCTTCGTAAAGAGCCGCCCTCTTAAGCGATTTTACGGCCCTTTGCTCTATCTCATGCGAATTTTTGACTCCGTTTATTCTCAGACCGTAAGCTATATTTTCAAAAATGCTTTTGGGAAAGGGATTCGGCTTCTGAAAAACCATGCCTACCCTTTTTCTCAGCTCAACTGGGCTGAATTCCGGGTCAAAAATATCGCGTCTTTCAAGAGATATTTCTCCTCTGACTTTTGATGAGGCCGCGAAATCGCTCATTCTGTTGAGTATTCTTATGAAAGTTGACTTGCCGCAGCCCGAAGGCCCTATTATGGCTGTTACTTTTTTCTCGTATATATCCATATTTATTTTTTTGAGAGTTTGATTTTCGTCGTAATAGAAATCAAGGTTTCTCACCCGTATTTTCGGCTGCTGTGAGACGTCAATATGCACCCTGTTCAATGGATCCCTTATTTCAGTGCTTGAAAAATCAGGCTTGTTCTTGTTAGTGTCCAATCTTAGCATAGGCGCTCCTGTGTTTTTGTCTTATGTATATAGCTGATAGGGATATGATTATTACCAGAAATAAAAGCACTATGGAAGCGCCGTAAGCTATGGGGATTTGGGACTGCGGCGCTGTGCCTTCAGTGACCAGGGCATATATGTGATAAGGCAGGGCCATAACCTCGGAAAAAATTGATCTTGGCAGCTCTTTTGAGTAGAAAACTGCGGCGGTAAAAAGTATCGGCGCTGTTTCGCCTGCCGCGCGGCCTATGCCGATTATTATGGCCGTAAGAATTGAAGGCGTAGCTTGCGGAAGTATTATGTTCCACACGGTCTCCCATTTGGTCGCCCCAAGAGCCATTGAGGCCTCTCTCATTGATTGAGGTATGGCCATCAGGGCTTCCCTTGTTGAAGAAATTATGACAGGGAGTATTACTATTGAGAGAGTGAGAGAACCTGACAATATGGAAACTCCAAAACCGAGTTTTTTAACAAATACGGCCAGCCCGAAAAGCCCGAAAACTATTGAAGGCACTCCTGAAAGATTGTTTATGCTTGTTCTTATCATAGTTGAAATCCAGCCTTTCGGGCCGTACTCATTGAGATATATGGCACAGGCTATGCCGGGAATTGCGGAGAAGATAATGCTCATTACAACAAGATAGAAGGTTCCCAGTATTGCAGGAAATATACCGCCTGCTGTCATTGAATTTTCCGGCATTTTAAAAATGAAATCAAAAGACAACACCTTTGCGCCTTTTAAGAGCAAAAATCCCGTTATTAAAAGGAGAATGAATGATGTGAACAAAAAAACCGCTCTTACCATAAGGAATGCGGCGTATTGCCTTAAGGATTTTGCCTGCATTTTCATCTATGGCTCCCCAGTTTCAATCTGTATTTCCCGGCCAGTTTTTCAGCCGCCATATTCAAAATAAAGGTGATAATGAAAAGAATTATGGCTATTGCGAAAAGCGAGTGATAATGAGGCGTTTGAAAGGCCGCTTCTCCCATTTCGGCGGCTATAGCCGAAGTCATCGGTCTGACAGGCTCCATCGGCGAAAGCGTTATTATGGCCGCTCCTCCGCTGAGCATAAGAACGACCATTGTTTCGCCTATTATCCTGCCCGTGCCGAGTATTATTGAAGTTATTATCCCAGAAGCCGCGGCAGGTATCGTCACATTTATTAAAGTTTCAAGCCTGTCTGCCCCCATAGCGAAGGAGGCTTCCTTGAAGGAGCGCGGAACGCAGTTGAGAGCGTCTTCTGAGAGGCTGGCTATTATGGGCGAGGACATTATTCCGAGCACTATGCCGGCTGTCAGAGCGCAATATCCGCTTGAGAGGTCAAAGTGTCTTTGTATGGCAGGAGCCAGAAAAACAATTCCCCAGAAACCGTAAACGACTGAAGGTATGCTGGAAAGAAGCTCTATAAAAGGTTTAAGCAGAATTTTTTCCTTTTTTCCGGCCAATTCGCTTATATAAACCGCGCTGCACAGCCCCAGGGGAACAGAGACCATTAAAGCTATTGCAGTTACCATGAATGAGCCCGCGATCAAAGGCAGCATTCCAAAATCCGGGGGTTCATAAGTCGGATACCAGTCTTTTGAAACTATCATATTCAAAAAACCTGTATCCCTGAAAGCTGGCGCTGCTTCTTTCAGAAGAGTTAAAACTATCCCGGCCAGAAAAATAATGGCGGAAAGAGAAAGGGCAAAAAGTATGTATTCTATTAATTTTTCCCTGAATTTTTCGCCCTTTCCCTTCATCGGTTCCCCCTTATTTTAGAGCTATGAATCCCGCCTGTTCAACAATAGCTGAGCCTTCATCGCTTTTGATAAAGTCTATGAATTTTTTTACTTCAGGTTTCATATTCTGCTCTGTGTACATAAAAAGAGGCCTGGCAAGCGAATACTTGTTTTTCAGTACGGTTTCTCTTGACGCTTTCACTCCATTGTACTTTACGGGCTTAACCTTATCGGATATGTATCCTATACCCACATATCCTATGGCGCCGGGATTTTGAGCAACAATATTCGCTACGCCCTGATTGCTGGCCTGTGTCAGTGCGTCGGGGCGGACTCTTTTTTTATCCAGCCCATGCTCTATGAACGCCTCAAAAGTTCCGCTGGCGCTGTCGCGCGACACCGCGACTATTTTCATGTCGCTTCCGCCCAATTCCTTCCAGTTCTTTATTTTCCCGGTAAAAATGTCCTTTACCTGCTCTTTTGATAAATCCTCAACGGGATTTGAAGGATTTACGACAATAATTATTGCATCCATCGCAACAGTATGCGCTTTAAGCTGTTTGCCCTTTTTAAAGGCATTATCCAGCTCTTTTTGTTTTATGGCTCTTGAGGAATCCGCTATATCGCAGATGCCGTCTATTATTGAAGTCAGGCCGACTCCCGAGCCGCCGCCCCGCACTATTATGTTCATGTCCGGATTTTTTTTCATATAAACCTCGGCCGCCTTTTGCGCTATAGGCAGAACCGTGGTGGAGCCCTCAAGGACTATCTTGTTTTGAGCGGCAGCTGATGAGCACAGAGCCGCCGCGAGAACTGCTGTTTTTATCGTTTTTTTCATTTTTTTCTCCTCTTTAATTAAAACTTAAAGTTTACATCCGCCTGCATAAGCCTTTCTCTTTTTGACTTGCCTATTGGAACAGAGTCGTAGTAATCAAGCATAACCGAAAAATTCCTGAGCAAGCCTATTGTAAGAATGTACTCCAGCCCTTTTACACCGGTGGAACCGCCGTAAAAATCGCTGTCGGGATATGTGTCAAGCCAGGCGTCTTTTTCAAGCCTTCTTTGAGAAAAAGAGAACTGGAACTGTCCGGAGTCTTCGACTTTTTCCTGGCCGAAACGCAGTCCTGCCAGCCAACCGGCATTGTTGCGGCTTATTGCCGTATTTCGCACAAGAGAGCCGAAGACGGCAATATTTGTTATATCCCGCGCCGCAAGTGGTATTTTCAGCGGCTGTGAAAGATTGAAGGAAGCTTCTGTTTCAATTACTGCAGGCCTGTAGAAATACCTGTATTTGCCCGCAGAAACCGTATTGGAGTTGAGATAACCGTCGGCGATCGCCGGCCTGTAGTTAAGCGCGGTTTTTCCTGTGATATACTTGAAATCATAGTAAGTTATGGCGGTTTTAAATGAGAAACTGCTGTCATAATCTCTCAGAGATAAAAATTGCTGCAGATAGATAGCATAAGGATCATTATTGCCGGCCGCCGTTTCGTTTAGAATAAAAAAACCGCCGGTATTCTGAATTTTGACGGTTGAGGCGGGCGAAAACTCAGTTTTGAAATTGGCGCCTTCCGGATTTATGTCAGAGTCCCATAACATATCATTGGACATCCACAGGGGATTTTTATTCCTGCCGCCGGCGAGAGCCAGCCATGAATAAGGATAATATTCGGCATAAACATAATCTATGTAAAGCCCCTTCTTGCCGAAATTGTCCTTGAAAGTCTGATTTGTTGAGCGCGGGTCGGAGTTTTCTCCGCTGGCGAAGCCGAAGCCGGCAATAACCTGCTCGTTCACCTTTGTGCTGGCAAAAAGCCTCACTCTGTAGCGTCCTCTCTGTCTTTCATAAGGCAGATTGTCATTTTTGCTTTCCTGATACCTTAATCGTATATCTCCGCCCAGATTGATGGTTTGAAGCCACAAAGGCAGGGTTTTATGCATACCATCGGATATTTCTCTTTTCACTTCCTCCGTTGTGTTGATCCTTATTTCCTGCGCTTCCCATCCCTGAATAATGTTTTTCTCAACCAGTTTATCAAGGAGCCCGTCAAGTTCGCCGGAATAAAGGTTATTTCCGGCTGCGAGGATGACGGCTGTCAAGACCGTTTTAAGATTACGAAGGTTTTTCATACAAATAAATTCTAAAAAACCCGCGTTTAATGAGAGTTAAAGGCTTGTAAATTTCAGGTAAAGTTTTTTCAAGAGGGCAGATTTACCGTGAATTTGTTGATTCCGCCGGCGCTTTCAGCTTTTATGTTTCCGCCATGCAGCTCTACGGCATGTTTGGCTATTGACAGGCCCAATCCAGTTCCGCCTTTAAGCCGCGAGCGCGATTTGTCCGCCGTGTAGAACCTTTCAAATATCCTTTCCAGACTTTCCTTTGGTATCAGCGGTCCGGAATTTTCAAAGATTATCAGGCAGCTGTTTTTCTCTTTAACGGCGCTCACTCTGATAAAACCTTTGTCAATATTGAATTTTACGGCATTGTCAAAGAGATTGAAAAAAGCTTTTTCAATGATGTCTTTGTCTGCGTTTATAAAAAAATCGCGCGCAGCATCGTTATGAAAAGTTATTGCGGACTCATGTATATATGCCTTAAAGCAGTCCTGTATAGCCTGTATGAATGAAAAGAGGTTTATTTTTTCCCTGTTAAGCCTTATATTTGATTCCAGATAATTGAGAGATATTATGTCTCTCGCTATATTTTCTATTCTGGCCGCATTTTTGTCTATTGCGTTCAGGAAATTGTCTAAGTCCTGTTTTTTCATAGAAGGATCGCTTAGTACCGTTTCTATGGCCGTTTTTATTACAGTGACCGGGGTCTTTATCTCATGCGAAAGATTACCTATAAAATCCTTTTTCATATCCTCAAGCCTTTTATGTTCATCTGTATCGTAAATAACCGCCACAATAGCGGCATCAGATGAGTTTTCGGCAAGAGGTATGGCACATATGCGGTAATTCCTGCCGTCCTGAGAATAAAGAAAATCACTTTCTGTCTTTACTCCTGTTTTCCAGGCGATATCTATCGCCTCCAGTGCTTCACCGCTTTTCAGCGCAGTTTCAATATCTTTGTTGGAGGCGTTTCCGGCAAAGATTTCGGCAAATTTCTGATTGTATTGCTTAAGAAGTTTGTGTTCATCTATCAATGCCACCGCTTCCTGCATATTTTCAAAAATAACCGAAAGCTGCCTGTTTTTAGATTCAAGCTCATGCATCTGACTTTGAATGCTGTCGGCCATATAATTCAGAGTTTGCGACAATTTTTTCAGTTCTCCGCTTGCGCCCTCCGGCAGTATTCTGTGCGAGAAGTCGCCTGAGGCGTAGCGTTTGGAGGCGTAAACTATTTTTTCAAGAGGATAAAAAGACTTTTTAAGCGCCAGCCAGGCAGCTATGCTTGAGATAAACAGGAAAAAAAGGAAATAGGCCGATATTTTTTTTCTGGATGAAAGAAGCTGAGCATTAACCTGCTGCATAGGCAGAGCCGCCCTTAAAAACATATTTTTTTCCCCGATTTGTTTTTTTTCGGCATAATAAATCATTTCTTTGCCCAAGGTAGTTGAATATCTCAGGGAAAAACCTGTTCCATTTTCGGCCGCTGCGGCAATTTCAGCCCTGCCGAGATGGTTGTCCATATCCGTGATCTTTTCGCAGGGCACCTGCGAGTCTGCCACCACTTGTCCAGAGGCAGCTATAAAGGTTAGCCTGACGCCGAAACGGGAGAAGTAATCATCTGCCAGCTTCTTAAGCGCCTGCGGAGCCGCTTTTTTCGCCTCAATATCCGCCTCAAGGGTCTTAAGGTATAATTCCGCTTTTTCGATATTGCGGGAAAGGGTTTCTTTCTCAAAATGTTTTACAAGGATATAGTTAAGCAGGGCAAAGGACAGAAAAACGAGGGAAAAGTATGTGAGAAGTATCTTGTTTTTGAATACCTTAAGCATTTTCCCGCCAGCAGTATCCGAAATTTTTTACCGTTGCTATTCTGGCTCCAGTTTTTCCAAGTTTCTTTCTTAGATTCATTATATGAACATCAACCGTTCTGGTGTCCAGACCCGAGGCTTCTCCGATATCCCATATTTTCTCCAGCAAAGCTTCCCTGGAAACCACTTTTTCTTTATTTTCAAGCAGCTCTCTCAGTATAAAAAATTCTTTTGCCGTCAACTTTATTTCTTTCCTGCCGACGGTCACTTTGACGGCTTCATTGTCAAGCTCAATATCGCCGCTTTTTATGACAGATGCGGTTTTAACTCTGACTGCGCTGCGTCTTAAGATGGCCCTTATCCTGGCTATAAGCTCCCTTACGGAAAAAGGCTTGGTTATATAGTCGTCGGCTCCATTCTCCAGACCCGTTATTTTGTCTATTTCGGAAGCCCTTGCTGTAAGCATTATCACCGGCATTGACGCTGCGGCTTCATTTGCCCTTACGGCTCTGCATATGCTTAGCCCGTCAAGCCCGGGGAGCATTATATCAAGTACGGCTAAATCCGGTTTTGAATACAGTATCCTTTCAAGAGCCGCGGCTCCGTCAGTAAAGCTTTCGACCTCAAAGCCCTCACGGCGCAGATTATATTCCAGCGTCCGCAAAATATCTATTTCATCCTCTGCTATCAATATGCGCATGCTAATATTAAATTTTTTTTCGGCTTGTAATGCAATAAAAGAGGTTCTTTATCGTTTTATAGCTGACGAGGCATGGAGGAGTTATGAAAAAAGCGGTATTCGTTCTCGCGTTTTTGGTATCAGGCGCCGTTTATGCCGGCCAGCCGCAGGACAGCGGAGTTTGCAGCCGGGAAAAGGAAAAGTTCTGCGCTGATGTAAAACCCGGGCAGGGCCGTATTCTTGCCTGCCTTAATGAGCACAAGAAAGAGCTTTCAAAAGATTGCGCTCAAAGGGTTGAAAAAGCCTCTTCAGCCAGAGAGAGAAAAAAGAATAAGAGCGGTCAAGCCTGTTTTGCTCTATACAGGCAGGGATTTAAGGACGGATTCAAAGCCGGTTTCGGGCCTAAAGCTTTCAAAAAAACTATGGCTAAAAATGAGAAAACCGGCGTTTGCAGAGACGATGCCTCAAAGTTCTGCGCCAATGTAAAGCCCGGAGACGGCCGGATAAAAAAATGTCTTGCCGAGAATATCTCCAAGCTCTCCGCTTCATGCAAGGCAAGAATGGATAAATTTGCCGCGGCACGCTGACAATTGCCTCGTCAAAAAAAAGAGCCCCGGGTTTTACTCCGGGGCTCTCGTTTTTGGATAAAGTTTTATTCTTCTTCCG
Source organism: Elusimicrobiota bacterium (assembly GCA_029267355.1). Lineage (GTDB taxonomy): Bacteria > Elusimicrobiota > Elusimicrobia > Elusimicrobiales > UBA9959 > JAAYVI01. The sequence goes on along the minus strand of JAJUJA010000002.1, from coordinate 36,149 downwards.
GTATATAGATGGAAGCGTTAAGATAGCCTGAGCCGGAAAGATTCACATAATTTCCTGAAACCCAGCCGCTTACATTCACGGAGCCGTTTGAATAAACGGTGCCTATATACTTGCCTTCCTTGTATACCCTGAAGGAAATATTCGGATAAACGGTCTGCGAGACATACTGGTTGGGATTGGCCCAAAGAGAGGCATATACAGTCACATATTGATTGTCCGTTTTAACCTTGTAATCATAGCTGTTCAATTGCGCCCAGCCGCTTAAATTGACGCTTATAAAACCGCCGTTTTGAGGCACAAAAGCGCCGCCGTTAAGGTTTACATAGCCTGTAAGCGTGACATAGGTTCCGGTTCTTACATACGGAATCTCAGTCTTTTCGGCCTTAGCCTCAATAGCCTGAGTCTTGACGGTTGAAAGCGAAGACAGAAAATCGTTCTCGCTTATTCTTGTTTTTTCCTGAGCGCTTAAAGAAAGCGAGAAAATCGCCATAAGCGCAAGCATAAGATTCTTTTTCATTGCCCCTCCTTATCATTGACTTCTGAATTTTGTCCGTTTTCAGCCGCTTTCGGCTCCTCTTCCCTGGGCGTTTCAATAGCAAATGTTTCCTTTTCGTGTTTTTCCCTTCTTTTTCTTTTGTGATTGCCTTCTCTGATTTCCGAATGGCCGGCATTTTTTAGAATTTCAGAGAAAATGGAAGAAGACTGCGAACCTCTTGCCTCAAGCCAGTTTTTAAGCGTGAGCTCATCTTTTACAACTGTCAAATCCTCCATGCCGGTAACAGATGCCTTATTTCTCTTGGCCTTTTCAAGCATTTCCTGCAGATAATTCTCCTGCCAGAGTGAAAAGCCTTCCATTATCTTGAGATTTTCTCTGCTGAAACCTGCCAGATATACTCTTCCTTCAGGCGAAGAGCCAAGAACGCAATTTTTTTCTGAAATTTTGGAAAAGGCAAATTCCAGATGCTGTTCCGTAATAAAGGGGCACAGATGGTTTATGAATACGGCTCTTTTGCAGCCGGTTGTAAAAGCCAGATTTGAGGCCATATAGGCCATCTCTGAGTAATCTTTGCCGTGGCATTCCAGAAAGCCCGGGTCTTCAGCCGACAGCCATGTCAGATCAGGATGCTTCATTGTCTTTGAATAGGCGATTATTTTTATGGCCGATTTAAATGATTCCGCCAGCCGCCAGGCCTGTATATAAAGGTCCTTGTTTATATGTAGAGCTCTCTCGGCGCCGAAGGCGTCCTTTAATTGAGGAAAAATAAACTCTGTTTCAGGAGCATGAAGAACAAGAATTAAAGCGTTCTCTCTATTGTTTGACATAAATAATCTCGCAATAACTTTCCGCTTTAAAGCTGCGGAAAGGTAAAATGCTATCATATATTATACAACTTTATGGAGACCAAAACAGGCAGGATTTTGATATTCGGCGGAAGCTTTGACCCGCCGCATAAGATGCATATTAAGGCCCTGACAGATGCGGCTAAGCTTGTCAGGCCTGACCTGATACTTGCAGTGCCGTCGTGGCAGTCCCCTTTTAAATACGGACATTGGGCTTCTTATGAGCAAAGAGAGAGTCTGCTGAAAAAAGCTTTTTCTGATTTCAAATTCCGCAGCATACTTCGCATAAGCCGCTTTGAAGCGGAAAGGAAAAGAAAAACTTATACCTGGCAATTAATAAGATATCTAAAAAACAAACATCCGGAACATGAGTTTTTTTTTCTCATGGGCTCTGATTTGATTGCCTCCTTCAAAAAATGGAAAAGACCCGATTATATACTGGCCAATTGCAGAATAGTTATAGCGCCAAGGGAAAACTTCAGGGCCGGCAAAGATAAAAGGTTTATTTCTCTTAAAAAAGTTTATCCCGACTTTTCATCCAGTTCGGCAAGAGAAAAAATTCTTTCCGGAGATTTCTCCCTGCTGCCGCCGGCGGTCAAGAGAGAGATTATCTCAAAGGACATTTATTTTTCAAAAACGGCCATGAGGATTTCAAAAGTAATGTCTGAAGAGAGATTTTCGCACACTTTGGCCGTATGCAGTCTGGCCTGTGCTCTGGCCGAAAGGCACGGCGCTGATTCAAAAAAGGCGCTTTTAGCCGCTCTGCTTCATGATTGCGCCAAGGAATGGCCCTTGGAAAAGCAGATAAGGAAAGCTTCTCTTTTGTTTAAGGACCGGGATTTCCGCGCCTTAGCCGGAAAAGCTCCCGGAGTGATTCATCAGTATGCCGGCGCGGCTGAGGCGTTTTTCAATTTTTCAGTCAAAGATAAGGAGGTTTTGTCCGCCATTTCTGGGCATTCCTGCGGCAAAAAAAATCCTTCAAAACTTTCAAAAATACTTGAGACAGCCGATTTCGCCTCGCCTGACAGAAAACATCCGCTTTCTGAGAAAATAAGGAAAAAGGCCTTTTCTTCTCTGGAAAATGCTTTCCTTGATATGAGAAAAGCCAAAAAAGAGTATCTTAGAAAAAAAGGTCTGGAGATACTGCCCTATGAATAAGAGATTTACAGCGCTTTGCGTTTATATGCTCTTGTGCGCCGTTGCCGGCCTGATTTTTTTTCTGTCTCCGCTGTCTTTAACCAAAGCCAAAAATAAAAGTTTCACGATTTCGCTTGCCTATTGCGGAGATGAGAAAAAAAGCTCAGGCGGCTGGCTTATGGCTTTTGAGCCTGCCGAGGGCAAATACCGCCTGATAAAAGCGGCGGGTAAAATGAAACTTTCAGGAAGCGCCTATAACAGGGCCTATGAATTAAGAAGGAAAATAGAGGGGGCCGAGCCCTTGAGAGACAGTTTTTTTTACGCCTGTCTTGATGAGAACGTTTCCCCCGAAATTCTATCGTCTTTTTTAGGCTCATGGCGCAGGGAACCTCGCAAGCTTACCGCCTTTACATCCGCTTTTGCCAAAATCTTTTCAGGTTCGCGCTCTAATTTGAATACTGCAGACAGACTTTCGGTTTATTTTGAGATACTCAGGGCCAAGCCGCTGGATTTTTCTTATATTGAGGTTGACAGCGCAAAGAATGATGAAGAGGAAGAAAAAGGAGATGAAAGGCTTTTGTCTGAAAAGATAAAAATAAGATTCACCGACGCTTCCGGCAAAAAGCATGATATAGAAAAGACTCTTTCTTTTCTAAGGTCCAAAGGTTTTGATATTATGGATTTCAAAAAGACCAAAGCCAGGAAAAAAACCGAGATAATTTCTTATGACAGCGGCGGTTACGGCGCAAGGAAACTTGCCGGAGAGCTCGGCATAAAAGATTCGGCCGTGAAAGTAAAAAAAGAAAAGTATAATATCTACGAAGCTGAGATTATAGCAGGAGAAGATTTTGCGTTCGTAAAATAGGGAGGGCATGTGGATTTATCAACTCTTTTGAAAACTGCCGTTGAAAAAGGCGCAAGCGATATACATATAACGGTCGGCAAACCGCCGATGATGAGGTTGTCAGGCGAGCTTGTCCCCATAGTCGAGTCCGCGCCTCTGTCTTCCGAGCATACTAGGGCTTTGATCTATGCGCTGCTGTATGATGAGCAGAAAAGGCGGCTTGAAGAGACCTGGGAGCTGGACTGCTCATTTGCTTTGACAGGCGTTTCAAGGTTCAGACTCAATGTTCTTAATACAAAAAACGGGGTTGAAGCTGTTATGAGGGTTATTCCTTCCAAAATACCGGCCCCCGAAGATCTGGCTCTTATGCCGTCCATTGTGCAGCTTGCCAATTTGCCCAGAGGCCTTGTGCTTGTCACTGGTCCCACTGGTTCTGGAAAGTCAACGACTTTGGCCTGCCTTTTAAATCTCATAAATGAGAAGAAAAAATCGCATATACTCACCATAGAAGATCCGATAGAATTTACATATGAGGCAAAAGCCAGCCTTATAAGGCAAAGGGAAGTGGGTCAGCATACCAAATCCTTCGGGCACGCTTTGCGCGCCGCCTTGAGGGAAGACCCCAATGTCATACTTGTGGGCGAAATGAGAGACCTTGAGACCATACAGCTTACCATAACCGCTTCAGAAACCGGACATCTGACTTTTGCCACACTGCATACTCAGGACGCGCCTTCAACCGTGGACAGAATAATAGACGTTTTCCCTTCTCATCAGCAGACTCAGATAAGAGTTCAGCTTTCAACCTGCCTGCAGGCTGTGGTGTCTCAGATACTTCTTCCAAGAAAGGACGGCAAGGGCCGGGTCGCCGCCAGAGAAGTTATGATAATGACGCCGGCTATTTCCAATCTTATAAGGGAAGGCAAAACGCATATGATATACGGCGCCATAGAAACCGGAGCTAAATTCGGCATGATTTCCATGGACAGGTCTCTGGCCAATCTTGTCATACAGGGCGTGATAGACAAAGAGCTGGCTCTGTCAAAAGCGCATGACAAGGAAGTGCTGGCCAAACTTTGTTCCATGGCTTAATGGGGGAAGATTATGGGAAAAGAGAATATTTTAGCCGAACTTAAAAAAAATCCGCAAATAATGGAAAAATATTTTTTGCCCAAGAACATAAAGGCCGGCGAATTTGTATTCAGGGAAAATGAAAAGGGCGATTCGCTTTTTTTCCTTGAAAAGGGGCGCATATCAATAAGGAAATCAATGGGCGAAGGCGAGGATAAGGTCCTGGCCTTTGTAGGCGAAGGCGATTTTTTCGGCGAGATAGCCGTGATAGAGGAAACGGTAAGGACCGCCTCGGCCAGGGCGGAGGAAGACTGCCTTGTTTATGAGGTAGGTAGAGAAGGGTTCTATGAGCTGACCGGGAACTACCCCAGAGAAGGCTTCTCTTTATTTTCCGCCATAACCAGCGTTTCCCTTTGCCGTCTTCAGCACACTTCCAAAGAGCTTACGCTTCTCTATGATATAAGCCGGCTTTTGACAAAAAAATACGCCGAGGAGAAGGAATTCCTTTCCGAGATAGTGGAGCAGGTCGCCTTTTATTTTGAAGGAAGCTGGAACATAGAGTCTTTTTTTTACAATTTTTATAATGATGAATATGAAAAGGCCGGATCCAACAGGGAATTTGAAAGCAATGAAACTTTTAAAATACCCTCTGAGAACGGCTGGCTTGACGAAAACGCCTATGCCATAGTTTATTCCGAAAAAGGCAAAACGCAGGCGTACATAGTATTTGACGCGCAGGCTGAAATGACAGAGAATGAAAGGAACAATTGGAGCGTGATATTTAATACAATATCATTTATACTTTCCGCCGGACTGAAAAATATAGCGGTCCTCAAGGAAAGCGTTCTGATGGATAAACTTAAAGACAGGAAAAATTTTCTATGACCAAACAACAGTATGCCAAACTTGCAGTGAAAGCCGCCAGATTGGCAGATGACAAGAAAGCCTCCGACATAGTTATTTACGACGTTTCCAGGAACAGCCCGCTTTTCTATTATGCCGTGCTGGCTACCGCTGAATCAACGCCTCAGATAAAAGCTGTTGAGGAAGAGCTGATAATGTCATTGAAGAAAGAAGGTCTTTACAGCCAGCATAAAGACGGGACGTCTTCCGCCAAATGGCGCGCTTTGGACTACGGCGGCTTTATATTCCATATATTTGATCCTGAAACAAGACAGCTTTACGCTTTGGACAAGCTGTATGTTTCATGTCAGCAGCTGCCGTGGCGCGAAGTCAAAAAGAAGGCGACGGTTAAAAAAGCCGCAGCTTCAAAGACTTCCAGAAAAAGAAGCGCCGCCGGACCAAAAAAGAGATCAGTCAAAAAAACCGCAAAGAAAAATGCTTATAAGAAATCTTGAAGAACAGGCCAGAAAACTTTTACAGAAAGATTTCGGCATAGAAGCTGAGAATTTCTCCTTTACCGAACCGCCGCCGCATATAGGGGCGGACCTTGCCAGCAGTTTTGCCATGTCTGCGGCAAAGAGAGCCGGGAAGAATCCTGTTGAAACGGCAAAGCTGGCGGCCGGCGCCCTGTCTTCAATCATGGATGTTCAAAATACCGGCGGTTTTCTGAATTTCAAGCTGAAGGATTCTTTTTTCCCTGAATTTTTGGACGCCTTTAAAAGCGAAAAATATTTTTCTTCTCCGGAAAAGGAAAAAACGAAGATAAACATAGAATTCGTGTCTGCCAACCCCACCGGCCCCCTGCATCTGGCTAGCGGCAGCGGCGCCTCTCTCGGAGACAGCCTGGCCAGAATTTTATCGGCTCTCGGCTACGGCGTTAGCAGAGAGTATTATATAAACAATGTGGGCAATCAGGTCAGAATGCTCGGCCTGTCTCTTAAAGCCAGATTTTCAGGACAGCCAGTGCCAGATGAGGGTTATCACGGCGAATATCTCAAAGATATAGCGGCAGAAGTGCCGGAAGAGGCGGCTTCGTGGCCGCCGGAGAAGTTCGGCGCTTTTGCGATGGAAAAAATAGTAAGTTCGCAAAAGAAAGTAATGGCCGATTTTAATGTCGATTTTGACCTCTGGTTTGAAGAAAGCTCTTTGCATGAAAGAAATCTTCCCGCCAAAACGCTGGCCGCGCTTAAAGAAAAAAATATGGCCTATGAAAAGGACGGCGCCATATGGCTTGGCCTGGCTGAATCCGGCTCAGACGACAAGGACCGCGTTCTGGTAAAAAGCGGCGGGATAAACACTTATTTCCTCAATGACCTCGCCTATCATGCGGATAAATTTTCCAGAGGTTTCAATAAGGTCATAGATATCTGGGGCGCAGACCATCACGGCTATGTGCCGAGAATGAAGGCCGGGCTGGAAGCGCTTGGCTATCCGCCGGAGGCCTTCACTGTAATAATTCATCAGCTTGTTTCATTGAAGAAAGGCGGAGAAACCGTAAAGATGTCCAAGAGAGCCGGCGAATTCGTGACCTTAAGCGAGCTTATATCCGAAGTGGGAACTGATGCCTGCCGTTTTTTCTTTACAATACGCTCGCCGAAGACCCATCTTGTTTTTGACATAGATCTGGCCAAGAAAAAAAGCAATGAAAACCCGGTCTTTTATGTTCAGTATGTTCATGCCAGAATTAATTCCATATTTGAAAATGCGGCCCAGAAAGGGCTTTCAGGCATAAAGCCCGACTGGGCGTCATACAGATTAAATGACGATGAAAGAAAGCTTCTGCTGAAAGTTGTTTATATGGAAAAAGTTCTTTTGCAATGCGAGAAGGAGCTTTCGCCGCATCATATACCGACATATTTGACGGAATTGGCAGGTCTTTTTCATTCTTTCTATGACAGGCATAAGGTTGTTGATGAGACAAATAAGCAGGCAAGCGCTGTGAGACTGGCTTTAATGGGCGCTGTGGCTCTTGCCATAAGGCGCGGCCTTTCAATGATAGGCGTCAGCGCGCCTGAAAGAATGTAATTATTCAAGCGATAAAAGAAAGAGATAATCTGAAAGTCTGTTGAGATATACCGCGGGCTTTTTCAGTCCAGCTTCCCAGGCCTTTATCTCGGCTATTCTCGCCTTGGCCCTGGCCAGATTCAAAATGGAAGCTCTTTTATCTTTGCCGAATATCAAAAATTTTTCCGGAAGATTCTTTTTTAGCGGCAATTCCCTGATTTTTTCGGCGAGATTATCAGCCAGCTTTTGCGCTTCCCGAGCATCTTTATACCCGGCTATAACTGCGGAGACGTCCAAAAGCTCTTTTTGAATTTCAAATATTTTTTTATCCGCCTTTTGAGATCTGCAAAATCCGAGCAAAGCGTTTAATTCGTCAAGCATTGCGTTTAACAGTATTATCGTGTCAGTTTTTTTTACTCTTTTTGATTTGATGTCCGTGCAACCGCTGTCGCCTTTGCCCATTTGCGGCTTGAATATGTTTTTTTTCATAATTCGCCTCTGGTATAGGCGGAAAAAAGCTCTTTCGCTTTTTCTTCAACCAGAAAAATTATTTTGAAAAGCCCCTTTGAAGCCGCCTTATAGAGAATCAGACCGGCATCAGGATTTGAAAGGAAATCCTGATCTATATCCGTTATTACCGCCACTTTCGTTTCAAGGCCGCAGAAGGAATTTATGTCTCCGTAACGCAGAAAGCCCTCTTGAGGCGAAGACAGTGCGGCCATTCTTTTGCCCCAGCCCCTGTTCTCCTCTTTCAATCTGAAGGCCAGGGAATTCTTCAGGTCTTTAACGCTTATCAGAGCGATTTCTGAGGGCTTGAATTTTTGCAGCAAGGGCTCAAGAAGCAGGTCCAGATATGCTTCCTGGCTTTGAGAATAGGGGAAGGCCTGAACGGATGATAAAGAGGAGACTTCGCTGTCTTCGTATAAAGTTTTTCCGGCAAATGAAGAAAGCATGGATGATATTTTTTGCGAATGCCTGTGATTGGCTCCCATTTTTATCTTGAGGCCTTTGAGATTAAAGCTTGCCAGAGCGTCATTGAAGGAATCACGTTTATCCTTGATGATAAAGTCCTCATCTGCCGCGGCCCAAAAGAAGCCGTCCTTAAGCCCGTTTTTGAGAATTTTATCTGCGAAAGAAAGAAACTGCGCAGAGAGATAAAATTCGGCGTCATCCGCGGCGATAAAATCATATTGCGGCCGAGGAGAAACTTTGAGCAGCTCCTTAATCAATTCCTGAACCGGCGACTGATCATTTGCGGCCTTTTTAAGTTTCCTTATAAGATAGGAGCGCAAATCAAAAATTTCAATATTTTCAGTTTTTGAAAAATCTCTGGAAAGCTTTACCGCTGCGAGACTGCTTTGGCAGAAATAGGCGCATTTAAGGCCCTCATTCGCCTTTTTTATAAGCTGCTGAATGCAGCAGAAGGTTTTGCCGGATCCGGCCGGCCCGCATAAAACGGCTTTTTGCAGGCCTTCTATCATAAGCCAGCGCGACAACAGGCTTTTTCTGGAAACGACTTCCTTTTCCTGTTCAAATTGCCTTGCCAGAACGCTTTCATCAATATCAAATTCTCCTTTAAGTATCTTTTCGATTTTCGCCAGTATTTCTATGCTCTCATTTTTATCCGGATTGGAGTCCTTTCTGTTTGTTGTTTCACTCTGCTTTTTGTGAAGCTCCTCTATTCTGGCCGGTATATCTTTTTTCTCCGTAAAGGCGTTTATGTAATTGTCGGAGTTTGAAGAAAAACAGATTTTCCTGTCAAAGAAATTTTTGTATTCCGGGAAAATCAGTATATGGGAAACGAATATTTTATCAAGCTCTTCGCCTGGCAGCTTGAGCACCGTTTTGAACTGGCTTATGAGATTTTTTATTTTGCGGAAGGGATTTTCTTTTTCAGTAATCTTGCCCATATAGCTGTATGAGAAGGTGTCGGGCGAGATCCTTACTGGGTTATTGGCCTTCAATTCTATGAGCGAAACGCCGAGATTTGGAATGAGTATGAGGAAATCAATTTCATTTAAGTATTTGGCTGAGACCAGCCTGTGAGAATAGAAAACGGTCCAGTCTCTGGTAGCCGGGCTGTCTTTTAAGAGCTCATAAAATTCTCTTTCGCTTGAATTTATGAAGCTTACAAGACCCGAGGGATACATTTTGGCCATAGTAAAATTATAGCAATTCAAAAAACCGTAAAAATCCGCTAAATTTTAAGTTTAATACTGTCCGTTTTTAAGCCTTTTTTTGACGGATGAGGCGTACTGGGCATTTCTGCAGGGTTTAATTTCTGCGCAGCCGTAAAGCGAAATATAATCCTTTCTCGGTCCGGGGCAGAATTTTTTCAAAAGGCATTTAGTGCATAAAGGAGTATGCGCTTTTTCCGAGGCGGAAAAAAGTCCTCCTGAGGCAGCCATGCAGGCATCTATATTGTTTTCCTCGCTGCCTTTCATAAAGCAAAGCGGCAGGCCGTCGCTTACAAATTTGATGCCGAGTTTTTTAAAGGCGGCAAAACCTTCGTCTAAATAGGGAGCCATATCCGCAAGCTTCGGGACCAGCCATGTCCTTTTTCTCACTGAGCCCAGAACTTTTATCATATTTATTTCGCAGTAGAAAATTTTCCCGAATTCTTTTTTTACAAATCCCGCATAGGCAGCCAAAAACCTATAATTCATGGAGTTCAAAACCATGGTAAGCCTTGTTTTTTGCGGGCCGGCTATATCAATGCAGTTTTTGATAGCCGAAACAGTTTTTCTGAAATTTTTTGAGCCGGTCAGCAAATTGTAAATTTTTTCAATATGCGAAGGGAAATTAAAGTTGAAAACATCCACGCCGGCGGCCGTCATTTTCCGCACATTTTCCTGCCTGTCCAGAGAAAATCCGTTTGTTACAAGCATTATCTCCCTTACTTTCTCCTTTTTTGCTTTTCTGATGAGAGAAAATAATTTTTTTGACAAGGTCGGCTCGCCGCCTTCTATTGTTATGGTGTATTTGAAATTTTTAAGTATTTCAATGATTTCTTCAGGCGATTCCGGCGGGTCTCCCTTGCGGGAACAGAACAGGCATCTGTGATTGCATGCTGTCGTTATATGTATTACCGGCTCAATACCTTCCATTTCAATATTATACGGAATTTTTGCCTAGGGAGTTTGCCGGGAAAAGCGGTGATATTTTGAATACGGCGGAGGCGAATTTTGTTTTCGCCTTTTAATTTGTTAGAATCTTAGCATAGATTTGCAGAGTTTTTAAGGTCCGGGCATTACGGACTGTGAGCTCGCTGAAAAAAAAAACGTTTTCAGCGGGCTTTTTGTCTTTTATGAGGGAAAAACGGAGGAATGATGTCAAATTACATAGGCAGAGACAGAGAAGCCAGACAGACTTACGGTTTTGACGATGTAGCACTGGTGCCGGGCAGTTTAACGATAGATCCGGACGATACGGATACTTCAGTTGAAATCGGCGGCATAAAACTGAAAATCCCTTTTCTCGCCTCGGCTATGGACGGCGTTGTAGGCGTGGATTTTGCTGCGGCAATGAACAAACTCGGCGGCCTGGCCGTTTTAAATCTGGACGGCATAAACAGCCGCTATGAGAATCCCGCAGAGGCGGTTGAGCGCCTGGTCAATTGCAAACCGGAGGAGTCAACTGAGATTTTCCAGAAAATTTACAGGGAGCCGGTAAAGCCCAATCTTATAGCAAGAAGAGTTGAGGAAATAAAGAAGCATAAAGTTCCCTGCGCTGTAAGCTGCATACCGCAGAATGCCGGCAAATTCGGTCCAATAGCCAGAGAGGCTGGCGCCGATATTTTCTTTGTTCAGTCCACCGTCATTTCAGTGAGATATGAATCTTCAAAGCAAAAGCCGCTGGACCTTTTTAAATTCATTAAGGAAATGAAAATCCCGGTGGTGCTTGGAAATTGCGTTACCTACAGAGCCGCGCTTGAGCTTATGGAGACCGGCGCGGCCGGGCTTCTTATAGGAGTCGGCCCCGGAGCGGCCTGCACCAGCCGCGGCGTTCTGGGTATAGGCGTGCCGCAGGTTACGGCGACAGTGGATTGCGCGGCGGCCAGAGATGTTTATTTCAAGAAAACGGGCAAATATGTGCCCATAATAACCGACGGCGGAATGATAACCGGCGGCGATGTATGCAAGGCGATAGCTTCCGGCTCCGACGCGGTTATGATAGGCTCGCCTTTTGCCAAAGCCAAGGAAGCCCCCGGAAAAGGTTATCATTGGGGCATGGCCACCCCTCATGCCAATCTGCCGAGAGGCACGCGGGTTCATGTGGGCACCACGGGAAGCATAGAAGAGATTTTATTCGGCCCGGCCAGAACTGATGACGGCACTCAAAATCTTGTCGGCGCTCTTAAAACTTCAATGGGCGCGCTTGGAGCGCATAATATAAAGGAAATGCAGATGGTGCCGATAATAATAGCTCCTTCCATAAAAACCGAGGGCAAGCTTTTACAAAAAGCGCAGATAGTCGGCATGGGAAAGCAGAAATAAGCCGATGGAACAGATACTGATACTTGATTTCGGCAGCCAGTATACGCAGCTCATAGCCCGGCGTTTGAGAAGTTTGAAGGTTTATTGCGAGATAAAGCCTTTCAATACGCCGCTTAAAGAACTGATAAGAGACGATATAAAAGGCATTATATTTTCAGGAGGGCCGCAAAGCGTATATGCAGGCAATGCACCCGGTTCGCCCTTTGATATAGCCACCTGCCCTGTGCCTATTTTGGGAATATGCTACGGCATGCAGCTTATTTCCAGAGATTTGGGCGGCGAGATAAAAAAAGCCGTTAAAAGGGAGTATGGCCTTACGAAAATAAGGGTTTCGCAGGGCGGGCTTTTTAAAGGGCTGAAGAAGGAGCTGAATGTATGGATGAGCCATGGCGATGAGGTTAAAAAAGCTCCCCTTGAATTTTCCGTATGCGCCAAGACGGAAAACGGGCTTATAGCCGCCATAGAAAAGCCGTCAAGGAACATTTACGCGCTTCAATTCCATCCGGAGGTTTTTCACACTGAAGGCGGCATTAAAATCCTTGAAAATTTTGCGGTTAATGTCTGCAAAATAAGGGATTTTTTCAATAGCGGCGACTTCATAAAAAATTCCATAAAAGAGATAAAGGAAACTGCCGGCAGGGAAAAGGTTATTTGCGCGCTTTCAGGCGGCGTTGACAGTTCAGTGGCCGCTGTTCTTGCGCATAAGGCGCTCGGCAGCAGGCTTAACTGCGTTTTTGTGGATACCGGACTGCTCAGAGCAGGCGACAGGGAGAGAATTGAAAGCGTTTTCAGAAAGAAATTTCATTTCAACATAAAGGTGGCGGATGCATCCGGCATATTCTTAAAAAGGCTGGCCGGGATAGAGGACCCTGAAAAAAAGAGAAAGATTATCGGCGCAACATTTATAGATGTTTTCAGGAAAGAGGCGAAAAAAATAAAAGGCGCCAAATTCCTGCTGCAGGGCACGCTTTATCCGGACATAATAGAGTCAGTATCGGTTAAAGGCCCTTCAGCCGTGATAAAAAGCCATCATAATGTCGGAGGGCTGCCGGAAAAACTCGGTTTTAAGCTGATAGAGCCGTTCAAATTTCTTTTCAAGGATGAGGTGCGCGAAGTAGGAGAAAAACTCGGCTTGCCGAAAGAAATCCTTTATCAGCATCCTTTCCCGGGGCCGGGACTGGCCATAAGGATAATAGGCGAAGTGAATAAAGAAAGATTGAACATTTTAAGACAGGCTGATTTGATAATGAGAGAGGAAATAAACAGAGCAGGAGTTTACTATAAGATATGGCAGGCTTTTTGCGTTCTGCTGCCGGTCAAGTCGGTAGGTGTTATGGGCGATGAGAGAAGCTATGAGAACGCTCTGGCCGTAAGGTGCGTGGACAGCGTGGACGGTATGACAGCCGACTGGTCGAAACTTGAACATTCGCTTTTGGGCAGAATTTCTTCGCGCATAATAAGCGAGGTCAGAGGCATAAACAGGGTGGTTTATGATATAACTTCCAAACCGCCCGCAACAATAGAGTGGGAATGAAAAGGGAGGCGAAATGAAGCTGCAGGATCTTAAGCTGTACAAAGGCAAAGTCAGAGATGTTTATTTTGTTGATGAAGATAAACTGCTCATATGCGCCACGGACAGAATTTCCGCCTTTGATTTCGTTTTGCCGAGCGAAATACCGGGAAAGGGCGCTGTGCTTAACCGTATAAGCCTGTTCTGGTTTGAAAAGACAAAGCATATAATAAAAAATCATCTGATAAGCGCAGATTTGGCTGAAATTAAAGATCTGACCGGAGTTGAGCTTCCGCAATATTTTGACGGCCGAAGCGTTCTGGCGGCCAGGGCCCAAAGAATAGATTTTGAGTGTATAGTACGCGGATACATAACAGGCAGCGGCTGGAAGGAATATCTCAAAAGCGGCTCTGTTTGCGGCATTCAATTGCCTGCCGGGCTGAAAGAAGCTCAGAAATTGCCCGAGCCGATTTTTACGCCCACTACAAAAGCGGACAAGGGGCATGATGAAAATGTTTCCTTTGAGTTTATGGCGGATAAAATAGGTCTTGAAACGGCGAATGAGGTGAGGAAAAAATCCCTTGAGCTTTATAATTTTGCCCATGACTATCTTTTGAAGAAAGGAATAATACTTGCCGACACAAAGCTTGAATTCGGGTTCCTGGACGGAGAGCTGATACTGATAGACGAGGCTTTTACGCCGGACTCTTCAAGGTTCTGGGACGCCGGGACATGGCAGCCGGGCAAAAGCCCCGACAGTTATGATAAGCAATTTGTACGCAACTGGCTTATTAAAAGCGGCTGGGATCTTAAGACGCCGCCTGCGCCTGAGCTGCCGCCGGATATCGCGGCGCGCACAGCCGAACTTTACAGAGAGATAGAAGGCAAGATAATATCATGAAAATAGAGGTATTCACCAGAGAAGAATTCGCTTCAAACGAAGAAAAAGGCCTGCTTAGGAAACTTTCCCATTTTTCGCCCAGGGCAAGGGCCGCCAGGGAAAGCAAACTTTACATTATAGACGGCTCTTACGGGAAAAAAGATTTTGAAAAAATGGCCGGGAATGTCTTAAGCGATTTTATAGCGGAGGATTTTACAGCCGGCAAGCCGAGAAAACTTGACGGTTTTGTTAGAGTGGAAATGCTTTTTAAGCCCGGCATAACCGATGTGCTGGCTCAAAGCGCGGCCGAGGCGCTGTTTCTGGGCGGCTTTTCAAAGCCGGCTAAAATTGTTACAGGGCGCGTGTTCTATATAAAAGGCCTTAGCCCTCTGGAAGCTCAAAGCGCCGTTATGGCCTGTTTCGGCAATGATTTGATACATTCTGTCAGGGCAGATTGACTATGGAAAATTTTATCAATGCCTCAAAAAAAGAGCTTTTAAAGCTCAATGAAAAATTCGGCTGGTCATTGAACTCAGCCGAGCTTGAGAAAGCAAGAGCTTATTTCGCCGGCTTGGGCAGAAATCCGACCAGAGCCGAAATGGAAACTATAGCCCAGACCTGGTCAGAGCACTGCAAGCATAAAACATTTTCCGGCCCTGTGGAGCTCTGCATCGGCGGGAGAAAAAGACTTTTCAGGAACCTTTTCAAAGAAACAATAGTGAAGGCCACTTTAAAACTCAATAAAAAATGGTGCCTGTCAGTATTCAAGGACAATGCCGGCGTGATAGAAATGTCGCCGCGCTCCAAATGGGGTTTGGCCTTCAAGGCAGAAACACATAATCACCCCTGCGCAGTGGCCCCTTACGGCGGCGCTGAAACCGGCGTCGGCGGAGTGATAAGAGACATTCTGGGCACAGGCCTTGGCGCCAAACCTGTGCTTAATACCGATAATTTTTGCTTCGGCCCTTTTGAAAAGGAAAAAATGCCGAAGGGTTTTCTACCGCCGAAGAAGATTTATGAAGGCGTAGTTGAAGGCGTCAGGGACTACGGCAACAGAATGGGCATACCCACTGCGGCCGGCAGTGTGCATTTTGACGAAAGCTATACTTTTAACCCTCTGGTTTATGTCGGCTGTGTGGGGCTGATAAGAAAGGACAGGATTTTCAAAAAGATTAAAAAAGGCGATTTAATAGTTGTCATAGGCGGCCCTACCGGCAGGGACGGCATACATGGCGCCACTTTTTCTTCCGCGGATATAGACGAGAATACGGGTTCAAGCGCAGTTCAGATAGGCCATGCGGTAAATGAAAAGAAGGTTCTGGACGTCATAATGAAAGCTGCCGATAAAAAACTTTACAATGCTCTTACAGATTGCGGCGCCGGCGGCTTTTCTTCCGCCATAGGCGAATTGGGTGCTGATACCGGCGCCTGCGTTGATTTGTCAAAAGCCCTGCTTAAGGACTCATCGGTCAAACCATGGGAGATATGGGTGAGCGAATCCCAGGAAAGAATGGTTTTAAGCGTTCCAAGGAAAAATCTTGCGGCTCTCAAAGATATATGCGGGATAGAAGAATGCCCGATATGCGTGCTTGGCAGTTTTGACGGCTCAGGCAGATTAAGAGTATTTTTTGGAAATGAAAAAATAATAGACATGGATATGGCCTTTCTTCACGGCGGCCTGCCGAAGTTTGTAAAAAAGGCCGTTTACAAGCCGCGTCCCGAGATCAAACATTTTACTCATAAACCTAAGGATTATAATGAAGTTCTAAACCGGATAATTTCAGATGTCAATGTCTGCTCAAAAGAGGCGATAATCAGACAATATGACCATGAAGTTCAGGGCGCGACCGTCTTGAAGCCCTTTTGCGGAAAATCGGGCAATACGCCTTCGGATGCGGCGGTAATCTGGCCTTATGCCTTTACCGGCGAGATGGACAATTATGAGGGCTTTGCCGTATCTCACGGCTTTGATTCGCAGTCAGGCAAGATAAATCCCTACTTGATGTCATTTTACGCCATTGACGAGGCCATAAGATCTCTGGCTTGCGCAGGCGCCGATATTTCAAGAACTGCGCTGCTGGATAATTTCTGCTGCGCCAATCCCGGAAATCCGCATATTCTCGGAGATTTTGCCATGGCGGCTTTAGGCTGCAGGGATGCGGCTATTGCCTACGGCGCGCCTTTCATATCGGGGAAAGACAGTTTTTATAATCAGTCAAAAGTCAAAGGCAAAGATTATCCGATAGCGCTTTCGCTTTTAATTTCGGCCATAGCGCCGGTTAAAGATGTGAGAAAAACGGTTTCAAGCGAATTCAAAAAAGCCGGCAATCCGGTCTATTTGATAGGCAGAATAAAGGGCGGCATGGGCGGCAGTGTTTACTCAAAAATATTCAAGGAGAAAAACAATGTCCTGCCGCCGTGTAAGCCCCGAGAGCATATGAAGGATTATTTGTTTCTTTCAAAAGCCGTAGAGAGCGGTTTTGTTGCAGCGGCTCATGATGTCTCCAAGGGCGGGCTGGCGGCCGCTGCGGCAAAAATGTCTTTTGACGGACTGACCTGCAAGCTGGAACTCGGCGGCGTTTGCCGCGGGCTCAGGACTGAAGAGGCGCTTTTTTCGCAGGGGCCCGGCTTGATAATCGTTGAGGTTGAATCCGGCAAAGAAAAAGCTTTTTTGAAATCGTCTTGCGGCATAAGGATTTCCAAAATAGGTTTTGTTTCAGCCGATGAAAAACTGGAAATATCTTTAAGAGGGGAAACTCAAATAAAAGCCGATACAAAAAAACTGCTTTCATTATGGAAAAATTCCCTGGGGGATAAAATATGAAACCCAAGGCCTTGATCTTAAGAGGCGCTGCCACCAACTGCGATATGGAAACTGCAGCCGCTTTCAATTATTGCGGAGCGAAGGCTGAAACAGTTCACATAAACGAGATACTGAAAGGTTTTAAGAAAATTTCAGATTATGATATTCTGGCGCTGCCCGGCGGATTTTCATACGGCGATGATATTTCAGCCGGTCAGATATTTGCGCTTAAAATAAGGTCCTTAAAGAAAGACTTTGAAAATTTTATAAAAGCGGGCAAACCGGTTATAGGCATTTGCAACGGCTTTCAAGTCCTGGTTAAAACGGGTTATCTCCCGGAAAATCCTTGCGGAGAAAGAAGGGCCACGCTTTTTTTAAATGATTGCGGCCGTTTCATCTGCAAATGGGTAAAGTTGAAGGTCAATCCCAAAAGCCCCTGCATATTCACAAAAGGCCTGCCTGAGGAGATAGAGCTTCCCATAGCGCATGGCGAAGGCAAATTCCTGCCGCGGGACAAAAAAGACCTTGAAGCGATATTGGCCGGCAATCTGGCGCCTGTTTTCTACGTCGAAAATCCCAACGGCTCGGCGGCGGACATAGCGGGTATATGCAGCAGCCGCGGCAATGTGCTGGGGCTTATGCCGCATCCGGAGAGGAATTTTTTCGGCGTTCAGGGTCAAAAAAAGGAAGGAAAGAATTTTTTATCGGCCGGTTTTATGTTTTTTAAGAACGCTGTGGATTATTGCTCGTGAAGGCCGCTTTATTTATATAATTAAGCTATGCCGGTTTATTTCATTTCATATACCGTTCTTTTCTGGGTCCCTTCAATTCTGTTTTTGATATTTCTTTACAGGCCGCTGCAGACTTATACAAGGAAAGCCTTCTGGCTTACAGTTTTCATAATGGCCGTTGTTTCGGTCATTATGGAATATTTGTACTTGAAATTTGACGTATGGGGATTTTCAGAGAGGATAGATCCGCTGCTCGGCATATGGATATGGAAGGCGCCTATAGAGGAATATGTTTACT
Organism: Elusimicrobiota bacterium; assembly: GCA_029267355.1. Classification (GTDB taxonomy): domain Bacteria; phylum Elusimicrobiota; class Elusimicrobia; order Elusimicrobiales; family UBA9959; genus JAAYVI01. The sequence goes on along the minus strand of JAJUJA010000002.1, from coordinate 18,131 downwards.
GGTTCGGCGCCACTCCTTTCTGCCTTTCGCTTTATCTCGCTTATTGCCGCCTTTTTGAAAAATTGAAATCAAGGAATAAAAATGCCTGAAGAAGAGATAAAAGAAAAACAGGACGAAAATAAAGCCGCCGCCGCGCCGAAAGAGCAAAAGAGGTGGCCGGCCACGGTTATACTGGCTGCGCCTTTCTTTCTCATTGTTGTCCCTTTTTACAAGGCCGCCAAAGAAACTCTGAACTGGTATGCCGCCATAGCGATGATAATAACCTTTGAGATACTTATGTTTGCCTGCGAGATAATGTCTGTAAGCCGCGGTCATTGGGTATGGAACCCGAACCGCACTGTCGGCCAGACCATTTTCGGCGTTCCCATAGAAGAGCCGCTCTTATATTACTGGTTTCCGCCGCTTTTTGTGGTTCTGCTTATGCTTGTTATTGAAAATTATTTTAAAAAGAGAGATTCGGGAAAATGAGCAAAACGCTGATAGTGCTGGAAATAATCGGCTTTGTGCAGGCGCCTTTATTGTGGTGGCTTTTCAAGAAATACGCAAAGAGAAATGTTCTGGGCGAGCTGATAGCCGCCGGCATAGTCGGCGTTTTTTGGGAGATAGCCACGGAACCACTGTGGGATTATAATTTCAGAATAAATTTTTACAGAGATACTCCCGCGGCTGTTATAACCGGCTGGATGATAATGCTTACGCTGGTGCCGATAATTTCGGAAAAATTGTTCCGGCTTGTTTTTAAGAAAGATCCTATTGCGGATAAAGATAAAAGGATATTTCTTTTTGACATAGTGACGGCTATTTTTATCTGCCTGCCCATGGAAGCCGTCGGTGCGCATTTCGGCGTATGGACTTACAATATTGATGTGCTGGGCTGGGATTGGGGGATAATACCCTTCTTTAATTTGCCTTGGGAATTGATAATGGGTTATTCGCTTCTTATGCTTATTGCGCCGACTTTTGTCAGATACTGGCAGGGGGAATTTGAAAAGTGAGCGCCCAAAGAAAAAGCATCACAGAAAGAATTTACAAAAATATAATAGCCGGCGATTCCGTCAAAAGACAGGCGCTTATAACCGGCGAGTTTAATTTTTTGGCTTCGCTGGTTATTTTTTTTACAGATTTTCCATTTCCGAAGCTGATGGGAATAATAGCTTTGATTTCCTCAATCTCGTATTTTATTTTCTATTTAACCTATCATAAAATCCCGGAGAAAAGATTTACAAAAGTAACAGGACTGCTAAGCGCTTTTGCCTTTATAGTTCTGGCGGCTGTCATACATTTAAGCGGCGGCATAACTTCGCCTTTCATTTTCCTCTATTTTTGCGTTTATATTTTTGAAAATATAGGCGGAATAGCGAACAGATATTCGCCGTATTTCGGCATACTCAGTTATACTCTCGTTATTTGTCTTGAGTTTTTTGGAACGCTGCCGGTTTACAGCAGCGGCGCCAGAGCTATATATGACAGTCCTCTTACAACCTTTATAGTTTCATTTTCCACCGTTTCATTTATGGCTACAGTGGCATACAGCGCCAATCTTATATACGAAAATGTCAAGAATAAACTCAGCTCCGAGGCCAGGGAAAGGGAGATGCTCATAGCCAAATACGCTCAATTGGAAAAGCAGGGTAATCTCGGTCTTATAGCTCACAGAGTGGTTCATGATATGAGAACGCCCTTAACATTGATAAAAAACTACATAAAGATGTCCAGAAAAAATGAAGAGATAAGAAATGACGAAAGGCGTTTCGGCGCCATACAGGACTCCATAGACAAACTTTCGCAGTCTATGGAAGCCATTGTCGCCTATGCCAGAAAAGGTCAGGACTATCAAAGCCGGCAGGCGAATATTTGCGAGATAGTTGAAAATACAATAACGGTGATGAAATTTTATTCGGCTGATATAGGATATGAATTCTCCGTCTCAAAAGTTGAAAATGAAAAGGCATATTTCAATCCCAGTGAATTTTATACCGTTATATTCAATCTTCTTAAAAACGCCGTTGAAGCTTTTGAAGGCGAAAAAAATGAGAAAAAACTTATAAAAGTAAATTGCCGAGAGGATGAAGATTTTTTGTTTGTGGAGATATTTGACAATGGTCCGGCTTTCCCTGAGAATATGCTTGGGGCGGCCTTTAAGGATTCCTTCACAACCAAAAAAGACGGCTCAGGTCTGGGGCTTATGATAGTCAAAGACCTGTGCGATCAGAATGACGCTCAAATAAAACTTGAAAACAAAGGAGATAAATATGGGGTTCTCATTACGCTTAAGCTTAAAAAAATTGCCGGTTAAGTTATTAGCTGTCCTTGCGCTTTTTGTCTTTGTAAAAGGCGCTTTTTCATCCGGTTATGAATTTGACGGCGTAGGAAGCGGCGAAGTATTGAAAGGCGGCGCCGTTTCGGCAGATAATGGCGGCTGGGCGCATGTTTACTGGAATCCGGCAGGGATAGCCGGCTCGCCTAAACAGGCCGGACTTGAAGCCAGACCGGGCCAGATGAATGTTAAGGACGGAAACTCAATAAAAATTAACGGCACGGACAATAATTTTGCGAAAAAACATCAGGATTCATCTTTCATTCTCGGTTCAGGCGGCGCCGTTATGCCTTTGAACGAAAAATCTGCTCTCGGCTTCGGTTTTTTTACGCCGCTTATGAACAGCGTGGATTTTGAGGATGATAAATCCCTGAATCCGCTTTACAGCAAGATAGACACCAAAAGTTTTGCCGGGCTGGTTGTCGCCAATGTTTCGTATTCAGTTATACTAAGCCCTAAGTTTTCAGCCGGTTTCGGCCTTAATGCCCTGAACGGTATTTTAAACGGAGAGACAAAGCTTGGCGTTACATGGCCTTTTACTCTTGAATTGAAAACCAAACTTTCGGGCACAGGGCTTGGTTTTGAAGGCATAGGCGGGTTAAAATATGACTTCAATGATAAACTGACCGGTTCTGCCGTTTTCAGAACGGGAGGCACGGTCAAAATAGAGGGCAAGGCCAAGGCATATACGAACGGCGCGCTGACTGAAAAATCAGATTTTACTTTCAAGGTCAAGCAGCCGCCCACATCAACCATAGGCGCCCTTTACAAATATGATAAGACTTTAAAAATAGGCGCTGATTTTTCCCAGACCTGGTGGAACGGATTCTCAAACAAGATAACAATGGATACTCCGCAGACAACACTGGTCAATCAGCCGAAAACTTTTGACTGGAGAACTTCAATAAAATTCAGACTCGGCTTTGAAAAAAGCTTAGGCGATGATTTTTCCTATATGGGCGGCTATGCTTTTGATACGCCGGCCATAGATAAGGACAGCATAGACTTTTCCAGCGCGGTTGATGTGCCTATGCACAGGTTTTCGGCCGGCGTAAAGAAGAAGCTTTCGGCCTGGGATTTGACTGCAGGCCTGCTTTACGGCAAGGGCAGCAGAAAAGAGGGAGCGGTTAAATACTCCCTTGAAGGCTGGTTTGCCACTTTCGGCGCGGATTACAGGTTTTAATTTCTAAGATTTATTTTTTCCGGCGGAGGCTTTATGTGCGGCATTTTTGGAATATCCGGCGATAAGGAGAGCGCGAAACTTTCATACATAGCGCTTTTTACTTTGCAGCACAGGGGCCAGGAATCCGCCGGAATCGCCTCCCTGAATAAAGGACGTCTCTCATACTATAACGGCATGGGGCTGGTAAATGAAGTCTTTAATCCGTCCATACTGTCGTCGCTTGAGGGAGATACGGCCATAGGTCATGTGAGATATTCCACTGCCGGCTCCAGCACGGTAAACAATTCGCAGCCCATATATTTCAAATGTAAATACGGCGAAGCGGCAGCTGCTCATAACGGAAACATAGTGAATGCGGCTGAGATAAAGTCCGAGCTGGTTAATTCAGGCGCCATTTTTCAGTCCGACACCGACAGCGAAATCATCATACATCTTATAAGCAGAAGTTCCCAAAAAGATTTCGTTTCGGCGGCCGCTGATCAGCTGCCGAAATTGAAAGGCGCCTACTCTTTTCTTTTTTTGCATAAAGACGCCCTGCTTGCCGCCAGAGACCCTTACGGCTTCAGGCCTCTTATACTGGCAAAAAAAGGCAAGGCCTTTATTTTTGCCTCAGAGACCTGCGCGGCCAGCGTCATAGGCGCGGATATCATAAGGGAAATAGAGCCGGGCGAGGCGGCCGTGGTAAGAGGCGGCAGGATATCTTTTTTCAGATTTGCCGCGCCCGAAAGGAAAAGCCGCTGCATCTTTGAGCAGGTATATTTTGCCAGACCTGATTCAATTATATGCGGACAGACTGTTCAGAATGCCAGATATTTGATAGGCCAGCACCTTTTCAGGGAGCTGAAGTCATTGAAGGCTGATATAGTCTCCGGCGTGCCTGATTCGGGAACATCTTATGCCCTTGGCTTTTCAAAAGCTTCCGGCATTCCCTATGTTCCCGTTTTTATGAGAAATCATTATGCCGGAAGGTCTTTCATACAGCCGGATCAGAAAATGCGGGAATTTACGGCGCATCTTAAGCTGGCGCCGATAAAAGACGCCATTTACGGCAGGAAAATAGTGCTTATAGACGATTCTCTGGTGAGAGGCACAACCTCATCTAAAATCATAGGCAGTTTAAGAAAAGCCGGCGCGAAAAAGATCATAATGGCCATAGCCTCCCCGCCGATAATTGCTCCCTGTTTTTACGGCATAGACACTCCTACGCAAAAAGAGCTCATAGCGTTTCGTCTCAAGGAAATTGAAAGAATAAGAAAATTTATCGGCGCTGATGAACTGCATTATCTGTCGCTTGAAAATCTCATCAAAGCCTGCGGCCGGGGCGACAGGGGTTTTTGCAGCGCCTGTTTTGACGGTTCCTACCCGGTGTAACGGAGGTTTTATGAATATACTTGTTATAGGCGCGGGCGCCAGGGAGCATGCCTTGTGCGCGAAATTGAAAGAAAGCCCTCAAACCGCAAAACTTTTCCAGCTGCCTTACTCAAAAGCGATTTCAGAAATAGCCGACAGCCGGGATATAGCCGCTTTGGATTTTGAAAAAATAGCGGCTTTTTGTCTTGATGAAAAAATAGATCTGGTTGTGGCCGGTCCCGAAGAGCCTTTATGCAAGGGCATATCTGATTTTTTGGAGAAAAAGGGGATAAAGGTTTTCGGCCCTAAACTCAGGGGCGCCGTTTTAGAGTCTTCAAAACAGGTGGCCAAGGAGTTTATGAACAGGCATTATATACCTACCGCCGATTTTAAGATAATTTACGATTTTTCTTATGCGAAGGAATACATAAAGGAAAGGAACAAATATCCTATTGTCGTTAAGGCGGACGGCCTGGCGGCCGGTAAGGGAGTGAGGATATGTTTCAATGAAAATGAAGCTATTGCGGCGGCGCAGGATTTTATGGAGAAAAGGATTTTCGGCTGCTCGGGCTCCAAGATAGTGATAGAGGAATTTTTAGAAGGCTGGGAATGCTCGGTGATGGCGGTGGTTGACGGCAAAACTTTTACGATGCTTCCTGTGTCAATGGACCATAAAAGACTTTTGGACTCGGATAAAGGGCCCAATACAGGCGGCATGGGCGCGATATGCCCGGTCAAGCTTAAAGAAGAACTTTTGGATGAAATAAAAAATGAGATTCTCTGGCGCTTTATAACAGGCATAGTTACCGAGAAGATAGATTACAGAGGCGTAATATACGCCGGCCTTATGATAACAAAAAACGGGCCTAAGGTTCTGGAATTTAATTGCCGTTTCGGCGACCCTGAGACGCAGGCTGTACTGCCTCTTTTGAATGAGGATTTGGCCGGACTTTTATATGATGCGGCCTGCGGCGGGAAGCTTCAAAAAGAAGAAGCCGAAGTTAAAAGCGGCGCCTGCGCATGCGTGGTGCTTGCCTCAAGCGGCTACCCCGAAAATCCGAGAAAAGGCGATGAAATAAGCGGCCTTGAAAAAGAGGAAGGGATAAATATTTTTCATGCCGGGACAAAATTTGAAAACGGGAAATATTATACTGCCGGCGGCAGGGTATTAACTGTGTCGGCTTTGGGAGAAAATCACAGCGCAGCTTTGGCTTTAGCGTATAAAAAGGCGGAAAGAATTAATTTTGAAGGCAAGCATTACAGAAAGGATATAGGTTTGAAATTGGATAAGGACGGTTTTTATAAAGGGGAGAGCGTATCAAACTGAAGCATTTGTTCATTGCGGCTTTTGTCTGTTATAAAGGCGGATGCTGCCTGTATTTAAAGAATTAAAAATGGCTGTTAAATTTGCCTGTTGATTTTCCGCTTTATATTTTCCGCGACATGTCCCTGTCGCGTATATGTGTTAGAATGCGGATATGGCTGCGGTTCTTGAAAATGTATATAATAGGGTAGATAAGGTGCTAAATTGTCCCAATTATGAAGGCAAAACTGAAATCTGAAAAAAAAATAAGAAAAACATCTAAGGTTTATCTTAAGCATTCAAAATATTTTCGCAAAAATGCACATTCTATTGCTGAAAATTCAGTAAGTCATTACTGCGGTGCTGGCATCCAGCCTTTTTTTAGTGATTCCAAAAAAAATATCACTTTGTATCACGGAGATTGTATTGATATCCTGGCAAAAATGTCTAATGTTTATCCTAATGGCTTTGTTGATGTGATTTTCGCTGACCCGCCTTATTTCCTTTCCAATGGAGGAATTTCCTGCCAGTCCGGTAAAATGGTTAGCGTAAACAAAGGAGAATGGGATAGAAGCAATGGGCCGGAATTAAACCATCAATTTAATAGAGATTGGCTATCTGTTTGTCAAAAAGCGCTTAAACCTAATGGAACCATATGGGTGAGCGGGACTTCACATGTAATACATTCCATAGGTTTTGCGATGCAGCAGCTTGGCTTTAAAATATTAAATGATATTGCTTGGGTCAAGCCGAACCCGCCGCCGAACCTTTCATGCCGCTATTTTACTCACGCAAGCGAAACAGTGATTTGGGCGGCAAAGAATACCAAAAGCAGGCATTTATTCAATTATCAGGATATGAGGCGCATGAATGGTGGTAAGCAGATGAAAAGTGTCTGGCATATATATCCGCCTTCATCGTCTGAAAAAGAATTTGGCAAGCATCCGACACAAAAGCCGCTGGAGTTGCTTAAAAGGATCTTACTTGCAAGCTCTAATCCTGGGGATTTGATACTTGATCCGTTTTTGGGTTCAGGTACAACGGGGGTGGCCGCAGTGGACCTGGGCAGGAAATTTATAGGCATAGAGATGGATAAAATTTACCTTGAAACGGCTGTGAAAAGAATTAGAAAATCCATATCATTTAAAGAAGAGCAGCTACTCTCTCACTTTGGGGGATAAGTGAAATATCTGCCTTTTTATGAGGAATTGCTTAATTGTAAAGATAAGGATGAGGTTTTTAAGTATTTAATCGGTAACCTGAAAGAATCTATACTGCTATGGAATTACTTTGTAAACTGGGATAAGGTATTTGAGAATGCCGGAAATGTGGAAAGGTATCTGAACCTGCTTAATTCCCTTATAGGAAAAAAAGATTTTGACATGGAGTTTGAGTCTTTAGTAAGGCAATATCCTGAAACTATAACGGCGATACCGGTTTTGCTTGTCCGTGACGGGGAATCTTCCAAAAGATACAGGATTCTTGTTGATTATTCAAAAAATAAATTTGTTTATGAGGACTTTAATTTTGATGGTCGGGGCGGTTTGTCGCAAGATGAAATAAAAAGAATTTTGAAATTTGTTAAAAATACCGGACTTTCCAGATTGTTTACTGAAAACAAGATAAAAAATTTGGTTGATTATGTCATAGGAGTTGAAGCCGGTTTGGACAGTAATGGCAGAAAAAACCGTTCCGGACATGCAATGGAGAATATTGTTGAATTTTTTGTCTCAAGTTTATGCAAAAAGTATGGATTTAATTATTTAAAGGAAGCAAATAGCAGTCTTATTAAAGAAAAATTTGGATACGATGTTCCTGTAGATAAATCTTCACGCAGATACGATTTTGTTATAAATAACAAAAAAACGCTTGTCATAGTAGAAACTAATTTTTACAGCGGAGGCGGTTCCAAATTAAAATCCACAGCAGGTGAATATAAAACATTGCAAGATCATCTGAGAGGATCCGGTTATACTTTTGTGTGGATTACCGATGGCTTGGGTTGGGTTAAAACTCAGAAGCCGCTTCGTGAAACTTTTGAGCACAATGATTTTTTAATTTCCCTGAATATGGTTGAAAAGGGGACTTTAGAGAGAATAGTGGCACCTGTTTAAGTTTACTGATATGTGTGTGACAAACTTTCTGTTTTTTCGGAGGAATAAAGTATGGTTTCAAAAAGCTTTTTAGAGCCACTCAATGAAATTAAGTCACACCGGCACGAATTTATAATGTGGCTTGTTACGATCATGTTTTTGGGAACCGTAGGAATTTGGCTCCCCATCATTTGGAAAAATGTTAGTATGGAGTCTGCAATTGCCGATGTCGCCTCCTTTAATATAGTATTATTGGCTGAATGTTTTGCGGCTGCTACTTCAATAAAGTCTGGTGTTTCAAAGGAGAGTAGCTCAATCAGGACCATAGGATTTATGATTGCTATTTTTCTGATTATTCTGAATGTTGGTGTTATTTTAGAAGGAGCACAGATATTTTGGGTTTTTGTGATTACACTTCTTGTTATTATGTTTGCATCATATTTGTATTGCTTCCGTTACGCTTCTTGGGAAGAATCTGCAGATAAGATTGTTCAGAAAGAGGATGATGAGATTGCTGATTTATCAAAAAAGGCTAAAAATATAAAAAGCGATGAAAACGGAGTTAAGATATGAAACTTAGAATAATGAAATTCGAGCAGCCTGCAGGAGAGTTTTATTTGACTGTAATGGGTGCTGACGTGTTAATAGAAATGTCGAAGGCTCAACCCAGAGCATTCGATGATAACAAATTAAGAAGCTCTGAAGGTATTCAACGTGAACCTTCGAGCAAGCGTATTAAGGAGATATCTGAATATGCACAAACTCTCGACGCCGCTTTTCCAACACCGATCTTATTGGCTCTCAAAGATGGTGAATATGATATAGATGATACTTCTGATTCAATTGACATTAAGGATAACGTAGTTGCAGAAATTGTTGATGGTCAGCATAGGATACAGGGAATAAAGGAAAGCGGTAGAGCAAAAGATTTTAAAATTCCTGTTGTTTTAATCCCAAGTCCTACGGTTGAACAGAAAGCGCTTATATTTGCAATTATAAACGGTAAACAGACAAAGGTGCCTGCTTCTCTGGTGTACGATCTTTTTGGTATAACTAAAGGCAGAAGCCCATATAAAACTGCTCATGAAATAGCACGTGCAATGAACAGTACACCTGGATCTCCGTGGTATCGTAGATTAAAAATGCTTGGAAGAAATACTGGGGGAGAAAATCAAAGTTTATCTCAGGGTACATTTGTAAAACATCTTTTAGTGCACATTAGTGATAATCCAGATGAAGATAGGGATATTATTGCTAAAATGGGTAAATTGCCTGTGAGACAAAAATGCATTTTTAACGATTATTTCAGAGAGGATAAAGATGAAATTATTCTCAAAATATTGCTAAACATGTTTAATGCGGCTAAAAAAGTTTGGCCAATAGAATGGGATAACCCGAATCAATATATCCTAACAAAAACTACCGGTTTTATTGCTATGATGAAAGCCCTTCCATACATCTACAATTCAGGAAAACAAAATAATGATATTTCTGAGGAGCACTTTGAAAAAACATTTGAAAATGCCAAAAAAAATATCGAAAAGGAAAATAAAAAGCTTATAAGCGACCACTTTAATCCAGGTTCTGTGGGAGAGAATAGATTAGCCGGAATATTGACTGGTGAGCAAGTTGATAATTTCTGAGGCAATTATTGGAAAATCTTTTCTAATTCTTCTCTCAGTTTAAGCGCTATAAGGGCGCAGGCATTGGCGTCAGAGTCGGCTTTATGATGGTCAAGAGGTATATTCAGCATCCGGCAAACCGTTGAAAGTTTGTGATTTTCAAAATGCGGCCAGGCCTGCCTTGAAAGACGGCAGGTGCAGAAAAATTCCGGCTCTTCAAAATCTATACCGTAAAAACGCAGGCATGAAAGCAGCACCTTTTTGTCAAAAGGCGCATTATGTGCAAAAAGCGGGAGCCCTTCTATTCTCTTTTTCATCTCCGGCCAAACCTCTTCAAAATCCGGCGCATAAGCGGTATGCTCCGGCCTTATGCCGTGTATCTCTATGAATTCCGGCACAAAATAAAACGGTTCCGGTTTTATAAGAGAGCAGAAGGAGCCGGATATTTTTCCGTTTTTGACCACCGTTATGCCTACGGCGCATGCAGATGTCGGCTCATAGTTGGCGGTTTCAAAGTCTATGGCGGCGAAATTCGTTTTTTTGTTCACATAAAGATTATAGCAATTTGGATTATTTTCGGCATTTTTTTGCTGAAAGTCAATTTGCCAAAGGTTTAAGGTTTTTGATAAGATAAAAGTATGGCGCGGTAGCCAAGTGGAAAGGCAGCGGTCTGCAAAACCGCTATACGTCGGTTCGATTCCGACCCGCGCCTTTTATCTTTCCCGGCATCTGATTAAAAGGGGCCGACTTCAATAAAATAAAAAATCGGTTCCCGGAGGACATTGTGCAGCTAAGCAAAATAGCTTCTTCTCTCGGCCAGTCCGCCACTCTTAAACTTAATGAATTGGCCGCCAATCTTAAAAAACAGGGCAAGGATATAATACATCTCGGCGGCGGCGAGCCGGAATTTGATATTCCTCAAAAAGCGGCTGAGGAAACATTAAAAAAAATAAACTCCAAAAGGGTCAAATATACGCCCACATCCGGCATTCCTGAGCTTAAAGAAAAAATCTGCAAATATACTATGGACAATTACGGCATAGAGACAGCTCCTGCCAATATATGCGTCTCCTCAGGCGCCAAGCAGTCCATATACAATTTCCTTCTCTGCGCAGTCAATCCGGGCGACGAGGTGGTATTCCCAGCGCCTTACTGGGTAAGCTATACTGAAATGGTCAGGCTTGTATACGGTCAGCCCGTGCCGGTAAAACCGTCCGAAGGCCTTCTCTGCTCATTTGAAGATATAGAAAGGCATATTACTTCAAACACAAAGGCGATTATGCTCAATACGCCCAATAATCCCAGCGGGCTTATATACGGGCCGGAGTTCATAGAAAGAATAGTGTCGCTTTGCGAGGAAAAAGGGATATTCCTGCTGATGGACGATATCTACAATAAGCTGGTTTTCGGCGGTATCAATGTGCCGTCGGCTTTTTCATTTTCAAAAAAGAAAATAGACGAATCAAATATAGTTTCCGTGAACGGCGTTTCAAAGACTTTTTCAATGACAGGATTCAGAATCGGCTGGTCTGTGGCTTCAAAGTCAATGACTTCGGCTATGACCAAGGTTCAGGGCCAGATAACCTCATGCCCGAGCGAATTGAGTCAGGCGGCCTCCATAGGCGCCTTGACGGAAGGGGACGCTTTCACAAAAAGGATGATCAAGGAGCTTGAGGAAAAAAGAGACGCCCTTGTAACAGAGCTTTCAAAGTTTAAAAAGCTTAAATTTGAAAAACCTCTGGGCACCTTTTACAGCTTCGCCGATTTTTCGGCATATAATCCGGACAGCTCAAAATTGTCTGCCGAACTTATAGAGAAAACGGGAGTTGTGACCGTTCCCGGAGCCGAGTTCGGCGTGGACGGTCATTTGCGGATAAGTTTTTGCGGCAAGAAAGAGGACATAGTGAAAGGCGTGAACAGGATAAGGGAATATCTTGACGGAAAATAAAGATTTGCGGAGGAAAAATGCAGACTTTTATAAAAAGCGAAAATAAGGTTTTTATAAATCTTTCTGCCGGCGAGCTTTATGAGCATGCCGTCAGAAACGGCGAGGGACGGATACTGTCCACCGGCGCTTTGGCCGTCAATACGGGTTTTCATACGGCGCGCGCGGCCAAAGACAAATTCATAGTCAGGGAGCATTCTTCCGAAAAAAACATATGGTGGGGAGAGAATAATAAACCGATAGAAGAGAGTAAATTTGACTCGCTTTATGCCAGATTGAGAGAGTATATGTCAGCCAGAGACGTATATCTCAGGAAATGCAGCGTAGGAGCCGGCGAGCATGCCATTAATCTCAATGTGTGGACAGAATATGCCTGGCACTCATTATTTGTCAAAAATCTTTTCAGAAACGCTTCTAAGGATTTCAATAATCCGGATTTCACCATAATATCTGCGCCCGGATTCAAGGCGGATCCATTTTTTGACGGCACAAGAAGCGAGACCTTTATAATAATAAATTTCGCAAAGAGAGTGGCCATAATAGGCGGCAGCGGCTATGCCGGCGAGATAAAGAAAACAGCTTTCAGCGTGATGAATTATCTGCTGCCTTTAAAGAAGGTTTTCCCGATGCATTGCTCGGCTAATGCCGGCAAGGACGGCGATACTGCGCTTTTCTTCGGACTTTCAGGCACAGGCAAGACGACCTTATCAAGCGATCCTCAGAGAGGGCTTATAGGCGACGATGAGCACGGCTGGGACGATAAGGGAATATTTAATTTTGAGGGGGGCTGCTACGCCAAGGTAATAAATCTTTCAAGACAGGCCGAGCCGCAGATATATGCGGCTGTGAACCGTTTCGGGTGCGTGCTTGAAAATGTGGTTTTTGACAAGAACGGTCTGCCGGATTTCAATGACGGCTCAAGAACTGAGAATACTAGGGCAGGTTATCCTCTTGATTTTATAGACAATGCCGTATTCGGCGATACCTTCGGCCATCCTAAAAATATTTTGATGCTTACCTATGACGCTTTCGGCGTATTGCCGCCGGTATCCAAACTTAATTACAATCAGGCGATGTATCATTTCGTTTCAGGCTATACCGCCAAGGTCGCCAATACTGAGATAGGCATAAAAGAGCCGAAAGCGACTTTCAGCGCCTGTTTCGGCGCGCCTTTTATGAGCTGGCATCCGACAGTTTATGCGCAATTGCTGTCTGAAAAAATGCAAAAGCATAAAACCGAGTGCTGGCTTATAAATACCGGCCTTTGCGGCGGGCCTTACGGCATAGGCAAAAGAATAAGCATAAAAGACACTAGAGCCATAGTGAATTTCGCCGTTTCCGGAGATAAAAGCTCTGTCAAATACGAAAAAGACCCTGTTTTCGGCTTTGAAATACCTTTGAATTTCGGCGGCGCCGACCCTGCGGTTCTTAATCCGTCCATAGCCTGGACCGACAAAAAGGCTTATGAAAGCAAGAAAAAAGAGCTGGCCTCCATGTTTGCCGAAAATTTCAAAAAATTGTCCATAAAAGACCAGGGAATAATTTCAGGCGGGCCCTCATTGTGAAAAAAGTCAATTTTCTATTGACAAATCCCTGTAGAAATGACTATTATTATAGGTATTGAAGTTAAAGGAGGATTAAATGCCAGCTAAATCTAAAGGAAATGCCAAATTCATGGCTCCTGTTACTCCGGATGCCGTTCTTGCCGAAATAGTCGGCGCGAAAGCCATGCCCAGAACCGAAATCGTCAAGAAAATATGGGCTTACATAAAGAAGAATGGTCTCCAGGACAAGAAAAACAAGAGAATGATCAATGCCGATGAAAAACTTTCCAAATTTTTCGGAAAGAAACAGATCAGCATGTTCGATCTTGCCAAGCTTATCAGCAAGCATGTGAAATAATTTCCTTAAAGGGAAAAACTAAAACGCCCCGGCCTCAAGCCGGGGCGTTTTCATTTACCCCAAAGTCCTACCCGCCCCCGGTTCGGGGTTCGGGGTTTGCGGCGGGCGGGCGATAAATTGTAAAATCAAGTTATGGACTCGGCCATAAAAGAGATACTTCTTTTGACGGATGATCTGATTTTTACGGATAAGGTCCGGGAAATACTTGACCCGAGGTATTACAAGCTTACTGTAGCGTCCTCTCTGCCTGACGATTTTTTTTCGGCGGAAAAAAACGCTTATTCCCTTTTCATAGTGGACATACTTTCCAAAAGCTTTAATCCACTGCAGATTATAGACAAAATAAAAAACCACAAGCCGTCCGGCGAAAATAGAATTCTGATAGCTTCGCAAAACAGGAAAATAGAAAATATTGTCGGCCCGGCGCCAAGAGTGGCCGGCTATCTTTCAAAACCTGTTGATTTTGACGAGCTCAAGAGAATAGCGTCAAATTATACGGGCGAAAATAAAAAAATACTCATAGTTGACGATGACAGCGAGTTCTCCGAACTTTTAAAAATGTTTTTGAGCGCTCAGGGTTGGGAAGCTTATGCGGAAAATAATCCGGCCAGAGCGGTTGAGGCGGTAAATACTTTAAGACCGGCTCTTTTGTTTCTGGATATAATGATGCCCGGCAAAGACGGATTTGAAATAATGCAGGAATTGCAGGAGAAGAAGGTTACCGCTTCTGTGCCTATAATAATCATAACAGCTCTCAAATTTGACGCCTATCAGGACAAGGGCATGCTTACCGGTTTTCCGGAAATGATTTACAAGGAGCTTGACGAGAAATTCCTTCTTGAGCAGATAGAAAAAAAGATAAGCGAAAGCGATGACGGCATAGTTTCTTCTTCGGTTAAACCCAGAGTTCTGCTTGCTGATGATCAGACAGAGCTTTTGATGCTTGTTAAAGAAACGGTTGAAAAGGCCGGCTTTGAGGTTTTTATAGCTTCAGACGGAGAGGAAGCCGTTAAAATGGTTTATGAAACAAATCCGGACATAATAATAATGGACTATAATATGCCGGTTAAGGACGGCCTTACGGCCGCCTCGGAGCTCAAGGATAATCCTTTGTTTGCGCATATACCGATAGTAATAGTTACGGCCTTCGGGGAAAAACAGGCCAAGCTGAGGGGCCTGTCCATGGGCATAGATGATTACCTTATAAAGCCTGTTGACACGGATGAGCTTGTAGCAAGAATAAAGATGGTTCTTAAGAGAAATAAGCAGGTCTTAGACACCAATCCCCTTTCAAAGCTGCCGGGCAATCCTTCTATACAGGCCCGCATAGAAAGGGCTTTAAGCGAAAAGCGCAAGTTCGCAGTTCTTTATATCGACTTGAACAACTTTAAGGCTTATAACGATATATACGGTTTTGAGGCCGGCGACAGAGTTATAAAGGCCACAGCCAATCTTTTGGTGAAGATAGCGATGCCCAATGAAAATTCCGGCGATTTCATAGGCCATATAGGCGGCGACGATTTTATAATGGTGACCTCTTTTGAAAAAGGCGAACAGCTGGCCGCTAAAATAACGAAGGCTTTTGACGAAATTTCTCCTTCATTTTATAAAAAAGAAGACGCTCAAAGGGGTTATATAACAGCCCAGGATAGGCAGGGCAACTTGAAAAAATTTCCGCTTCTGGCCGTTTCCGTGGCCATAGTTCATAACAATATAAGAGAATTGACTTCTTACGCCCAGATAAGCAATATAGGCAGCGAATTAAAGAAAGCCGCCAAGACCTTTGAAAAAAGCGCCTATGTTATGGACAAGAGAAAAAACTGATTCATTCAAATTTCTATCACTTCCGGTCTTGTATTGACAGGAGGATAGTATACGGCGGGCTGTATTTGAGTTTGGCCCCAGTCTGAAGGCGTATAAACCGCAGGTCTGATGCCGTTCTGTTTTTCCCTTTCAAATCTTACGCCCTGTTTTATCGCTTCGTTCAGGGCTTTTTCAAAATCTGTCTGCGGTATAAGGGCCTGAAATACGGAGGCCTTTGTCACATCCTCGCCTCTGCCTTCGTTCTGGCCTACCCTGTGGGCCGTGCCGGGCTTGAATATCGGACTGTTGGGATTGGAAGGGTCTGCCTCGGGTTCTTCCGAGACATAGCTGTTGTACATATAGTCGGTGCCGCCTCTTGAAAGAACGCCTTCTATTTTCATTGTCTCTTCATTGAAAACCGGGCTGCCTGAATTGCCTTTGAAAGTATCAAGATCGGTTATGAAGAACTCGGTTTTAACCTCCCTAACTTTGGCATTATTGGAAATTTTTACTGGAAGGCCCGAGGGATAGCCGATGACAAAAACTTTCGTATCGGCCTTTATATCGTCTTTTCTGTTTATGGCCAGCGGAGTTCTATTTACTTTCCTGTCAGTTCTTATCAGGGCATAATCGGCGCCGTTCTGGTCATACTTTTGAGAAATGACGCTTTTGCAGGAGTATATCTCAGAGCTTTTGAGAAATTCCGGGTATCTGCCCGCCGATTCAATTCTGTAATCAAAGGCTATTTTGATCTTTTCACAAGGCACCTGCCTTAAGCAATGCGCCGAGGTTAAAATCATATCCTTTCCCACCAGGGCCGCCGAGCAGAAAGATACTGAAGGCTGGTCTGCAAAAGCTTCGGTTTCAGCCAGATTAAATCTGTCTTTAAGCGTTACCGGTCTTATCTGATGCCAGCCATTGCCCAAATCGGAAAGGTCTTTGCTTCTGAAAAGAGCTGCGGTGGATGAGGCCAGCTTTTTGCTTATTTCATCGGCCTGAAAAAAATCCTGCCTGTTATCTTCTCCGTAAATGGCCACGGGCATATAGCCGGCCACAGTTGAGGCGGGATTGGCTGCGCGTAAAACCGGACAAATAAGGAGGATAAGGCTTGCGATTGAAAAGATCTTTTTCATAAATCCTCCTTGTGTATGTTTTAGTATGAAGGTCTTGATTTGTCAATATTAAAAGGTCCCCTGAGTCAATAGGCCCAAAGCCCTATACGATTTATCTTCATACATAGTCGGTCTTTACTTGCGCCGCTTTTTGATACAATATTAGGCATGAAAATTATATATTCACCGCTTTATACCATAGAAGTGGCCCATAAATTCAAAACGGAAAAATTTGAGAAAACCTGCGGGCTTTTGCTCAAAAAAAAGGTCATAAGCGCTGAAAAGATAATAGAGCCGGAAATGCCGAGGGAAGACGATTTGCTCCTTGCTCACAGCCCCGGCTGGGTAAGGAAAATTCTTGATATGAAAATGACGCCTGAGGATGAGCTGACAGCCGAAATGCCTGTGAACAAAGATGTGATTTTCGCGCATCTTCTTCATTGCGGCGGCACATGTATGGCGGCCGAAATAGCTATAAAGGAAGGGCTTGGCCTTCATTGCGGCGGCGGGGCGCATCATGCTCATAAAAATTACGGCGCCGGCTTTTGCCTGATAAATGATATCGCCGTGGCGGCTAAAAAAATTTTGAGACAAAATCCTAAGATGAGAATTCTTGTGATAGACCTGGATGTTCATCAGGGTGACGGAACGGCCGAAATACTCAAAGGCGAAAAAAATATTTTCACATTCTCGGCTCATTCCAAGAACATTTATCCGCCAAGGAAGGCGAAAAGCTCTTTTGATCTGGAATTTGACAGCGGCGTCAGCGGCAGTCTATATAATAAATCTGTAATGGAAAATCTTGAAAAAATATTTTCATCTTTCAAGCCGGATTTTGTTTTTTACAATGCAGGAGCGGATGTTTACGCCAAGGACACGCTTGGGGATTTGTCGCTTACAATGGGCGATATAGAAAAAAGAGATGAAATGGTTTTTGAGCTTATAAAGAGAAATTCATGTAAAGCTGTTGTCACCATGAGCGGCGGCTATGCGGCTGATATAAAAGACACCGTGAAGATACACTTTAATACAATAAAGAAAGCGGTGGAAATTCTGGGGAAAAATTAAAATATCAGGGCGGCAGCCGCAGCAACCGATAGAATGCCTACGGCAAAAGGCCAGTCTCTTTTAAGCCAGTTTTTATCTTCATTTTTTTCGTAATTAAACGGATTGGTGCTTTTGACGATTTCATATTCTTTTTGAGTTTCTTCCTGAGTTTTCTTTTCCAGCTCCGAATAATTTTCTACGGTATATGAGGAAAGCGTCTTAAAGCCGGGGGCATTGTTTGAATTTTGAGATATATCTGTTGAAATTTTAAATTCCTCTTCTTTTATCAGCTCTTTGGAACAGCCGTGTAGAACAAAGGCGACAAAAAGTGTGAAAATAATCTTTTTCATATTAATCTCTCCGTTCAAACATAATTTTAGCAAATAGAGGCAGAAGTTCAACCCTTAAAAATGAATTTGTTTTTTTTGTTTATTGTCTGCTCTTTTCGTTTTTT
>JAJUJA010000065.1 GCA_029267355.1 Elusimicrobiota bacterium | reverse complement strand
CTTCCACATACTTCCCAAACAGCACCTCAATGGTGGCCGCCCTTAAAACCATAGAAATAATGGAAAGAGACAATATACTTGAAGGCGTCAGGAAAAGAGGCGAAATATTCGCAAAAATAATTGATAAATACCTGAAGAAGAAAGACCTGCCGGTTGAATTCTCCGGAGCCCCTCTTATGCCTTATATAACCTTCAATAAGGATGAGAAGGGCTTGTATAAAAAGAGAAGAAATGATTTTTACACCGGACTTATAAGGAAAAAAGTGTTCCTGCAGCCGTATCATCACGGTTATGTATGCTACAGGCACAGCCCGAAGGATATGAAATATGCGGCTGAGTCCGTATGCGAAACATTAGAGGAAGTGTTTGCTGAATAAAGGAGGAAAAATGCACAATGAAGTTTATATAGTTGACGCTTTAAGGACGCCTGTGGGCAGTTTCGGCGGCTCTCTGGCCCAGTTTTCCGCGGCTAAACTTGGAGAAATAACGGTTAAGAAGCTGATACAAAAAAATAATCTCAATACTGCCGAAATAGACGAAGTTATCATGGGCAATGTCCTGCAGGCCGGTCTCGGGCAGAATGTGGCCAGGCAGATAGAAATTAATTCTGGAATTCCAAATGACAAAACCGCCTTCACAGTGAATATGGTTTGCGGCTCAGGTCTTAGAAGCGTCGCTTTGGCCGCCCAGGCCATAAAAGCGCATGACGCCAAAATAATCATAGCCGGCGGCGCTGAATCCATGAGCAATGCCCCCTATATACTGAAAAACGCAAGATTTGGATATAAAATGGGCAATGCCGAGATGATAGACAGCATGATAAATGACGGTCTTTGGGATATATTCAACAATTATCATATGGGAATAACGGCGGAAAATCTTGCGCAGAAATATAATATCTCAAGGAAAGAGCAGGATGAATTTGCCGCCGCTTCCCAGAATAAAGCCGAAAAAGCGGTAAAGGAGGGCAAATTTATAAACGAGATAGTTCCCGTGGAAATACCGCAAAAGAAAGGAGAGCCGATAAAATTTGATACGGATGAATATCCGAAATTCGGCACCACCCTTGAAAAAATCTCCTCTCTGAAACCAGCTTTTAAGAAGGACGGCACGGTAACAGCGGCAAACGCCTCCGGCATAAATGACGGCGCGGCAGCTTTAATCGTGGCCGATGCCCAGACGGGAAAGGAAAAAGGCTGGACTCCCATGGCAAGGATAGCTTCCTACGCTTATGCCGGAGTTGACCCTCAGATAATGGGCATAGGCCCCGTGGAAGCCGTAAGAAAAGCCCTGAACAAAGCCGGCTGGTCGGTCTCAGAACTGGATCTTATAGAGGCAAATGAGGCCTTTGCAGTGCAGGCCTTAAGCGTAGCCAAAGAATTGGGCCTGCCTATGGATAAAACAAATGTTAATGGCGGCGCCATAGCCATAGGCCATCCCATAGGCGCCAGCGGGGCGAGAATAATGACCACGCTTTTGCATGAAATGAAAAGAAGAAATGCGAAAAAAGGTCTGGCCGCGCTGTGTATAGGCGGCGGGATGGGCATAGCGATGTGCGTGGAAAGATAAAAGCCGGATAAAAGGCGCGGCCCGCTGATTTTAAGTGAAAGCCGCGCCTTGCTTTTTAAGATGAAAAAGGTCCTTCACATAATAACCAGACTTGAAAAAGGGGGGGCGGCAAAAAATGTTCTTGACTCCCTTGATGCTGAAGGTTTTGAAAATTTCCTTGCTTACGGACCCTGCGATTTCAGCGAAGCAAAACCGGAGTCTCAAAAAATATTTCAAGCAAAACATCTGAGAAGAGAAATCTCTCCCTTAAACGATATTATTGCTTTTTTTGAAATATTCCTTCTCATAAGAAAGATAAAGCCGGACATAATTCATACGCATACTTCAAAAGCCGGGGCGCTGGGAAGGATGGCCGCTTTTTTTTATAACTTTCCCTTTAAGAAGGCGGCCGTTATTCATACTCCTCACGGACATCTGCTGTACGGCTATTACCCGCGCCTTAAGACAATGTTTTTTAAGTTCATTGAGAGATGTCTTTCTATCATAACCGATAAATTTATAGCTTTGACCGAAGGGGAAAAACTGGAAAGCGTTGAAGCCGGGCTGGGGACTGCGCAGGATTGGGCCGTTATACACAGCGGAATAAATTTTCCGGAAAAAATAGTTTCAAAAGAAGAGGCCAGGCAAAAGCTCGGGCTCGCGGATGACGCCTTCATAATCCTTTTTGCAGGCAGACTTGAACCGGTCAAAGGGCCCGATATTTTCATTGATATAGCCGCTGAAATTGAAAAAAAAGGGCGGACAAATAATCTGTATCTTATCGCCGGAGATGGAGCGATGAAGCATTTTCTTGAACAGAAAGCGCTGAAAACCGGCTTTCCCGAAAGGATAATTTTCGCCGGACACGCTGAGAATATTTTCGATTATTATGCAGCTGCCGATCTGCTTATTCAGCCTTCAAGAAATGAGGCCATGGGAAGAACAGTAATAGAGGCGCAATATTGCGGCCTGCCCGCTATTGTAAGCGACGCCTGCGGGCTTCCTTTTGTCAGCGCTTCGGGGCTTATTTTCAGAAGGGAAAATGCAAAAGAAGCGGCGGAAATAGCCTCAAAATTTTATGATGAAAATTTCAGAAATGAAAAAATCAGGCAGTCTATCGCTTATGCCGGAAGAACTGATGAGAACGGCGTTCATGTTTTTTCCTCTTTGTCGATGAAAATAAAGCTGGAAAAACTTTATTTATCCATTCACAAATAATCGGCCCGAAAAGTATTAAAAGCGCGTTTTTTTTGTTATACTTTAATTATAGGGTTTTTTGCCCTACGTTCGCTTGACGAATGCAAAAGGCCTTGTCTTCCAGACAATGCCCCCAGGAGGCCAAATGCCTAAGATAGAAGTGGACGAAATCAGATGCAAGGGCTGCTACCTTTGCGTTCAGGTCTGTCCTAAAAAGTGTATAGAAAAATCGGATAAATTCTCAAAGACAGGATATTATCCCGCCAAATACGCCAAAGAGGGATGCTGCATAGCGTGCCAGTCCTGCGCTAAAATATGTCCCGATTTAGCCATAAAAGTTTACAAATAAAGGAGAAGACATGGCTGAAAAACAATTAATGAAAGGCAATGAAGCTTTAAGCGAAGGCGCTGTCAGAGCCGGCTGCAGATTTTTTGCCGGCTATCCTATAACGCCCCAAAATGAAGTTCCGGAATATATGTCATGGAGACTGCCGCAGGTCGGCGGAGCTTTTATACAATCTGAATCTGAAGTGGCGGCTATAAATGTTATTTTTGGAGCCGCAGCTACCGGGGTAAGAAGCATGACATCCTCATCAAGCCCCGGAATAAGCCTCAAGCAGGAGGGCATTTCCTATTGCGCCGGCGCGGACCTTCCTTTCCTTATAGCAAATGTGATGAGAGGCGGACCCGGACTTGGCAATATAGCCGGAGCCCAGGGCGACTATTTTCAGTCAACCAGAGGCGGCGGGCATGGCGATTACAGGCTTTATGTTATGGCTCCCAACAGCGTACAGGAAATGTTTGATTTTCCCAAAAAGTGCTATGAAACGGCCTATCAATACAGAGTTCCGGCTATGATACTGGCCGACGGCACCATAGGCCAGATGATGGAAGGAGTTGAGATAAACTGGCCTGAGATAGATCCCAAAACTATCGCCAAACCTTCCTGGTCTCTCGGTATAAATAACGGCAGAGAGAGAAGAATGGTCGGCTCATATGACCTCAGGGACGGCATGCTTGAGAAGATGGTGCTTGAGAGAGTCAAAAGATACAAACAGATCGAAGAAAAAGAGGTGCTCTGGGAAGAAAAAATGACAGAAGACGCCGAGATAGTTCTTG
Source organism: Elusimicrobiota bacterium (assembly GCA_029267355.1). Taxonomy (GTDB): domain Bacteria; phylum Elusimicrobiota; class Elusimicrobia; order Elusimicrobiales; family UBA9959; genus JAAYVI01. Next base: position 4,500 of record JAJUJA010000065.1, on the reverse strand, counting down.
TGGCATACGGCATAAGCTCCAGAGTGGCTTTGGCCGCTTGCAGAATAGCGAGAGAAAAGGGCATAAAAGCAGGACTATTGAGACCCATAACTCTTTGGCCTTTCCCCAAGAAGAGAATAGCCGAGCTTGCTCCAAGGGTCAAAAACTTTTTGGCCGTGGAAATGAGTCTCGGACAGATGGTGGAAGATGTAAGACTGGCAGTAAACGGCGCGACAAATGTCAATCTTTTCGCCAAACCGGGCGGTTCGCCTATATTTGCCGAAGAAGTTTATCAGGCCATAGAGACAATAGTAAAAAAAGGAGCCAAAGAATATGCAACTGTTAAATGAAAAACCTAAATCTCTTTTAGATGTGCAGATGCATTACTGCCCCGGCTGCGGCCACGGCATAGTGCACAGACTGGTAGCAGAAGCGATGGATGAGCTTAACATAAGGGAAAAGACCATAGGCGTGGCGCCGGTTGGCTGCTCCGTATTTGCAGACCATTATTTCAACTGCGATATGATACAGGGCGCTCACGGCAGAGGCCCGGCCATAGCCACAGGCATTAAGAGGTCAATACCAGAGTCCATAGTTTTTTCCTATCAGGGCGACGGGGACCTGGCCTCCATAGGCATGGGAGAAATAATTCATGCCGCGGCGAGAGGGGAGAAATTGACCGTCATTTTCGTTAATAATGCCATTTACGGAATGACAGGCGGCCAGATGGCGCCCACGACGCTCATAGGCCAGAAAGCCACCACCTGCGTGGACGGCAGAAACCCGGAAATCAACGGTTTCCCCATAAGAGTATGCGAAATGCTGGCCACTCTTGACGGCGTTGTATACGCTGAGAGAACATCCGTGCATAATGTGGCCGGCGTTGTAAAGAGCAAGAACGCCATAAAGAAAGCCTTTCAGAATCAAATTGAGAATAAAGGTTTTTCAATAGTGGAAATACTCTCAATGTGTCCGACCAACTGGGGCACAAGACTGGATAATCCGTCTGAAGCCACCAAATATGTATCGGAATCAATGGTTAAGATATTTCCCCCGGGAATTTATAAGGATGTTTCCGCTAAATAAGGAGGACAAATGTATCAGGGCATAAGAATTTCAGGTTTTGGCGGACAGGGCGTTATTTCGGCCGGAGTTTTGCTGGCTTATACCGGCATACTTGAAAACAAAAATGTAAGTTTCTTTCCTTCATACGGAGCAGAGATGAGAGGCGGCACGGCCAATTGCTCGGTTGTTATAGCGTCGGATGAAGTAGATACCCCCATAGTTTCCTCTCCGGATACTGTGATAGTGCTCAATGAGCCCTCTTTGGCCAAATTTGAGCCGCTTGTAAAACCGGGCGGAACGCTGATAGTGAATACCTCTCTGATAAAAACAGAGCCGTCCCGAAAGGACATAAAAGTTATAAAAGTTCCCTGCAATGAAATAGCCGATAAGCTCGGCAATGCCAAGGTTATGAATATGGTCGCTTTGGGCGTTTTTGCCAAAGCTACAGGGGCTGTTTCCATTGACAGCATAGCCAAAGCTCTGCCGAAGGTTTACAAGAAATTGAAACCGGAAGTGATAGAGCTTAATGTCAAAGCCTTGCAGGAGGGCTCCAAGCTGGCTTAATGTTATGATACTGCGGCCGCCGTTATAAGCGGCGGCCGTTTTTATTTATGGAAGACTACGAATTATACGATCTGGATAAAAAAGAAAAGATAGACTATAAATCCACATTTTCTCTAGTTTATTCCCTTTCCAGACCTTACAGAAAAGAGCTGGCAACCGCTTTTGTATATCTTATTTTTTCCACATTGACCTCTCTGGCCGTTCCAGTGCTTGCCAAGTATGCCATAGACAAGGCGATAAAGGTAAAAGATTCAAAATTGCTGCTGATAATAATGGGAGCGTATCTGGCTAATGCGCTGATTTTTTTGTTTTTCAACTATATAAGCTCTATGAAGCTGATAAAAACAGGCCAGGAATTGATACTGGGCCTGAAAAAAAAGCTTTATGAACATCTGCTTTCTCTGGATACGGATTATTATGCCAAGACCCCGCCGGGCAAGATTATGGCCAGAGTTCAAAGCGACACCTCCGCGCTTTATGAGCTTTTTACCCAGACAGCCGTGAGTATTTTCAAGGATTTGCTGCTTTTTATAGCGATATTCGCGATAATGTTCTACTATAACTCAAGGCTGGCCAGCCTGCTTCTTCCCGTGGTTCTTATAATAGCCGCCATAGTTAAAATTTTCATAGATAAAAGCTCCGCGATATTTGTCAATGTAAGAAAGCTGATAGGCGAGATTTCGGGCTTTCTGGCGGAAAGGCTGAACGCCGTTTCCACGGTTCAAAGTTTCAATAAAACAGCCCAGGAAGAGAGTGCTCTTGAAGAGCTCAACATGAAAAAATTTAAGACTGCCCTTAAAGCGGAGTTTTATTCAATAGTTTTTTTTATGACGATAATAATGTTTGATCCGATTTCAAAAGCGATGATATTCGGTTATGGCGGAAAGGAAGTGATGGCCGGGACGCTTTCGGTCGGAGCTCTTGTAATGTTCATTCTCTATGCCGGCCAGCTTTTTGAACCGATATTCATGTTCTCAGAGCATATAAGCGTGATACAAAAATCCTTTTCCGCCGGCCATAGGATAAATTCTCTGCTGGGTGTCAAACCCAGGATAATAGAGGATAAAAATCCTGTTTATATTGACAGCTTCAAGCAGGCGGTGAGATTTCAAGATGTCTGGATGAAATACGATGAAAGTTCTGACTGGATATTGAAGAATATAAACCTTGAAATACAAAAGGGGAAAACTCTGGCCGTAGCCGGCAAAACCGGCGGCGGAAAAACCACTTTAACCAATATACTCTTAAGGTTCAATGATTATCAGAAGGGCTGCGTATTCATAGACGATTGCGAACTGAAAAAGATCAACATAAAGTCCGTAAGAAAACTCATAGGCCTTGTGCAGCAGGATATTTATCTTTTTCCTGCCACAGTGGCTGAGAATTTGAAGCTTATGGACAGTTCAATAGAGGATTCAAGGATTGACTATGCCATAAAGATACTGGAGCTGGATTATTTTTATAAAAAACATCCTCTCAATAAAAAAATAACTGAAAGAGGCAATAACCTCTCGCAGGGGGAAAAGCAGATAATAGCGCTTACCCGCAGCATGGTTCTGGACCAGGAAATATTGTGCCTGGATGAGGCGACTTCAAATATAGATCCATACACTGAAAGAATGCTGACCAGGGCCATAAAAAACGTGATGCGCCATAAAACTATGCTCATAATAGCTCACAGACTTTCAACCATAGAAAGCGCGGATAAAATAGTTTTTCTGCATAATGGAGAAATAGCTGAAGAAGGCTCGCATAATGAACTTTTGGAGAAGAAGGGCCATTATTACAAGTATTATTCCCTTCAAACCGGGATATAGACTATGAAATTTACGCTGAAATGGCTGCTGCCTTACTGGAAGAAAAGCTGGAAAAGAATGACCGCCATCGTATTGCTCGGACTGGCCAGCGCCGGGCTGCAGGCCGCGGCGCCCGTAATGGTTAAAAACATAGTGAACGGGCTTTCTCAGAACCTCAACTGGGAATATATTCGTCTCAATGTGCTTTATATGCTGGGGCTGGGCGCGGCTTCTTACGCAACAGGAATACTTGCACAAAGAAACAGGGCTTATATGAATCTTAAAATAGAGTATCAGATAAGGCAGGATCTCTTTTCCCATATACTCACCCTTGACCATTCTCTTTACTATAAGCATACCGTCGGCGATCTTTTGACCAGGCTTATAGACGATATCTCCGAAAAAATTTCCTGGTTCGCCTGTTCCGGCGTATTCAGGTTCATACAGGCCTGCCTTACAATAATTTCTGTCGTGGCGGCCATGTTTTATATGAACGTTCCGCTGGCGCTCTGGTGCCTTTCTCCAACGCCGATAATCGTCTTTTTTACCATAAAACTCGGGAAAAAATTGAACAGAAGGTATGCCGAGCTTCAGGAATCCATTTCATCAATTTACGATTTTCTTGAAACTTCATTCGGCGCAATAAGGCTTATTAAAGCCAATTCAAAAGAAGCCAGCCAAAAACAGTATTTTGAACAGAAGGCTCTGGCTCAAAAGGATAAGGAAATAAATGTTTCAAGGCTTCAGATAATATTTTCCTATTTCTTCCATTATTCAGGCTTTTTTTCCGTATTTCTGGTCTATACAGCCGGCGGACTTATGGTCATAAACTCGGAAATAGATCTGGGCGAGCTTGTGGCTTTCCAGTTTTTTTCTTCAATGATAATTTTCCCTTTGATGGATGTAAGCCAGTTCTTCATAGCCGGCAACAGGGCTGAAGCGTCCATAAAGAGAATAAACGAAATATTTATGATAAGGCCGAAAATGATAGTCTCGGACAAAAAGATCATCAAAGACAGGCTTGACGCTATTTCTTTTTCAAAGGTTTCATTCAAACCTCAGCAGTCGGCAAAAAATATAATTGAGAAGATCTCAT
>JAJUJA010000075.1 GCA_029267355.1 Elusimicrobiota bacterium | reverse complement strand
CTGCAAAAGAGGCGCTTCACACCTGCCTTCTTTGCGGCGCCTGCTCGGACATATGCTACGGCAAGATTCCCACTTCGGATATAGTTCTTGAAGCAAGAAGGGAGATATCGGGACATGGAAAGAGCTTTTATTACAAAATTGCCGCCGCTATAACTTCAAGGAAAAAGGCTTTTAATTACGCCCTTAAATTACTCTACCTTCTTAAAAGACTGAAACTGGACAAACTCAGCGATATGCTGGGACTTTTCAGGCTTTTGAATATGCAGGGGCTTTCAGCGGCGCAAAAAAAGGAGATAAAAACGCCGCTTAAATTCCTGACGGAAGAGCTTGAAAATGACAAAAGGCTGAAAAATCCCGCAAAAATTTCCTGGATCTATTTTTCAGCCTGCGGACCGGAATTCATATACACGGATGTAGGCAAGGCTACAATTGATCTGCTTTTAAAAATTTACGGAGACGGCGTCATAATGAAAAACGAATGCTGCGGTCTGACCGCCTATAATTACGGCTGTCTGCAGGATGCAGTCGGCGCCGCAGTGAAAAACATTCAGATCTATGAAAACCTGATAATCAAGTTTTCAAAAGCGCCTATCATAGTTGATTGTTCCTCCTGCTCGGCTTTCCTGAAAAGCTATCCATCCCTTTTTTCTCATGAAGATCCGCTGAGGAAAAAAGCCGAAGACTTTTCAAGCTCCGTAAAGGACATAACCGAATTCATAAAGCCGCCGGAATTTGAGCATCTTGCAGACCCGGCAAAGCTTGAAGGGCTGAAGGTGACAATACACGACTCCTGCCGCGCCTCTCACGCTCAGGGCATAAGAAAAGAGATTAGGGATGTTTTGAAACCGCTGATCAGAGACTCGCTGAAGGAAATGCCTGACAGCGACCATTGCTGCGGCGGAGCCGGCGCTTTCGCTTTCACAAATCCGCAAATTTCAGGCAAAATTCTTGAAAAGAAAATAAAAAACATATCTTCCGTAAGAGCCGATATTGTCATAGCTTCGTCAACTTCCTGTCTCATGCAGATAGAAACGGGGCTTAAAGAACTTTATCCAAAAGCCAGAATAATGCACTATTCCGTATTTCTTAAAAGCCTTCTAAAATAGCGGAATTTGAAATAAAATTGAGCTTTTTTTTAGCAAATAATGGTAAAATAATATCTGCTATGACAAGAGCCGAAGAACTTGAAAACCGACTTGGACTGCTTGTTAAATTCGGCGGTTTGGTCACAAAAGAAACAAATCTGAATAAGCTTCTGGACCTGATAGCCGGACAGGTTGAAGAAATACTCTCAGCTGAGAGGTGCTCCATATTTCTTCTGGAGGCTTCAACAAATGAACTGTGGTCCAAGATAGCGCACGGCATAGGCCAGACGGAGATAAGAGTGCCTGTGGGGCGCGGGATAGTGGGGCATGTTGCCCTGACAGGAGCCCCTTTGAACATTTCAGACGCCTATTCAAGCGACAAATTCAACCCTGAAATAGACAGAATAACGAGATTCAAAACGAGAAGCATTCTGGCCGTGCCCCTGAAAAATGTAAGCGGAAATATTATAGGCGTATTTCAGGTGCTCAACAAGGTGCACGGACCGTTCAATCAGGAAGACGAAGGCATACTTCAGCTTTTAAGCTCTCTGGCGGCCTCAGCCATAGAAAATGCGCAGCTCTATGAAACGATTTCACAATCTCAGCTTGAAACCATTTACCGCCTCGCCATAACAGCTGAATACAGGGACCAGCATGACACCGCCATACATCTCAGGCATATAAGCGAGTATTCCGGAATGATAGCCTCTTCCATGGGTCTTTCTGAAAAGCAGGTTGAGAACATTAAATATGCCAGCCCGCTTCACGATATAGGTAAAGTTGCCATAGCAGACGCCATACTGCTTAAGCCGGCCAAGCTTACGGCTGAAGAGTTTGAAGAGATGAAAAAACACACTCTCTACGGCGCCAAAATACTTTGCAATGCTCAAAGTAATCTGCTCCAGGTGGCCTGCAAGATAGCGGCGTCTCACCATGAAAAATTTGACGGCACAGGATATCCCAACAGGCTCAAGGGCGGGCAAATACCGCTTGAGGCGAGAATAGTGTCAGTAGCCGACGTTTTTGACGCTCTGTGTATGCCGAGAGTCTATAAACCAAGCTGGGAACCGCAAAAAGCCAGGGATTACATAATTGAAGAATCTTCAAAATCATTTGACCCTCAGGTAGTGAAGGCCTTTCTGGACATTTATCCCGAAATTCTTGAAATACAAAGGCAGCCTGATCCGAAATCCACCATTATCCCCGGCATACATAAAAACCTGAAGTCAGGCGCCTGAAACTTTTCCCAGTTTTAAATCATCTAATTTATGTAAATAAAATGGAGGATGTATGGCAAAAATGCAAATAACTTTTCCGGGAAACAAGAAAGTCAACGCTTTATTGAACGGTTTTGAAATAAAGACCGATCAGCCCAAACAGGCAGGCGGAGACTCGACCGCTCCGTCTCCGTTTGAGCTTTTTTTGGCTTCTTTGGGCACTTGCGCCGGCATATTCGCCCTGTCTTTTTTTGAAAGCAGAAAGCTTAATATGGAAGGATTCAAGCTTGAGCTGGATTTCAAGTGGAATCCTCAAAGGCATTTGCTTGATAAAGTTGAAATACTCCTGACTCTGCCCGGCGATTTTCCGGAAAAATATATTCCGGCATTAAAATCAGCCGTGGACCTTTGCCTTGTAAAAAGAACGATTGCGGAACCGCCTGAATTTGAAACGATCATAAGAAAATGACGGATATAAGCCCTGAAACTTCTGTTGAAGAAATAGTGTCTGACTGTCCGAAATCACTTGAAGTTTTCGGACGATTCGGTCTTGAAGTTTATGTCTGCGGCCAGCCGGTATGGGACAATCTTGAGCAGCTATGCTCAAAGAAAAAGGCCGATTTAAGAGCTCTTATGTCAGAGCTTAGAAAAGTTTGCTTTTAAATTTTCACAGAACTTATTTTTTTGCTTATAATCAAAAATTCAGCCGCGACGATCAGGTATATCAAAAGGCTCCAATGCCAGGAAAGCGCGGTTGAAAGCCAGGCAGAAAGGCCCATAAAAGCGGAAAAGATAAAACTTATATAAACGACCTTCTTTCTTGAAAAGCCCATTTTTTCAAGACGCAGGGCGTAATGGTCCTTGCTGCCGGAGAAAGGCGAAATGCCTTTCTTTATTCTCATCGCCGATACGAAAAACGTGTCATATATCGGGACAGCCAGAATAAAAAGCGGAGCATAAACAGCCAGAACATTAGTCTTGGAATATTCGTCACCCAAAGACAAAACGGCCAGGACAAAACCCAAAAAAAGGCTGCCGCCGTCGCCCAGAAATATTTTAAGTCTTGATGAAAAATTGTAAGGCAAAAAACCAAGCGCCGCGCCGGACAGGGAAGCCGCCAGAAAATTTACATATATCTGCTCTGAAGGCAGGGCAATGAACCAGAAAGCAAGAGCCGCAGCCAGAGCCTGAGAGGCGGACAGACCGTCCATAATATCTATTATGTTGAAAGCGTTTGAAATCCCGACTATCCATATAACGCTCAAGGCCCATGAGATATAATCAGGAGAAATGAAATTTATTTTGAAGCCGGAAAAAACCATAAAAATCGCTATGGCAAACTGCACAGCAAATTTAAATCCGACAGAAAGGCCCGCAGGTTTCTTAAAGTCGTCGGCAAGGCCGAGAAGAAGAATCAAAAAAGAGCCTGCCAGAATATACCTCAAATCCCTCAGCGTGCCTGTCGGAAAAGAAGTGTATAAACGGATCAAAACAAGAGCCGCGGCAAAAGAGAAAAAAACGCCAAGCCCGCCAAGGACAGGAACAGAGCCTTTGTGAGTTTTGATTTCATTGGGGCTGTCGCAGAAACCCAGGAATAAAGCCGCCTTCCTGACCAGAGGCACCGAAACAAGCGAAAAAAATAAGGCAAGAAGAAAGGTGATTATGTAAAGGCCGAGTTTTTCGCTCATATCTCGAATCTTAATTTTACAATTTTTAAAAAGCCCTTTACAGCGTCGGCAAACACTATCTTTTTGCCCTCGCTTCTTTTCCTCGGGAAATAAGACACTGGAATTTCGCAATAATGGAATCTGCCCGCCAGAAGCCTGCAGCACATCTCCGCTTCGCACTCAAAACCGGGGCTTGACGGAAAAACTTTCGCCGCGCATTCTTTTGTAAAGGCCTTTCTGCCTGTATAGGCATCAGTAAATCTGCCTGCGAAAAAAAGATTTATCAAAGCCGTGATAAACTTATTTCCCCAAAAATAAAAGGCGTTATAGCATTCATTGTCGCCGGATAAAAGCCTTGAACCGAAAACGGCGTCATAGCCGCCTTCTTTTATTCTTGAATACATTTTCTCAAGGTCTTCCGCAGGATATTCCATATCGCAATCCTGTATCATAATGATATTTCCCGACGAAAGGCCGAGCCCCGTGGAAAGAGCCGCGCCTTTTCCAAGACTTGAAGAATGTCTTGCACAGACAAGCTTGAAAGGATATTTCCCCTTGTTTGAATTAATGAACGAAAAACTTCCGTCGTCTGAACCGTCATCCACCGCAACAACTTCCAGTCTAGAAGCAAAGCTCAATTTAGAAAGATTCGAGAGCACCGAAGGCAGAGACGCCATTTCGTTTAAGCAAGGCAGTATTACGCTTACTTCCATTTTTCCCCCTTTGGAAAATTTCAAACCCCGGATTCATAAAAGAAGCAAAAAGATAATGGTGAGAGTCTGTTATTTCAAAAAGAGGCGATGACGGCCTTTTTATTTCATATTTCCTTTCAAAGCCGGCAAGAGCTTCGGATTTCAGCAGTTTCAGCGGCGGATTCTTATCTATAATCCTGCTTTCATATTCGCTCAATACGATAAAATCGCATAAATCAGAGTTTAAAAGCATGTCTCTCAAACCTTCGCCGAAATTTGTTTTGGCTTCTCCAAATACCTTTATTCTGTAGGGCGTATCATAGGCTCTGAGAACGGTAGGCGTCCATATGTCAATTCTGGAAAGACATACTGTTTTATTATGAGGGATATTTCCCTCTATCCATCTGGAAGAGGCAAATATTGTATTTTCATCCTTCCACATGGCCTTCTGATAGAAGGAATAAGAAAATGAATAAACCAAAACCGCGGCGCAAAAAATAACAGCCGCCCTGCCGCCTTTGGCGGCGAAATTTCCGGCCAAAAGAGCGAAGAACGGGGCCATGGGGAGAGAGTAGGTAAAGGCCTGATGCAGCGGATAGCCGAATTTGACTATGTAGAAAAGACAGAAAACCAGGCAATAAATCATAATATTTTCACGGCTCTTAAAAGTGTGGAAAAAAGAAAAAAGAAAAAGCAAAACGGCAGGCAGCGAATAAGACACTGGAAGAATTTGCGTAAAATATTCAATATATCCTTTTAAGACGGATCCCTGAGCTTTCGTTTTTTCAAACATGCCCAAAAAGTGAGGCAGCGACTTTTCAGGCGCTATCAGAAAGTAAGGATTGACAATAAAAAAAACTGCTGCGACTATAAGAAAATATGTGAAAAACTTTTTTATAAGAAGCTTTCTCTCTTCATTTCTGAGATCTATAAAAAAACTTGCCAAAAAATTAATAGCGAATATTATTCCGGTATATTTTGTCGCAAAAGAAAGGCCGGCAAAAAAAGCGGCAAGGTAAAAGTTTCTGTCTTTTTTCTCAATTATCCAGCCTCTCAAAAAGTAAAAAGACAGTATGCCCCAGAAAAGCATAATGGAATCAGGTTTCACTATTGAACCTGTGTATATCTCAACATAAAAGGAGGCAAAAAAAGCGCTTGCCCATAAAGCTGCGCTTTCGCCAATCTCTCTTCTTACAATCAGGAAAATAAGAAACGGCGACAAAATTGAAAAAAGCCCTGTAAATATTCTTCCCGCATAGTACATTTTATCGGCTTGCGCAAGGTTCTTTCTCATTTCGTCTTTGCCTGCCGGATTAAAAATCCCCGTTATCTGCATGGCTTTAAGTATGGCGCCGACAGAGTATACCTGGAAACTGCCCCAGCACATAACCGCCTCTCCGGGGAAAAAATCAAGTTTTGAAGGGTTCATCCCGCCCAGAGCACCGAATGTCATATACTCATCAAAATGGAATGAGCTGAGTCTTGCCGTTTTTGAAGGCAAGCCGCAATTCAGCGAATTAAATCTTAAAAAGAGAGAGACGAGGAAAATGACTGAAAGGGCCGCTATTAAAATTTTATTTCTGCCCATAAATTCCCCTGATTTCATTAAGCCTTATTAGAAAAAGTCCTTTTAGCGAGCCGAAAATATCCTTTAACAATCTTACCTTGGTATGCGGATCATTTATCCATCTCACCGGCACATGGGCAAATTTAAGAGAGTATCTTTTGGCAAGGTAAAGAATTTCGCTGTCATAGCTCCAGTTCTCAATTGTTTGAGCAGAAAAAATTTTTTTGCAGGCCGACTTCTCAAAAAGCTTGAAACCGCAGGTAAAATCGGAATAGTTTGTGCCGAGAATTATATTGCTCAGCACAGTAAAAACCTTGCCGAGATTTTCCCTCAAAAAGCTCTGTTTCTTTTCGACCGCGGCGCCCGGCATTTTTCTTGAACCCGCTATTACTTCATATCCTTCTTTTGCCAGCCTCAAAAATTTATCCAGCTCCTCTATGGGTGTGGAAAGGTCCGAATCAGTAAATAAAACCCAGTCTCCGTCAGCCGCCAGCATTCCTGTTTTTATTGCAGCGCCCTTGCCTCTGTTTCTTTCATGGCTCAAGATCTTAAAGCCGGAAAAACCTCCAAGGCTGTTTTTAATCGTTTCAACTGTTTTATCGGTCGAGCCGTCATCTACGAATATGAACTCAAAATCCAGATTTCTGGATCTCATGTAAGAGATTACGGCGCCTATGGCAGGGCCTATCCTTTTTTCCTCATTATAAGCAGGTATGACCACGCTCAGTTTCATATTTATCAAGTTTATTAAAATTTACTCGCTTTAACAATAGATAAAGGTCCCCTATTT
>JAJUJA010000083.1 GCA_029267355.1 Elusimicrobiota bacterium | reverse complement strand
GTTCCGCCCGTATGCCCCAGTCCCCTGCCGCTCATCATCGGCACAGCCGCGCCGGCGGCGGCAGCTATCGGAGCAAGCGCAAGCGAGGGGCCGTCGCCGACTCCTCCCGTGGAGTGCTTGTCAACTTTCATGCCGGGTATACTTGATAGATCAAGCCTGTCTCCGGAATCAGCCATAGCTTTGGTAAAAAAAGCCGTTTCTTTAGCGGTAAGGCCGTTGAAATAAACAGCCATAAGCCAGGAAGAAAGCTGATAATCCGGAACACTGCCTGCGGCGGCAGCATCAGCGACAAAATTCAGCTCTTCTTTGGACAGTTCAAGGCCGTCCCTTTTCCTTATTATTATGTCTATCATCCTCATAGTTTTCTCCTCAGAAACAGCCTTCCGCCAGAAGTTTCTCTATTATCATTTTTATCCTGCCGCCGGCCTCTTCTCCCATTTTTAATACGAGGTTATGGTCAAAAGGCTTATTGCTTATGCCTGTGGCGAAATTGGAAATCCATGCCAGCCCGAAGGTTTTCATTTTAAGCTGCTTTGCGGTTATTACCTCGGGAACCACTGACATTCCTGCCACATCGCCTCCAAGTTTGGCGTACATTTTAACCTCGGCCGCCGTCTCATAAGCGGGGCCGCTTACAGCCAGATATACGGCCTTATGCGCTTTTATTTTAAGTTTTGAGCAGATTTTTTGTGCGCAGGCAATCGCAGTTTTATCATAAGGGTCATTCATATCCACGAACATTTCTCCGAAATCAGAGTGATAATTGCCTATCAGAGGATTGGACATCATAAGATTTATCTGGTCCTTAAGTATAACTATATCTCCAGGGGCTATTTTTTTTCTAAGCGACCCGACCGCCGCCGTAACTATCAGTTTTTTTGCACCGAAATAATTCAAAAGCCTTATCGGATAGGATATGAAGGATATGTCATGGCCTTCATAGAAGTGAAATCTGCCGCGCATTACGGCCATTTTTACGCCGCAGGAAGTTTTTCCAAACCAAAGCTCGCCTTTATGTCCGCTTACTGTTGTAAGAGCAAAGCCGGGTATTTCTCCATAAGGTATTATCTTTTTTTCCGAAAGAGAAGGCACTGAATTTGAAAGGCCGCTGCCTGTTATCATAAGCACTTCCGGCCTGAAACCTCCGGTTTTTCTTCCAAGCCATGCGGCCGTCTCCTTTATTTTAGCAAGCATTTTTTCGCCTTTCATTTTTCCTCCTATATAAAGTATCCTTCCGGACAGAAAGCGTTTTCCAGATATTCTATGTCCTCAACATTTCCCTTTGACACAACGGCGGCAGCATCAAACCTGACAGGCGGTACATTCTTCGGGAAATTCTCCTTGAGATAAATAAGCGCCGCCTTACCTATCTTTTTTATTTTCCTGCCGTCTATTTTTTCAAGGGGGGAATAAACATCGCCGCCTCTTTGAGATTTTACTTCCACAAAAACTATTGTATCCCTGTCTCTGGCTATAATATCTATTTCTCCGCCTCTTACCGCAAAATTCCTTTCAAGTATTTCATAGCCTCTTGCTGAAAGATAATCGCAAACTTTTTGCTCATAAAAGCTGCCTACCGAGCGCATATTTTCCTCACCGGAGCGAAAGTGCGCCTGTGCCAGGGGCAGGGGCCGAAAGCTTCAAGGGCTTTCAAATGCGCGGCTGTGCCGTAGCCCTTATGCGACGAAAAACCGTAAGAGGGGAAATCCCTGTCTATTTTTTTCATCCATCTGTCTCTTATGGTTTTTGCGAAAATACTGGCTGCGGCCACGGACTGGCTTTTGGCATCGCCGTCTACAACGGCGATCTGGTCAAAATCAAAATTTCTCATTTTATGGGGGCCGTCAACCGCAAAGAGAACATCACAAGCGGGAAGAGAAAGGGCCCTTATCAGAGATTGAGCCGCTTTTTTCATTGAATTTAAGGATGCGGAAAGTATATCGGTATCGTCTATTTCGCTTGCGCCGGCATAAGCAAAAGAATATTTCACGCCCAGTCTGATCATCTCAAGGAAAAGTTCCTCTCTTTTTTTTTCGCTTATTTTCTTGCTGTCATTTACATCGCTCAGAAGCGAAGCCGCTGTCTGCGGCACAAAGGCAGCGCAGGCCACGACAGGGCCTGCTAGCGGTCCGCGTCCGGCCTCATCAAGTCCTATTAAAAAAGACTTATTTTCTTTTGCCAGGAGCTGTCTGTCAAAATAAAAAAGCCCCGCCTCTTGGCGGGGCTTTTGATGATGCATATCCTGTTTCAGAAAGCTCACTTTTGTCCTTTCCCTGAGAGAAAGATCATTGAGCCGGGGCGTCCGTCTTGTTTTCCTGTGAAGGCTGTGCTGCAGCAGGCTGCTGCTCAACGCTTTCAAATTCTTCCTTTTCCTGAAGTCTTGAAGCCTTGCCGCTGAGTTCTCTTATATAGTTGAGCTTGGCTCTTCTCACTTTTCCGGATTTGACCAGCTCAACCTTCTCTATTCTTGGAGAATTTACTGGGAAAACCCTTTCCACGCCGACTCCATAAGATATCTTTCTTACCGTAAAAGTTCTGGCTGTGCCGGAACCCTTTACGGCAATTATAAGTCCGTCGAAAATTTGTATTCTCTCAGTATCGCCTTCGACGACCTTTGTATGCACTTTTACAGTGTCTCCGGGCCTGAAATCGAACTCCTTTTTCGGCCCTAAACCAAGAATCTGTTCCACTTTATTCATACTTTCCTCCGCTTAAATCGCTCAAGCAAATCAGGCCTTCTTTGGGCCGTGACAGCCAGAGACTGTTCCTTGCGCCATTTTTCTATCTCCGCATGATTGCCGCTTAAAAGCACCTGCGGCACCTTTTTTCTTCTCCAAACCGCGGGCCTCGTATATTGGGGCGCCTCCAACAGCCCGTCGTTAAAACTTTCATTTTTAAGAGAGCCTTCTTTTATCGCTCCGGGCACAAGCCTTATCACCGCATCAGCTACGCAAACCGCAGCCGGCTCTCCGCCTGTAAGTATAAAATCGCCGAGGGATATTTCTTCATCAATGCAGCAGCTTATTCTTTCGTCTATCCCTTCATAGTGCGCGCAAACGATGATCAAATGAGCAAGCTTTGCCAGACTTGCCGCTTTTTTCTGGTTAAAAACCTTTCCGCGCGGAGACAGCAGAATAACTCTAGAATTTTTCTTTTTGAGCTTTCTCACAGCCAGATAAAAAGGCTCGGCCATAAGAAGCATTCCGCTGCCGCCGCCATAAGGCTTGTCATCAACCGTTTTGTGCCTGTCTTCAGTAAACTCTCTTGGATTTAGATATCCTATGCTGACAAGTCCTCTTTTTGCGGCTCTTCCGGTAACGCTGTATTCCAGCAAGGCCTTGACGGCCTCAGGGAAGAGAGTCACTATGTCTATTCTCATAAAACGATTTCAATGAACACTTTCTTATTGCTCTTTCTGCCGGCAAGCGAAAAAAACGTACGCAGGGCTCTTATAACTTTGCCGTCCTTTCCTATTATTTTCCCGCGGTCAGCAGAATCAACCCTTATCTTGAATCTGGAGATATTGCCCTGCTCCTCGTATTCTATCTCCGCTTGCTCTCTTTTTTCAAGCAGGTTATTCAAAAGGTAACACATCGCTTCTTTCATAAAATCACTCTTGAGGCGCTGCCTTTGCTTTTGCCGCAAGTTTGCCGACCGTCTCGCTGGGTTTGGCTCCGTTTTTAATCCAATATTCCAGCCTGTCGGTTTTTATGTTTATCTTATCCTTGAGTTTTTCAGCCTTGGGATTATAGTGGCCGATAACTTCTATAGGGGCTCCCTTGGGGCCTGTGCTTTTTTCAACAGCCACTATTCTGTAATGGGGCTGAGTTCTCTTGCCTTGTCTTTGAAGTCTAACAACTACTGCCATTATTCCTCCTTGAATACAGTAACATAGATTATATTAAATTAAAGCGGGCAATGGAAGCGGTTAGAAGCCCAATTTTTTGATTTTTTCAAGAAGGCGTTCCCATTCATAAGGCTTGGGAACATAGGCGTCGGCCCCTGACCCGAAGGCTTTCTCAAGGTCGGCGACCATTTTTTTGCCTGTAAGCATTATGACCTTTATGCGTTTTGTCTTTTCGGAAGTTTTTATAAGCTCGCAAATGGTATTGCCGTCTATTTTGGGAAGACCTATGTCTATTATGGCAAGGTCCGGCGAAAAAGATTTTATCTTTTCAAGCCCCTCTTCGCCGTCAAAGGCGGTTTCAGTTTCGTAGCCGGCCGACTGAAGCCTTACGGCAAGAACTTTGGCTATGAGGGGTTCATCGTCTATTATCAATACCTTGGCGGCCAATTTAATCTCCTCAAATCCTTTGACAGTTTCGATATGAAGGAGGGATTTTTCTCCCTGAAAACCGCGCTGCCCATTACCAGAGAATCAGCGCCCGCGGCTGCGCATATGCCCGCATTTTCCCTGCCTACTCCCCCGTCCACCTGTATGTAAAATTCAAGGCCGCTTTCCTTTCTGTACAGGGAAGCCTGTCTTATTTTTTCAAGGGCCTGCGGCATAAATTTCTGGCCGCCGAAACCGGGATTAACGCTCATGATCAAAAGCAGGTCTATTTCCTTCAAATATTTTTTGGCAGAGCTGAAAGGAGTGCCGGGATTCAAGGCGAGTCCGGCCTTGATGCCAAGAGATTTTATTTTCCTCAAGGCTTTCAAAAAATCGTCAGACTCTATATGGCAGGTAATAAGGTCGGCGCCGGCTTTTGCGAAAGGTTCAATAAAATGAAGCGGCTGTTCAACCATAAGGTGAACATCCAGCGGGAGCGAAGTTATTTTTCTCAGACATAAAGCTATGTGAGGGCCGAAGCTGAGATTAGGCACAAAATGTCCGTCCATAACATCAAGCTGTATCCAGCCGCTGTATTTTTCAACCGAGCATATTTCCTTTTTCAGACAGGAGAAATCGGCCGACAGAACAGAAGGCACTATTACAGGCCTGCCGGAAGGGGGAAAAGAAGCCTTCATTTTATCTGCCTCTCTTCAACCAGAATTCCGTTAACAAATATTCTCACCTTGTCGGCCGACCCGTATGGTATTGAAATTTCCACTTTTGAGCCAGGATCTCTTAAGCCGTTAAAGAGCTCTCTCTCTCCCGTCTTGCTGACCGCCATTATCCTTATATGCCTTTGCGAGCCGCTTTGAGAAACCTGGTACTTTATCTGGAAATCATTCTGCGAGGAATCCGAGCTCCTGGCGCTTACAGTTATTTTTATCTGAGAAGACTGAGAAACCACCGTATCGCTTTCCGGAGACTGGTCTATTATCGTATCTTTAGGGAAAACCGAATTTTTATCGTCAATTCTCTCGTACTTTAAATCATTGTCTGAAGCCCATTTTTCAAAAGAATCTATCTTTTTCTGCCTGAAATCAGGCATAAGTATTATTCCCGAAGGCGGAGTTCCGGCTGAAACTATCAGATTCACCATTGAGTTTTTTGCAACTCCTACCTCCGCCTTAGGATCCTGATTTATC
>JAJUJA010000130.1 GCA_029267355.1 Elusimicrobiota bacterium | reverse complement strand
TTTTATGAGAGTGTCAAAATCGGTTTTATGGGCGTCAAACATAGGACCGTCAACGCAGGCAAATTTAGTTTCGCCTCCGATTTCCACCCTGCAGCCTCCGCACATCCCGGTCCCGTCAAGCATGATAGGGTTCAAGCTTGCGAAAGCCGGTATATTTTTCTCTTTGGCCACCATGGCGGTAAACTTCATCATTGGAAGAGGTCCTATAGTAAAAACCGCGTCTATTTTTTCTTTTTCGCAAATCTCTCTCAAAGCGTCTGTGACGAGACCTTTTTTGCCTTTTGAACCGTCATCTGTTGTTATCAGGGTCAAATCTGATATATCTGAGGTTTCTTTTTCAAGAATGAGAAGGTCCCTGTTCCTGGCGCCGAGTATTGAAATCACTTTATTTCCCGCCTGTTTGAAGGCTTTTGCTATAGGGTAAAGCTCTGCTATGCCCACTCCGCCGCCGACCGCGGCTATAGTTCCGTATTTTTTCAGTTCCACAGGGGAACCCAGCGGTCCTGCCGCCTCCGCAAAAAAATCTCCTTTTTTGAGCGAATTCATCTGGGCTGTAGACTTGCCTATGGCCTGAATTATAACTTCCACCCAGCCTTCATCCGGCGACCAGTCAACAAGCGTTACGGGAATCCTTTCTCCTTTTTCGTCGGCCATCAGTATAATGAAATTTCCTGCATTGGCCTTTTTTGCTATCAACGGCGCCTTTATCCTGTGCAGAGAGATTGAAGGTGAGAGGTCTATCTTTTCCAAAATTTCATATTTTTCCTGAGGTATATATTCCATAATGTTCTCCGGACTATTTTCCTGTTTTAAGCCATTCATCAATGGCTTCAGCCGCTTTCTTTCCATCTTTCATTGCCAGCAATACGGTGGCACCGCCCCTTACAACATCTCCTCCGGCATAAATGCCTTCCTGAGATGTCCTCTGGTTTTCGTCAACTATGAGGCAGTTCCATTTATTAGTTTTGAGGTTCTTATCGCTTTGCTGTATGAGAGGATTTGGGCTTTGGCCTACAGCCACTATAAGGCTGTCGGCCTCTATGTAGAAATCGGAGCCCTTTACTTCAACAGGTCTTCTTCTGCCTGATGAATCAGGCGCTCCAAGTTCCATCCTTATGCATTTGATTCTCTTCAATCTGCCGTTTTCATCGCCTTCAAGCGCCACAGGCGCGGTCAGAAATTCAAAGTTTATGCCTTCTTCCGCGGCATTTTCAACTTCTTCGGCTCTTGCCGGCATTTCAGCTCTGGTTCTGCGGTATATAACCGTTACGCTTTCAGGGCCGAGTCTCATGGCGCAGCGGGCGGAATCCATTGCCGTATTGCCGCCGCCGGCGACAACCACTTTTTTCCCTACATGGAACGGCGTATCATAGGAGGGAAACTCATAGGCTTTCATAAGATTTATTCTGGTCAAAAACTCGTTTGAGCTGTAAACTCCTATCAAATTTTCGCCCGGTATATTCAAGGATGAAGGGAGCCCCGCTCCGGATCCTATGTAAATTGCGTCAAAATCTTTTTTCAGCTCTTCCAGGGGAATTGATTTTCCTACAAGAGCGTTTTTTATGAATTTGACGCCGAGCTTTTTGAGATTATCAATTTCAAAATCTACGATTTCTCTCGGCAGCCTGAAAGAAGGGATGCCGTATCTCAGTACGCCGCCGTATCTGTGCAGAGCTTCAAAGATAGTAACTTCATGTCCTTTTTTTGCCAACTCGGCCGCTACTGCCAGAGACCCAGGTCCGGAACCTACGCAGGCCACCTTTTTGCCTGTCGGGGCGCCTTTTTGCGGAAGTTTGACAAGGCCTTCTTTTCTGGCATAATCGGCCGCAAATCTCTCAAGACGGCCTATTGAAACAGACTTGAACTTTTCCTTAAGGACGCAGGCTGCCTCGCAATAACTTTCCTGGGGGCAGACCCTGCCGCAAATGGCCGGGAACAGGCTTGTTTCATAAATTTTTGAAACTGCTGCGGAAATATCGTCCTTGTATATCAAATCAACGAATTCAGGGATTTTTATATTCACCGGGCAGGCGATCTCGCAGGGCTTTGTTTTGCAGTTAAGGCATCTGGCGGCTTCGGTTATTGCCTCTTCCTTGTTGAAGCCCAAAGCAACTTCTTCAAAATTCCTTATTCTTTCCTGAGC
>JAJUJA010000123.1 GCA_029267355.1 Elusimicrobiota bacterium | reverse complement strand
TGACCGACGGGCAGGACGGACTGGCCAGCGGGCTTATAGTTTTCACCGCCTTGACATTTTTGATAATCGCCTATTGCGCAGGCCATTATAAAATCGCCTCATATCTCAAGATAATACATGTTCAGGGGGCGGGGGAAATTTCCGTTTTTCTCGCCACTATGATAGGCGCCTGCCTCGGCTTTATGTGGTTCAACTCCTTTCCGGCTCAGATTTTTATGGGCGATACAAGCTCGCTTTTTCTCGGCGGCACCATAGGCATAGCCGCCATACTGATAAAACAGGAACTTCTGCTGCCTGTGGCCGGCGGACTTTTCCTGGCCGAAACGCTTTCGGTAATAATACAGATGGCTTCTTACAAATTGAGAAACAAGAAAAGAGTTTTTCTTATGGCGCCTTTTCATCACCACTTTGAGCTTAAAGGCATACCGGAGCCCAAGGTCACGGTAAGATTCTGGATAGTCGGCATAATGCTTATGCTCGGCGCCCTTGCTTCGCTGAAAATAAGGTGATCATATGTCAAAACAGAAAGTTCTCGTGCTTGGAGCGGGCAAAAGCGGTCTGGCCTGCGCAAAACTTCTGGGCTTAAAAGGATTTCAAGTTTTTATTTCAGACAAGAAAAGCGCAAAAGAGCTGTCAAAACCGCTTCCTGGAAATGCCGCTCTCATAAGCGAAAAAGAGGCTGTTCTTAAAGCCGGAATCTTTTCATTTTCGGTCAAAAGTCCCGGCCTGCCTAATTCTCATCCCGTGCTGGAGGCCTTAAGGAAGAATAAAGTCCCGGTTAAAAGCGAAATAGAAACTGCTTTTAGCTTTTCCAAAACAGCCAATCTGATAATGATAACCGGCACCAACGGCAAAACCACGACCACGGCTCTTTGCGAACTTATAATGAAGGAAACTCTAAAAGGCAAAGCAAAAGCTTATGCCTGCGGCAATATAGGTTATCCTGTCTCTGAAGCAGCGCTCAAAGCCGGGAAAGACGACTTCTTAATAGCCGAAGTTTCAAGCTATCAGCTTGAAGACTCCTCGAATATAAGCCCCAGGGCCTGCGCCATACTCAATATCACACCCGACCATATAGAGCATCACGGCTCATTCAAGGCCTATGTGAAAGCGAAGGAAAAAATATTTGCCGGTCAAAGCGGAAAAGATTTCTGTATTTTGAACCGCAATGATAAAAACCTTTTGTCATCGGCTAAAAAATGCAAATCGCAGGTCCTTTTCTTTTCAATAAAGCCCTTCAAAGGGCCGGGCGCTTTTTTAAGCGGGGAAAAACTGTTTTTTAATATCGGCGGGGAAAAATTTACAATACCGAAACCTGCTTTTATCAAAGGCCTGCACAATATGGAAAACGCCATGGCCGCCGCCCTTTGCGCTATTTCCTGCGGCGCAAGGCCTGCCGCTGTCAAAAAGGCCTTTGCCGTTTTCAAAGGCGTTGAGCATCGTATAGAATTTGTGCGGCAAATAAACGGCGTCTCCTACTATAACGATTCCAAAGCCACCAATGTGGATTCAACTCTTGTGGCCTTAAAAGCGCTGGGGAAAAGAAAAAATATATGGCTTATACTCGGCGGCAGAGATAAAATGGCGCCTTACTCGCCGCTTGTACCCCTGATAAAAAAATATGTGAAAGCGGTTTTGACCGTGGGGGAAGCGGCTCCTATAATAGAAAAAAGTCTTCATAAGGCCGCCGAAATCATTCCAAGCGGCGATATTTTCAAGGCCTGTGATAAGATAAAAGATCTGTCCGAGCCGGGCGATATAGCCCTTTTATCGCCTGCCTGCGCTTCCTATGACCAGTTTGAAAACTTTGAGCAAAGAGGGAAAAAATTCAAAGAATATGTCTTACGCCTTAAAAAATAAAAAAAGGGAAAGGGGTTATCAGAAGTCGCTTAATATGCGCTTTTTTGATTACCATTTTTTCTCAGCGGTGTTTTTTTTCGCCTTTTTTTCTCTGATAACTCTTTATTCAGTAACCTCGGTAACTTCGCCCCGATATGTGCAGAAACAGATAATATGGCATACGGCCGGCTTCGTATTTATGATATTTGTGGCTTTTTCCGATCTAAAAAGAGTCAGGGAATATATTCCTTTTTTCAATCTTGCTGTGATTCTGCTTCTTGCTATAACGCTGTTTATGCCGAAAATACAAAATGTTCATAGATGGATACCTTTGGGCTTTATGAACCTGCAAACATCAGAGCTTGTGAAAATAGCGGCGGTTTTCTTTGCCGCAGATTATGCCGACAGGAACTATTCTTCCCTGTCAGACTGGCGCGCGCTTATAAAACCGGGCATAATATTCTCAATAATGCTTTTCCTTATCGCCCTGCAGCCGGACCTCGGCACGCCGGCGCTCATATTTGCGGTAATACTTTTATCTTTGTTCACGGCCGGAGTTAAATTAAGATATCTGCTGGCGCCCATAATAGCCGCCATACCGCTTGCCGTCATAGAAATTTACAGACATCCCTACAGACTGGTCAGACTCAAAACCTTCCTTTCCCCCTGGGAAAATGCGAAAAATGAAACCT
>JAJUJA010000067.1 GCA_029267355.1 Elusimicrobiota bacterium | reverse complement strand
GTGATTTTATACCTCAAGATTATATAGACGATTAGATGTAAAGATTCAACTATTACAAAAAACTTCTTAATTCAAAAAACGAAGATGTGGATAAAATATTGGAGCAATTAAGGGACATCTCAGGCGAACCGCCTCAGCCGCTTAAGAATTTGGCGGAAATAATAAAGCTGAGAAAAACGCTCAATACAACGGGAGTAAGGTCGGTAACGCAAAAAGGCGAAACGCTTGAAGTAATGTTTGAAAAAACAGCGCCAATAAATGCCGGCCAAATTACATACTGGCAGAAAAATTTTCCGCATATAAGATTTTTGAAAAATCCCGGCGGAGACGGCTTTGTTGTTCCTTCCGAAAAAGATATTCTTAACCTTGTAAAAAAGCTTTTTCCCAAAACCCTCAAATAAAAAACCGCCCCTGAACAAGGAGCGGTTTTTATAAACTCTCTTCTCTACTGCAAGGTCAGCTTATCTTTGGAAATATAGCCTTCACTCCACTTGCCTTCAATCATTTCCGATTTGCGAACCTTGAAGTAATTTCCCTTCTCGCCGATTATCAAAACCTTCGCGCCTTTATCAAGACTTGTTATTTTGCCCGGGAAAAACCATGTAGCTTTTTCGGTCACTGAAGTATCGTCTTCATTTACTATTCCGACTTTGTTGGTATTGGTTCTTGCATACATAAGGCGGAAAGAGCCCAGGTCTTGACCCTTTTCCGAAAAAGAAATTATCAAAGCGTCAGAATCAGGGCTGACCACATCGTAAAGTTTGCCGGCTTTAAGGGTCAATAAGGCCTTGTTTCTGGCAGACACGGCCTCGCCTGTTAACTGCGATTCCAGAACTATCTCGCCGCGCTCGCTTCTTACGCTTAAAGACAGCTGCTCAGACTTTTGAAAGCCGAAATTCTTTATTTCAGCTTTCACGAATACATTTTCGCCTGCTTCAAATTTTCCGTTCCCGTTTTCATCATAGAGAGAAACATCAAAAACCTTCAGCACGGAATTCTCGGAATAATACTTGTCGGCGGAGGCAATGCCTGCCTGCTTGCCTGTTTCAAAGGCCTGAGGATAAACTTCGGCTGCCTTCTTTTCATATCCTTCTTTATATCCCTTCTTATTCTGCTGGGCGCAGCCGTCGGCAAAACCGGCCTTATCTCCCGCTGTTCGTCCTGCGGCAAGCCCCATATCTCTTTTTTGAGGATAATCCATTGAGCTGTATTGTTCATAATAGCTGTTGTAGGCGGAGTTATAAGCGGCATTATAAGCCCTTTGATAGCCCTCGTCTTTTCCCTGGGAAAAGCCGTCTCTGTAGCTTATGGAATACTGGCTGTCATAGGCGCGTCTGTAAGCCGAGGAATATGTTTGATTGTATCCGTCTCTTTTGGCATCATCATAAGCCCTTCTGTAGCTTCTCTGATAGCCATCCCTGAAACCTCTTTCGTATGCCTGCCTTTCTTCCGGAGTATTGAAACCGGCTTTAGCCATATCAACAGGAATATAAGAGCCCCCGGAATAGGAAATGCTTTTGGACAGTAAGGGAGGCATTTTCAATGTTTCCAGAGAAGCCTGCAATTCGGATTCCCTCTGGGCAAAACCGGCCTGATATCCTGCTCTTCTGCCTTTTTCGCTTTCTATGCCTGAAGCGTCGCTTTGCCCTTTGGCATAGCCGGCATTATAGGATGCTTCATCCTGCAAGCCTAAAATCTTTGCGGCGGCATAGGCGGAATTATAGCCTGAGGTATAACCTTCATCATAACATCTCTTTTCGCCGGCCGATATGCCGTTTGAAGTGCCGGCCCGCTCGCCTTCATAACGGCCTTTTTCAACTGCGGCAGACTGGTCTATGGAAAGGCCGTCTCTATAGCCGGCTCTTCTGCCGTCCGCATTGCCCTGATCATAGCCGGCTCTGCGGCCTTCTCTTTCGCCTTCATCAAGTCCGGCTGAATAGCCGTCTCTGCGGCCTTCTCTCATTCCTTTTTCAGACCCGTCTCTAAGTCCGGCCTGATAAGCCTGAGTGGTATCAACAGGCTGAGGCTGCGGCGGCTGGGGATTTGGCACAGGTTGAGGATGAGGTATAGGCGGCTGCGGCTTGGGATCCGGTTTCGGATCCGGCTTTGGAGGATGAACGGGATTATTATGATCCGGCTTATTGTGGTCATTTTCCTGAGGCGGTTTTTGAAAATCTTTTTGTTCCTCTATAAGCTGTTTTATAGTTTCATTTGCCTGAGAAAGGTCTTTAAGAGAGCTGTCTGAAGCGAATATAAGACCGTAAGAAACAAGAATAGACGGCAAAACAGCCGCCGCTTTGGCTATTTTTTTCATTTAAGGCACCTCTTTTCTATGGGATAATAAGACACATAAAAATTTTAGCATGTTAATTAAAACGGATAAGGGCCAAAAGACCTATAAAGCAAATAAAAAAAGCCCCGACAATTATCGGGGCTTTAAAAAAACAGATCAAGTTTTTTTAGAATTTGAAGGTAAGTCCAAAGTCCACGGCATCTTCAGAAAGTTTTGACTCTATGTATCCGGCCGCAAAGTTCTCTCTTATGGTTTCTTCAAAAGCATGCTTATAGCCCATATTGAGAGATACTCTTTCGCTCATTTGATAACCGAAACCTAAGGTTAAATGATTTTCAACTATGGCCGGAAAGCCTATGATCCTGAAATATTCATAATTGAGATTGTTCATGGTTTTACCCTGAACCACAGTATTGGCCATCATATTGAAATTATCATGTTTTTTGACCGGGTTTTTGCCGTAATTCCAGCCGCCTCTTAATGTGAATTTTTCAGTGGCCTTATAGTTTAATCCCAAAGCATAAACCCACTGGCTTTCCCAGTCAAAATCCTTATAGCCGTCAGCGTTCGCCCAATCCAGATATTTTACTTCCATCGAGGAAGTGAGCTTCTCTGTGCATTTATGGGAAATGCCGAAGCCGTATTGAGCAGGATTTTCAAGTTTGAGATTATCAAAGGTTGAATCTCCGTCAAAATCATAAACCCTCTCATGCTTGACATTTTGCGGAGTTACATATACAAGGCCGAAATTCCAATTGCCGTATTCATAGTTTGCTCCGAATCTGCCGCCAAGCGCGTAATTATGCGAAAGACCGGCGCCAAAATCGGCGGCCTGATAATCTATATCAATACCAAGCCCGTATGAAAAAGGTCCGTTTTTATAGGCCAAAGCGGGCACAAATTTCATAACTGAAACTTTGGTATTCATTCCGGCAGCGGTATCTATGTTTCTGTAATCAACACCCATACCGCTGACCCCATAAGCGCCTATACCAAAAACATATTTTTCATTTATTTTATGAGAAAGACCTATGGCAGGCACAGCATAAGCCGCATCCTGGCTTTCATGCTTCCATACGCCAAGCGGGGTAGCTGTATTTACATCGGCCTTCACGGTAGGCATAAAATAAGTGCCGGCAAAATTAAACTGATCGCCCTCAATTTGGGTAAGGGTTGCCGGGTTGGCAAATATTGAGCTTATTGAATCCTGCGCCTTGGCTATGCCCACGCCGCCCATAGCCCTTGAAGTGGGACCAACTCCTATCATATTATCGCCATTGGTGGCATAAGCCATGCCTGACATAAGCAGAGCCGCCAGCAGCGCTTTATTTATCGCTTTCATCATTTTCCTCCTTTTTTATCTGAAAGAGAACAAACTTCAATAACTGAAAACAGCTTTAGCCGAAAGGGCTTCCTGAGCCACTTTAGCAGCGCCTATGATCACAGCCCCGTCAATTATCTCATCTTCCATTTTTCTCGCCTTGACGCAGGGGCCGCATAAATACAGTTTATTTCCGCAAGACAGATATTGGTCCATAAGCTTCTTGAGCGGGTCAAAGCCGATATGGCTTATATTATCGGCATATCCTTTTTTCGCCAGCAGAACCCCTTCGCTTTGAAGTATTATTGAGACCTCTATATCCATAGCCATAGCCCCATTGGCCAGAACAAAAGGTATTATAGCTTTTTCCGGATTATCGGCCCCGCTTGTCACGATATAAACTATCTTTTCCTTATTTTCCATTTCAGATTCTCTCTATATAAAAAGCGTGGCCTTGCTTTGACCTGCCTCAGCCACAAATTTAGCCACGCCGGCAGATTTCATATTGGGGTAATTTATCATCTCTTCCCATTTATAGCCCATCAAATCCATGGACATCTGACATACATAAATTTCCACATTACCCATATCTCCAGCCGTTTTTATTAAATCTCCCAGAGATTTTACATTATGCTTTTTCATAAGCCCTTTTATCATAAGCGGCCCCATACCCATCATATTCATCTTTGAAAGTTTAAGACCTTTAGTATTTTGCGGCAGCATCAATTCAAAAGCCTTTGATACGGCGTCCTTTGAAACTGTCTTGTTCGGATCTTTCAGCAAGGGTATGGCCCAAAAAGTAAAAAACATTACAACTTTTTCATACATGGCAGCCGCGCCTGTGGCTATTATGAAAGAAGCAAGCAATTTATCAAGGTCCCCGCTCATAACCACCATTGACAACTGGTCTCTGGGCGAATTTGCCTTTAATGTTTCAACCTCGGCCTTTAAAGCCTCTACTTGTTTTGAAAGTTCTTCCACAGATGCCATCTTTCCTCCTTTATTTTATGAAGGGCAGGGAAAATGCCAAAGCCTTACCCTCAGCTTCCTCTTTCTTGAGATTTCTCAAATAAACTGCCATAGGCCTGAAAAAGATATGTATCCATTTTGTGAAAGGAACTATCACTATTATCCAGGCAACTTCTACGGCTATGTTCAACTTATACAAAAGCTCTACTATCTTATCCTCAGGCCCCAGTATGATATTGGAGATATGCGCAGAGAGAGTTGAAAGGCCTATAAGGAAAAGCATTATCACAAAAAGCCAGTCGCTTGAATGGGAAAAAGAAGAAGACTGAACTTTTTTGGCAGCCCGCCTGAACATCATAATAAAACCGCCGAGTATTATCGCTGAAGCAGCGTAAAAGACCAAGAAGGTTCTGAATTCCGAGACGCTGTATTGAACCTTTAAAGGCTCCAGAAGGTGAAGGTTTGAAATCACAAGAGTAAGGGTATAACCGCTCATTACAAATAAATGAGCTATCCATCTGGTCCAATCAGTATCTGAACAGCCGGCAAAATTTTTCTGGGTAAGGCCGTGGATCAAAGTCTCCTTTATATTTGAGAAATTGATAGACAGCACAAATTTTTTCGCCTTTTCAAGAATGGTCTTTCTGTAAAAAGTGAATACATAAGCAGCAATGGCCAAAGTCACATAAACAGGGAAAGCCAGCTCTATTTTGGCCGCCAGTTCCTGGAAATCGCCGGTATATGACAGGAAAAAGGCGAGCGAAACAGCGAATATGCCGATTGTAAGCAAATTCTGAACCCATGGGAATCTGTAGAAAAAAGCCGAAATTCCTGTTAAATCATATTTGGCTATCAAATACCTTCTCAGGGTCATCATAAACTCGCCTGGATATGCCTGTCTGGGACAGGTATCTGAGCATTCACCGCAATAGTAGCAAAGCCACGGCTCAAGAGAAGACTCTATTTCTTTTTCAGCGCCGACCTGGGCATATCTTATCATCTTTCTCGGGAATGAAGCGTCTTGCGCGCTTAAAGGGCATATGGCAGTGCAATTGCCGCAATTGAAACATTTGGAAATGTCAAAAGCGCCGTATTTTTTCACTTCTTTAAGAAAATTCGGATTGACTTTCATCTTATCCTCTTATTTTGCCTTGTACTTCAGATAGCCGGTTTTGGCCTGTATGACAGAAGCCTTGCCGTACTTCACAAGGCCGGTTATATGCCTTAAAACTTCCCATGAGGGCAGAGAAATTTCCGCAGCTATTTCAGGCACTGTCTTTTCCTTTTCCTTTATTGAATCCAGAACTTTTTTCTGGCCGGCCGTATTTTCCCTGTGATAAGCCAGAAGAGCCGGAGAAACCGGGCCTTTTACAGCGTTCAATTCTTTCAACTGTTCGGCTATTTTTTTATTCTTATCCTGCATAAATTATTCCTTCGCTATGGCCTCAACCATGGCGTCAAATTGGTCCAGAGTCCAGCCGGCCACATTTATGGCCCTAGGCTGACAAACCGCAGCGCAGGCGCCGCAGCCCTTGCAGAGAGCTGGATTTACGCAAGCGACTTTTTTCTTTTTGCCCTTTACATCTTTCTCTGTCATAACAAGGGCGCCTTCATAAGAGCATTCAGCCGGGCATAAGCCGCAGCCGGTACATTTATCCTCATCAACAACTGCCACAAAAGGATCAAGCGGTATATCAGGCGCGCTGAGCAGGGCGGCTGCTTTCACTGCGGCAGTGTTTGCCGCTTGAAGCGTTTCCCTTATGTCCATAGGTCCCTGAACCGTGCCTGCCAGAAAAATTCCGTTATTTGCGCATTCAACAGGTCTGAGCTTGGGATGAACTTCCTGCAGAAAACCATCCGCGCTTTTTGGAAGCTTCATATACTCAACCAGATCGCTTATATCTCTGGGCATAAGCCCTGTTGAAAGCACCAGCAAATCAGTCTCTATTTCCATTTCTTCATTCATGGTGAGAATATCTCTGGTCTTTATATGTATCTTTCCTTCCTTTATTTCCACCTGCGGCCTTTCTTCAAGCGGCCTTCTGAAAAATATTATGTCGTTTTCGCTGGCTGATTTATAGTACTCCTCATGTTCCATGCCGTAAGTGCGCATATCTGTGTAAATATCATAAATGGCCGTTTCAGGAAATTTTTCCTTGAGGCGATTGGCCGCGCTTATGGCTGCTGTGCAGCAAATCCTTGAGCAATAATCGTTAACCTTGCCGTTCTTGCCCGGTTTATCCAGCCCGTCTATCTGTCTTGAACCGACGCAATGCATAAAAGCTACAGAGGAAATTTCCCTGCCGCCAAAGATAAATTTTTTGCCGTCAAGGTCCTCAAATACCGATTCAAATTGCGGCAATGTAATAACCATATCGCTCAGGCCTGCGCCGTACTCGCCTTTCTGCGGCTTATAATGATCAAAGCCGGTGGCCATTATTATGGCGCCGGCCTTTACCTTCTCAAATTTGCCGTCACTTTTCTTCCCATTTACCTGAAAGTTGCCGACATAACCGCCGACAAATGAAATCTCGGAATTCAGATAAACCTTTATATTCGGATTTGACAGGACTTTTTTGGAAAGCTCGCCGGCCACTTCAAAGGCCTGCCTGTTTGAGGGATACACTTTTCCTTTCCTGTTGAGATTGCCGCCGAGAGAATCGCTTTTTTCTATTATCACGGCTTCCAGTCCGTTATCAGCGCAGCTTAAGGCAGCTCTCATTCCTGCTATGCCGCCGCCTATTACAGCGGCCGCATGAACCGCCTCAACTCTTATTGAATTAAGAGGATCCTGCCTTAAAATTTTCTCAACGCCGGCTTTGATAAGGGCGATGGCCTTCACAGTGGCGCCTTCCTTGTCATTTTTATGCACCCAGCTTGACTGCTCCCTTATGTTCACATGCTCATAAAGATAAGGATTGAGTCCGGCTCTTGAAAGCGCGCCCCTGAAAGTAAGCTCATGCAAAGCAGGCGAGCAGGCGGCTACCACCACTCTGTTTATGCCGTTGTTCCTTATATCGTCAACTATATAATCCTGACCGGTTGAAGAACACATAAAGGCGTATTCCCTTGAAACGGCCACATTCGGATATTTTGACAGTTCCTGCGCGACTCTTTTGACATCTATGACATCTGATATATTGCCGCCGCAATGGCAGACATAAACGGCCACCCTGGGTTTTTGCCTGTAATTTTCGTTTACAGTATGCTCTTTTTCCGTTAAATTTTCAGACATATTTCCTCTTCACGCCTTGACCGATTTAAGATAGTTAACGGCTTCCATGGCCGCAGAGCCGGCTTCCATTATGGTATCCGGAATATCCTTGGGGCCGCAGGCTGCGCCGGCCATAAACACTCCCTTCATTGAAGTTAAAGCCGGAGAGAAATCAAAGGAAGGAGATTGTAAAAATCCATACTCGTTCTTCTCTATATCCAGGCCGAAGAAATCCTTATTCTGTCGGCAACGGGAGTGATCTGGGAAACCGGCCCCGAACT
>JAJUJA010000009.1 GCA_029267355.1 Elusimicrobiota bacterium | reverse complement strand
TCTCAAGCCGATGAGCTGAGGTCTCAGGCCGCCAAGATATCTGAAAAAATATCCAGAGCCGAGAAAGTTTCGGCAAATTAACGGAGGAAAGATGCCTTCTTTGGATTCTATAAGCAGAAATTTGATGCTGGACAGCCTCAGGGCCTATGCCAGAAAAAAGATCACTTACGATTATATAAGGGAAAAGGATGCGGCAAATGAATGTCCGCTGGAAGTGCTCAGGGAAATGTATGACACAGATAAACTGGGTGTGCATTTGCTGATGATCCCGGCCGAATACGGCGGGGTATCCGGCGGGACATATGACATTTACAGAATATGCGAACAGCTGGCCAGAATAGACCTGGGCATAGCAACTTCCGTTTTTGCCACATTTTTGGGAACGGATCCGCTTAATGTAGGCGGAACTGAACAGCAGAAGGAAAAATGGCTTAAACGCATAGCGAAAGAAAGGCTTATGGTCGCCTATGCCGCCACAGAGCCCGATGCCGGCAGCGATCTGGTCAATTTAAAGACAAGAGCCGAGCATGTAATAAAGAACGGAAAGCTGGCCGGTTATTCCATAACGGGAGCCAAACAATGGATTTCAAACGGAGGCATAGCGGACCTTTATACCGTTCTTGCCATGGCCCCCGGCGGTCCCAGCTGGTTTCTGGTTGAGAAGGGCTATGAGGGATTTTCACCCAATCATCATGAAGATAAGCACGGGATAAGGCTTTCAAATACAAGCGGCCTTTCTCTTGATAATGTTTTTGTGCCCGTTGAGAACCTCATAGGCGGCGAGGAAGGAAAAGGTCTTCTGCAGGCGCAGGCCGTTTTCGGATACACAAGACTCATGGTGGCGGCTTTCGGACTTGGCGCCGGCTGGGAAGCTCTTGAAAACGCCATAAGATATTCGCAGCAGAGAATACAGGCCGGCGGTCCTCTCTGCGACAAGCAGGGGTATTCGCATAAATTTCTGGTGCCGCATGCTGCAAATCTTGAGGCCGCCCGCTCTTACATAGAATATGTCGCAGGCAGACTTGACTCCGGCGAGCACGGCCTTCAGACAGAGGGCGCCATAGCCAAGTATTGGGCCACTGAGTCCGGAAACAAAGCGGCTGAAGACGCCATACAGGCGCTGGGCGGTTACGGATACACGAGAGATTTTCCTGTTGAAAAAATCAAAAGGGACATAAAGATAACATGCATATATGAAGGCACCAGCGAAGTTATGGAAATGACGATTTACAGGGGCAGATGGCAGGAGCATCTGAAAACGAGAGGCGGCTTTTATATGTCAATGGCCGAAGAAATGGAAAATCTTGTCAAGACAAACCCCAATGTCGGGGCCGATGTGTGCGCCCTTTCCCTTAGGGCTTTGACGGCGGTTCTTGAAGAATGCAGGATAAATAAGCTTACAAGGCATCAGCATGTGACTTTCAAGCTCGGCTCGCTTATTGCAGCCAATGAAATAGCGTGGAGCTTTTGCAGAACGGCCGCTTCGGAAAAATATTCCGAAACTGTTAAATTTGACAGAAAAACCTACGAAACAATGGCAAGAGTAAATGCCAAGAATACGGCCTTGAAAACCGCGATAGAAGGCGCGTCCCTTGTCCTGTCGGCTGCGGATGAGCCGGCCGGATTTTCAGAGAAGATAAACGCCAAGGAAATAGAGAAAAGGCAGAAAGGCCTTCTTGCCGATATGGACTTTATAGCTGCGGCTCTCAAACAGGCCTTCAAGGCCAGATAGGAGGATTTGTGAAAATAATAGTTTGCATAAAACAGGTGCCGGACACCACTGAAGTAAAAATAAATCCTGAGACGGGCACTTTGATAAGAACGGGCGTGCCCAGCATCTTGAATCCATATGACCATTTCGCTCTGGAAAGCGCCCTTGATCTCAAGAAAAAACATCCGGGGTTCAGCGTTACGGTAATTTCAATGGGACCTCCCCAGGCAAAAGCAGTTGTGCAGCTGGCTTTGGCTCTCGGCGCCGATGAAGGCGTTCTTTTAAGCGATGCGGCCTTTGCCGGTTCTGATACATGGGCCACATCATATGCGCTTTCAATGGCCATAAAGAAAATCGGGAAAGCAGACATAATAATGTGCGGCATGCAGGCCATAGACGGCGACACCGCTCAGGTCGGCCCGGGCATAGCTCAGCAGCTGGGCCTGCCTCAGGTAACATTCTGCGAACATATGGAGATTGAAGGGAAAACCATAATAGCTGAAAGGCATATAGACGGCGGCAGCGAGACGGTTGAACTCAGGGCTCCGGCTCTTTTCACTATGATAATGCCCAAGGACCATCCCCAGGCTTATCCGTCTTTCACCCAGATCTATTCTGCTTCCAAGAAGAAATTTCATGTCTGGAGCGCGCAGGATGTGGAAGCTCAAAGCCATTATCTCGGCTTGAAGGGTTCGCCTACTCAGGTTTCAAAGATATATCCGCCGAAAAAAGAAACCGAGACGCAGGTTTTTAATCTTTCCGCGGCCGCGGCTGCTGAAAAAATAGTTGAAATAATGAAAAAAGAAGGCTTCATAAAATAAAAAGGGAGAGTAATATGCTTGAGATTTCTGCCAAATGTATAGGATGCACCAAATGCGTGGCTGTTTGCCCTTTCGGGGCTTTGAGCATGTCGGGCAAAAAAGCGGTTGTAAATATGAGCGCCTGCACTTTATGCGGCGCCTGCGTTCAGGTCTGTCCGGTTGAGGCGATTTCAATAAAAAGGGATACGGCCTCAAAGGATTTTTCCGCCTACAAAGGCGTCTGGGTTTTTGTTGAGCTTGAAGACAGCGAAGATCTTTCAGCTGAGGGGCCGGTAAGAAAGGTTTCCTTTGAGCTTTTAAGCGAAGGCAGAAAAATAGCGGATGCCCTCAAGGAAGAGCTTTGCGCTGTGGTGCTTGCCGGGAAAAACAGAAATTATGAAAGAGAGCTGGGCGAATACGGAGCCGACAAGGTTTACTTTTGCGAAAATCCGGAATTTACCGTTTACAATACCGACATTTATTCGGCAGCCGTTTGCGCCCTTATAAACAAGCACAAGCCTTCCGTAGTTTTGTTCGGCGCAACAGTCAAGGGCAGGGATCTTGCTCCGAGAATAGCTTCCGCTCTGTATGTGGGACTGACAGCCGATTGTACGGCCCTTTCTGTAAGAGACGGACTGCTTGTTCAATCCAGACCGGCCTTCGGCGGCAATATAATGGCCGATATACTTTCGCCGAATTCCAGGCCGCAGATGGCCACGGTCAGGCCTAATGTTATGAAGGTGTCTCCAGCCCAAAGCGGAAGGATAGCCATACTTGTAAGGGAAGATTTGAAGATAGACAAAAACATGAGAAGAGTGAAGGTTCTCAGAAGAAAAATTGACAGGGGTTCAGGCTCAATGAAGATAGAGAACGCCAATATAATAGTTTCAGGCGGCAGGGGAATGAAGACCAAGGAAAAATTCAAGCTTATAGAAGAGCTTGCCTCAGTGCTTGGCGCGGCAGTCGGCGCTTCAAGGGCGGCTGTAGATTTGGGTTTTAAGGAGAAGTCTCATCAAGTTGGGCAAAGCGGAGTCACTGTAAGCCCTAGATTGTATATGGCCTTCGGCATATCCGGCGCGGTGCAGCATCTTGTCGGCATGAAAAATTCTGACATAGTGATAGCCGTGAACAAAGACCCCAATGCCATGATATTCGGCGCAGCCAAATACGCTTTTGTGGCTGATGCTCATCAGGTTCTGCCGAAACTTTCTGAACTGCTTGCCAAAGGCCTGAAGCGGGGTTGATTAGACAGATTTTTAATGAAGATTTTAAACAGATTCCTTTCCATAATTTTTTCGGTAGGCTTTATACCGGTATTGCCTGTTTTTATCTTCCTGATTTTTTACCAGACATCCGGCAAGGAAAATATACTGCGCTACCACTTGAACATAGCCGAGATCTCGGCCAGGATGGCGGAGGAAAGCCTGGCCCAGCTGTCTCTTCGCCTTTCAAACTATGAGCAAATGCCGGCGGACAGGATATGTTCCTACGCTTTTTCAAAAAATCCTGATCTTTCATATATTGCTGTTTTTTCGCAAGACAAAAAGATCTGTTCTGCCGGTTCGCCTTTACTGAACAAATTTTTTGACCACTCGGATCTGGCCTCCTATGTGAGAGAGTCCATGCCCTCAGGCAAAAAGGATGCCATAATAGGGAATTTCAGGATAGTGGGCGATATGCCGCTGGCCGATGTGATATATCCGCTCTCAGGCCGCAAACTGCTTTATGCCGCCGTAAATCTCAAGGAAACATTTTCTTCGGTGTATATGCAGAAAATAGGAAAATCCGGCTCGGTTTATTTTGCCTCTCCGTCGGGGAGAATTTTTTCCTTTTCAGGCTTTCCGCCGGCTTTGAGTTTCTCCGCTCTTTCCTCAAAACTTTACGGCGGTTCCGGTTTTTTTAAGGGGCTTTCAGATAGCGACAGAAATTATGTCGGCGCTTTTGCCAGAGTAGCGGACCTCAATCTTTACGCTCTTACGC
Organism: Elusimicrobiota bacterium; assembly: GCA_029267355.1. Lineage (GTDB taxonomy): Bacteria > Elusimicrobiota > Elusimicrobia > Elusimicrobiales > UBA9959 > JAAYVI01. The sequence continues at coordinate 29,887 of JAJUJA010000009.1, read as the reverse complement.
TTCAGCCTGAAAGCGAGGCCTTCAGAGAAACGAATCTCGCGTCTTCTTCGCTGCTGTTTATGCTTTTACTGCTGCTTACGGTATTTTATTTCGTGGCGCTTACTGCGGCCGGGAATATATCCATGCCTATAAACAGGCTTATAGCGGCCGCCGAGAGAATATCAAAAAACGATTTCTCAAGGCAGGTAAAGCCTGATACCAGAATAAAAGAGATAAACACTCTTATTTCCGCTTTTAACTCAATGATGAAATCTCTTCACAGATACCAGCAGCTGCAGGTTGAAAAAGTTTTCAGGGAAAAAGAGAAAATGGACCTGCTGGCCGCCTTGATAAACGACGGGATAATACTTGCTGATTTTACCGGGGAACCGGTTTACTGGAATCCGGCCGCGCAGGAGATGCTGAAAAAATCCGGCGAAACTCCGCAAAGGGCCATTTTGCTTATCGTTAAACTTGCGGCATACTCAAAGGGAAAGCCTTCGGAGTTTGCCTGGGAAAAGGGCTCTTTTTACTCAATATCCGTCAAAGTTTCGCCGTCACAGCTTGAGAAGCCGCTGATTTTTATAGTTGTCAGAGATATTACCGCCGAGGCCAAAATCCGCGCTGTCAGGGAAGATTTTTTCCGCTCTGTAGCCCATGATGTTAGGGCGCCTATTCTTAATATGCAGGGGTATGCGAAACTTCTTTCTCTAAATCTCAACGATAAACAGAAATCGGCGGAATACATAAAAGGCATAGAAGAGGAAAGCGAAAGAATATTCAGGCTTGTGGAAAGCGTGCTGGAAATGTCGCGGCTTGAAAGCGGGGCTTTCAAGCTTAACCTTTCAAACTTCGGAGTTTTTGAGTTTCTTAAAAAAACGGCTGAAAGATTTTCCCCTGTTCTGGCCGAGAAAAATCTCAAGCTTGAGCTGGATTGCCCGCCGGATATTAAAGTAAAAGCTGATGAGATGCTTTTATCCAGGGCCGTTGATAATATACTTTCAAATGCCTGCAAATTTTCTTTTGAGAACGGAGTCATAAAGCTTTCCGCCGCAAGAGAAGGCGGAGAAATTTTTATATCCGTCAGGGATTACGGACCGGGCATAAGCAAGGACAAACTTGAAAAGATTTTTGAGAAATTCACCGGCTATGACCCCAGAGGTTTCGGACTGGGGCTAAGCATAGCCAAGGCGGCCGCTCAGGCTCACGGCGGCTATGTGGGCGCAGTTTCTGACGGCAAAAGCGGCAGCGAGTTTTTTATAAGGCTCAAGGCGGCATAGGGGAGAAATATGATTAATAAAAAAAGCGAATTGAAAACCTTAATGAAGTTCGGCATACCGTGGACATTTTTTCTGCTGATATTTTCTATTTTTCTGGGGGACTATCTGAACCCTCTCCGCTCTCTTGAAAGAAAATGGTCTGATTTTAAGTTTGTAGCTCCGGCCTTTGCGGGCATAGCTGATTCTCTGGGCCTCGCCCTGGAAGCCGATTCAAAGATAAGCATAGTGGCCATAGACGAATTCAGCACTCAAAAATACGGCTGGCCGTTCAAGAGAAGATACTATGCTCCGCTTCTGGCCAATCTTGAAAAGTATAAGGTCAAAGTTGTGGGTTTTGACGTGCTGTTTTTTGATAAAGACAGGGATAATCCAGAGAATGACGCCGCCCTGATTTCGGCGCTGAAAAAATATGCAAGAACAATAAATCTGCTTACAATAGAAAATCTTGAGATTAAGAAACCTATAAAAGGAATAATGGAAAACAGTCTCTATATGGCCCAGCCGCATGCTGATACGCACATGGACAGCGACGGACATATAAGGAGGATGAATCCGTTTTATCCTCCGTATTTTTTAGATTCTCCCGATAAACAGAAAGTATTGCTCTATAAAGACCTTGAGAAATTAGGCGCAAAAAAACGCGATGGCGCGGAAAGTTCCGGAATACCTTTGCTCGGTCTTGCAGCATATGCCGTATATTCTGATTTGCCTCTGGACGTTCTTTCATCTGAATGGATGGATAAAACATTGAGACTAAAATTCAGAGTTCCTAAGGACAGGTACAAGCATCGCGGCAGAAAAGAGTTTGAAGGAAAAGAAGATGGCCTTTATTATTCTCCTTTCAGGCATATTTCGGCAGCTGACATTATAGAGGACAAACTTTCCCCTGAGGAGAAAGAGGCCCTGAAGGACGGCATAGTTCTCATAGGCGCAACCGCCACAGCCGCCTTTGACCATTATCCAAACCCTTTCAGTCCTTTGACTCCCGGAGTGGAGTTTCATGCCACATTGATAGATAATTTAATGAAAGGGGATTATTTAAGGCCTGTAAGTTTGTGGTTCAGATTTTCTTTGCTGATATCTGCCGTCTGGCTCCCGATAATTCTTCAGCCCAGGAAAATCAAAACTATAACATGGTCCGTCATTGCCGCAGCTTTTTTTATCGGCGCTTTAAGCGTTCTTTCATTGAAGAAAAACTGGGATATGGATTTTATGCCTTATTTTGTCGGCTTGCTGGTGTCATACATGTATGTGATGGCGTACAAGTCAATAGTTGAAGGCAGGGAAAAGAAATGGATAAAAAACACTTTTTCACAGTATCTCTCGCCTAAGGTCGTTGAGATAATAACTCAGGACCCTTCAAAGCTCGTTCTGGGCGGCGAAAGGCGCGATATGACGGTTTTTTATATGGATATAGCCGGCTTTACCACTATGAGCGAAAGACTGAGCCCTGAGGATCTTACCAAAAAGCTGAACTATTATCTTTCAGAGCTTACGGAAATTGTGCACAAACATGACGGCGTAGTGGACAAATATATAGGCGACTGCATAATGGCTTTCTGGAACGCTCCGCTTGATCAGCAAAAACACAGGACGCTGGCCTGCAAAACCGCCATTGACTGCATAAAAAAAGTGGAAGAGTTAAACAAAACCGTAAGCGAAAATGAGCGTATAAGCGTGAGGGTAGGCATAAACTCTGGACCTATGGTAGTGGGCAATATGGGTTCAAACACAAGATTTGCCTACACGGTTCTCGGCGACAATGTAAACCTTGCCTCAAGGCTGGAAGGGGCCAATAAGTTCTTTCATTCCAAAATCATGGTGAGCAGGGATGTATATGAAGAGGCTAAAGACGAAATATACGCCAGATTTCTCGGCTCAATAAGAGTTGTCGGCAAGGCTCTGCCGGTGGATGTTTATGAGCCGGCCGGCCTTTTGAGCGAAGGCAAGGAATCACTGCCTCTTTACGCTGAATATGAAAAGGGCATTAAATATTTCTATAATAAGGACTATGAAAAGGCAGGCAAATGTTTTAAGGCTGCAATTGAGGCAGACCCGAAAGACGGTCCTTCTGCCTTTTACCTTGAGCTTTGCGGCCGCATTATCAGGGGAGAGGAAAGCTTTGACGGTGTATTTAACCTGACAAGCAAATAAAAATGGAAATATTCTGGCGTCTTTTTCTTGCTCATCTTCTGGCCGATTTTACTTTTCAAACTGATTACATAAACAGGGCCAAAAGAAGCGCTGTTTCCGGAATGCTGCTGCATGTTTTTACTCATGCGGTTTTTTCCTATATACTTGTGAGAGATTATCTCGGGCAAGTCTGGTTCAATTTGTTTTCTCTTCAAGTCAGCGGCTGGTTCGCTCTTTTGGCTCTTATGACCGTGCATTTCGGCGTTGATGAGCTTAGGGTATATCTCATAAAAAAGCTGAAGTATCCCGACAGCACATTCAGTTTTCTGGCCGACCAGTTCGCTCATGCCTATGCCATTTTCATGTTTACGCCTTTCAGTTTTTCAGGAGCGGATTTTATACCCGAAAAATGGGTTTTTCTGCTTTCATGTCTGGTTATAGTTACGCATTTTGCCACAGTGTTTTTTTATTTTCTTGAAAAGGATTTTTTAGAGGCTTCTTTTCCCGGTTTTGACCAGAAATATTTCATGATCTTTGAAAGGGCAGTCATCTGGGCTTTTTTTATGATGCCCGGCAATTGGTGGATTGCGCTGCTTGCCTTATGGCTGGTTCAATTTTTCTATGTAAAAAGAAAAAGGATAATGGATGTGTCTTCGTTAAACTTCTACGGATCCATAGTTTTTTCCTGCATCTTCGGCCTGATTTCCCGCTTTGTGTATTATGGATTTTAATCTTTGCTCGAGAATATCAATACTGAAAGGCGATATCGTAAATGTTTCCTGCGATGCTGTTGTCAATGCCGCCAATCCGGCTCTTGCCGGCGGCGGAGGCGTTGACGGCGCTATACATCGGGCTGCAGGTCCCGCTCTTTATGAAAAATGCCGCGAAATAATAAAGGAGATAGGCAGGCTTGAAACCGGCGAGGCGGTAATTACTCCGGCCTATGAAATGAAAGGCGTTTCCTGGATAATACATACTGTCGGGCCGGTCTGGCGGGGCGGAAATTACAGAGAAAGGGAAAAACTTGCCTCATGCTATGAAAAATCGCTGGCCATCGCGGCTGAGAAAAAATTAAAAAGCGTAGCTTTCCCTGCCATAAGCACAGGCGTATATTTCTACCCTTATAAAGAGGCTTTTGACGCGGCATTTGAAGCGGTTTGCGGTTTTTTGAAAAAAAACGATTTTCCGCAAAAAGTCATATTTGTCTTTTATGAAAATTCGGCCTTTGAATATGCCAAAAAAAGGGCGGCTTTATGAATTTGAAGAGCATGCTTATAGAAGACGCGCTTTTTACTTTCATAGATCTGGAGACCACAGGCCTTTCAAGCAAAAAAGACAGGATTTGTGAAATAGCGATGTCGGGATTCAGGAATTTTAAAAAGGTTTATTTTTTTTCCTCACTTGTAAATCCGCAAACTCCCATACCGCCGGATGTGGTCAAGCTCAACGGCATAGACGATAAAATGGTGGCCGATAAACCGCTTTTTCATACGCTTATTCCGGCTATAATATCCAGACTTGAAGGCTCAATCCTGGTGGGGCATAATGTAAATTTTGACATAGCTTTTCTTGAAAAAGAATTTGAAAGGGCAGGTTTTAAGTTCCCCTCCTTTCCTTGCGTGGATACGTGGAGAATGGCTGTGAAGCTCGGGCAGTTCAGAAGCAACAGACTGGGCGAAGTCGCCAAGCGTCTCGGAATTTCATGCGAAAATTGGCACAGGGCTTCAAGCGATATAGAAATGACAAGAAAGATTTTTGAGCATTTTACGGTTATGCTCAGAAAAGACGGAGTGTCTACCGTAAGAGAGCTTATAAAAGCTCTTGAATAATTCTGGAGGATATATGGGAAAGTTTTATCTTGGAGAATCTTTTCTTCTTGAGGAATTGCCCGCTCTTTTGGGCCCGAAAACAAAATTTGAGCTTTCAGCCGCGGCAGAAAAGAAGCTTTTTTCTGCAAGAAAGGCGCTTGAATCGCTTTTGAAAAGCGGGAAAATAATTTACGGAATAAATACTGGCTTCGGGCAGCTTGCCAGCGAAGTCGTCTCTTCCGAAAATTTGGACAAGCTTCAGCTGAATTTGATAAGGAGCCACGCCTGCGGCGTCGGCGAGCCGCTGAGCGATAGAGAGGCGAGAGCGCTTCTTTTTATAAGAGCCGGCGAGCTGGCCAGAGGCCACAGCGGGGTCAGGCCGGTTCTTGTAAAGACGATGATAGAATTTTTAAACAAAAGGATAGTGCCGCGCATACCTCAGAAGGGCTCTGTCGGCGCCAGCGGCGATTTGGCGCCCAGCGCGCATATGGCGCTTTGCCTTATAGGCGAAGGTTTGGCCAGATTTGAAGGCGAAAAAGACTGGAAACCGTCCAGGATTGTCCTTAAAAAAGCGGGAATAAAGCCTCTAGTTTTGAAGGAAAAAGAAGGCCTGGCTTTGATAAACGGAACTCAGGCCATGCAGGCTGTCGGCGGACTTGCTCTGCTTGAGGCCCTGAACGTGTTTCACACATCTATAAAATCTGCGGCTTTGACCGTTGACGCCTTGAAAGGCACTCCGGTCGCTTTTGACGAAAAGATACACAGACTTAAACCGCATCCGGGCCAGCTTTTTGTGGCTGAAAAATTAAGAGTCCTTCTCGAAGGCAGCGAGATAAGAATGTCTCATGCCAAAAATGACAAGAGAGTGCAGGATCCTTACAGTCTCAGATGCTCGCCTCAGGCAATGGGCCCTATGCTTGACAATCTTATGCATTGCCAGCAGACTTTGGAGCGTGAATTTACGGCCGTTACAGATAATCCGCTGGTATTTGCTGACAATAAGAAGGTTGAAACTTTTTCCGGCGGCAATTTCCACGGCCAAGCGCTTTCCTTTATTTATGATTTTGCCGCTATAAATATGGCCGCGCTTGGAAATATATCCGAACGCAGAATAGCGCAGCTTGTAAGCGATTTTAAAATACTGCCGCCGTTTCTGGCCAAAAATCCGGGGCTTGAATCCGGCTTTATGATAGCCCATGTCACAGCGGCCGCGCTTTGCAATGAAAACAAAATTCTTTCACACCCCGCTTCAGCCGATTCTCTGCCTACATCGGCAAATAAGGAGGATTTTGTCAGCATGGGCATGAATGCCGCCTTAAAGCTCAGGGAAACCGTAAGGAATGTATCCGCCATAATCGCCGTTGAAATGATGGCCGCCGCCGCCGGCATAGAATTTCACAGGCCGCTTAAGAGTTCACCTGCGCTTGAGAAATTTATGGATACTATATACCGCTTTTCTCCGCGGGCTGAGGGAGATTTTGAGTTTTCGGGCAGAATGGAGAATATTGCTGCGGCTGTAAGGAACGGCGCTTTTTTGTAAAATATAAACAGGCCGATTTCCATTTTTTCGGAGGCAGATATGATAATCAGAGCTCCAAGAGGTTCAAAGATTTCCTGCAAGGGCTGGCATCAGGAAGCAGCCTTGAGAATGCTTATGAATAATCTGGATCCTGAGGTGGCTGAAAGGCCTCAGGACCTTATAGTATACGGCGGCCGCGGAAAAGCCGCAAGAAATTGGGCATGTTTCAATTCGATAGTGGAATCGCTGAAAAAACTTGGGAATGATGAAACTTTGCTTGTTCAATCCGGCAAGCCTGTAGGCATAATAAAAACGCATGATGATGCCCCGCGGGTCCTTATAGCCAATTCAAATCTTGTCGGAAACTGGGCGAAATGGGAAGTTTTTGACGAACTTGAGAAAAAAGGGCTTATGATGTACGGCCAGATGACTGCCGGCTCATGGATTTACATAGGCACACAAGGCATACTGCAGGGCACCTATGAAACTTTCGCCGCTTGCGCCAGAAAACATTTCAAAAGCGATTTGGCGGGAAAACTTGTGGTTTCAGGCGGGCTTGGCGGTATGGGCGGCGCTCAGCCTTTGGCAGTTACTATGAACGGCGGTGTGGCCATAATGATAGAGGTTGACCCTGAAAGAATAGAAAAGAGGTTAAAAACCGCCTATCTGGATACAATGACGGACTCTTTGGATGAAGCTTTGTCTATAGCGGAAAAGCATATTCGCGAGAAGAAGCCGATTTCAATAGGCCTGCTCGGCAATTGCGCCGAACTGCTTCCTCTTATGCTTAGGAGAGGGGTAAAGATAGATGTGCTTACAGACCAGACTTCGGCCCATGATCCACTTAATGGATATATCCCTGAGAAGATGAAGCTTAAAGAGGCCGCCGCTTTGAGAAAAAAAGACCCTCAGGCATATGTAAAAAAATCAATGGCCTCAATGGCTAAACATGTTGAAGCTATGCTGGGATTTATGAAGAAAGGGGCCGTGGTCTTTGATTACGGCAACAATATAAGGACCATGGCATATAAGCATGGCGTGAAAAATGCCTATGATTTCCCCGGTTTCGTCCCGGCTTATATAAGAGATCTTTTTTGCGAAGGCAAAGGGCCTTTCAGATGGGCCGCACTTTCAGGCGATGCTTCAGATATAGCTTATACGGATAAACTTGCTCTTGAGACTTTCCCCAAAAATGAAAGCATGGTCAAATGGATAAAGATGGCCGGAGAAAAGGTCAAATTTCAGGGCCTCCCGGCCAGAATATGCTGGCTGGGCTACGGAGAAAGACATGAGCTTGGGCTGAGATTCAATTATGCTGTGAGAAAAGGCAAAATTTCCGCGCCCATAGTCATAGGCCGCGATCATCTTGATTCTGGTTCGGTAGCCAGTCCTTTCAGGGAGACTGAAGCGATGAAAGACGGCTCCGACGCCATAGCAGATTGGCCGGTACTCAACGCTCTGGTCAATACGGCCAGCGGCGCATCATGGGTTTCCTTCCATCACGGCGGCGGAGTTGGCATGGGCTATTCGCTGCATGCCGGTCAGGTTACTGTTTGCGACGGTGAAAAAAAGACGGACAGACGCCTTGAAAGAGTTCTCACAAATGACCCCTGTATGGGCGTTTTGCGTCATGCCGACGCTGGCTATGAAAAGGCGAAGAAATTTGCCAAAGAAAAGAAAGTCAAAATACCGATGATGAAATGAGCGTAAAGGAGGATATATGGCTGATTTCAGTTTTGATGTAGTTTCAAAAGTTGAGCTGACTCTGGTTGAGGAATCAATTGCAAACGCGATGAAGGAAATAGTGAACAGATACGATTTCAAGGATACGAACTCGCTGATAGAATTAAACTCAAAAGAGCTTGTCATAACCATGACCTCCAGCGACGAGTTCAAGGTCAAGTCCCTTTATGACGTGCTTCTCACCAGACTGTCCAAAAGAGGGCTTCCGCTCAAAAACTTTCAGCCGCAAAAAATGGAGAGCGCTCTTGGCGGCCGCGCCAGGCAGACTGTAAAAATACAGCAGGGCATACCGCAGGAAAAAGCCAAGGAGATAACAAAAGCCATAAAGGAAGCCAAACTTAAGGTGAACGCTTCAATACAGGGCGATACCGTAAGGGTCGCATCCAAATCCAAAGATGAACTTCAGGCAACCATAGCTCTTTTGAAGGAAAAAGATTTCGGCATCACCCTTCAATTCACAAACTACAGATAAGAATTGAAATGAGAATATTCTACGGCTTCAATCAAATCCTGACAATGTCGGGAGGCCCGTATAATGCCGGCATAATAGAGAAAGGCGCCATAGCTGTAAAAGACGGAAAAATAGCCGCCGTGGCCGGCGAAAAGGAAATGGCTAAAATGCCTTTTTCCCGTAAAGCTGAAAAAATAAAAATCAGCGGTGTGGCTATGCCGGCTTTTGTCGACAGCCACACCCATGCCGTTTTTGCCAGGCCCCGGCTTGAGGATTTTTCTTTAAGATCTTCCGGTTTAACCTACAAGGAAATAAAAGAGAGAGGCGGCGGCATAATTTCAAGCGTAAAAGCTCTGCGCGAGGCAGGACGTCAAGACCTTGAAAAATCACTGCTTAGCTGGATTGAAAAATTCGCCGAGCATGGCAGCGCTACGGTTGAAGTAAAGAGCGGCTACGGCCTTGACGCGGACAGCGAAATAAAAATTCTTGAGACTGTGAATAGGGTTTCGCGTAAAACGCCTGTTGAGCTTGTGCCGACATTTCTCGGCGCTCACAGCTTGCCGCCTGAGTTTAAAAAATCAGGCGATTACCTCTCTTATCTTATAAAAAGGGTTTTGCCCCAAATTAAAAAAAGGAAGCTCGCCGTTTTTGCAGATATATTTTGCGAAGACGGCTATTTCAATCCGGCTCAAAGCAGGGCTTATTTGTCTGCCTGTCTTAAATCCGGACTTAAACCAAAGATACATGCCGAACAGATGAAAAAATACGGCGGCGCTCAGGCGGCGGCTGCCGTAAAAGCCGTCAGCGCGGATCATATGGATTATGCCCAATTAAAAGATCTGCCTTCGCTGGTCAAAAATAATGTGGTTGTCACATTCCTGCCCGCTTCAAACTATTTCCTGGGTCTATCTCATTTCCCCGACGCCAGGCCATTCATTGAAAAAGGCGTTTGCATAGCTTTGGCCACTGATTTTAATCCCGGAACCTGTCCATGCCTCAATATGCAGTTTGTCATTTCCTGCGCGGTAACTCATATGAAAATGACCATTGAGCAGGCTCTGTATGCGGCTACTTTCAACGGGGCCAGGGCTCTCGGCCTTGAGAAAAAAATCGGCTCTCTTGAAAAAGGCAAGCAGGCGGATATCGCCGTTATGGACGCCAAAGATTACAGAGAAACGGCCTATTATTTCGGCTCGAATCTTAATCTTGCCACTATTAAAAAAGGAAGAATAATATATGAAAAAGGTAATACTGTTCGATGTTGACGGAACCTTGGTTAAAGCCGGCGGCTGCGGGCTTAAAGCCTTAAACAGGGCTGTGGTTGAATTCGGCGGGCCGGATAATATTTGTTCAAAGTTTGAGCTGCAGGGCTCAACGGACAGAGACAATTTTAACAGAGCTTTTATTTGCGCTTTCAAAAGAAAACCCAAGGAGAAGGAGTTTTTAAAGCTCAAGAAGAAATATCTTGAAATTCTGCCTTCCGAAGTCAATGCCGCAGTAAACAATAAAAGGTACCTGAAAATAAAGGGCGTTGAAAAGTTACTCAAATTCCTGTCTTCTCAAAAAGACGTTTTTCTTGGTCTGGCTACGGGGAATTTTCAGGAAGGAGCTTATCTTAAACTGGCGCCGTCAGGCCTTTCTCATTATTTTTCCTTCGGCGGTTTCGGCGGAGATTATGAAAAAAGAGAGGACATGATAGAAAGCGCTGTAAGGGAAGCCGAGAAATTTCTCAAATGCAGGTCTGATGAATTTCAGGTTTATGTTATAGGCGATACAGAAAAAGACGTTCAGGCAGCCAAGGCTCACGGTTATCACAGCGGCATAGTAATGGACGGTTTTGGCCATCCTGAAAGGTTGAGGAGCAATGCCCCGGAGCTTATCTCCGATAATTTCTCTGATATGCTGCCGTGGCTTTTATGGCTGGGCCTGAAAAAAGATCCCAAAGGCGTGGCCAGAGGTTCCTATATATGCCCGGACACTCCTATAGAACATGCCTATTACGGCATGACCGGCATAGGCTCTTTTTTATCTCCTAAAGATTTCAAGGAAATGGAAGATATGATAGACAGAGCGAAAGGCCGAAAGCAATAAGCGTATCCATGTCTTATCAGCAGTGAACGCTTAACTCATCATATCGCAGACGTCTGTACAGTTTTTATCTTTTCATTTTCTGGACGGTCGTCCCAAAAATGAAAAAATGAGCCTTTGGTGCGGAAAAGAGAAAAAGCGGTCGGGGGTTGAATTTTTTTGTTTTCTCTGCTATGCTTTAAAGGTAAATCGCGTTTATTCTCCCGCTTTTTACAGCGGGGATAATAAAGCGGTATGTTTTTTGTTGGGGTTCTTTATGAACAACAGTAAAAGGAAGGTTTTCATAGTATCAATGCTGGTTTTCCTTCTGCTCGGGGGAAGCGTGTCGGTATTTTTTATGATGAAAGGAGTGGAAGACCTTAAGGACAGGCCCGGCTTCTCCTTTGAATATTCTTCATTTCCCAAAAAAGCGATGTTTGCTCTTCTTAAAACAACGGGTTTTGTTGACGGCGAAAAGATAGACCCTGCCATAACCAAATTTGTCAGGGAGCTTGAAAAGAAAATTTTTCCTGACGCCGCTTTGGAAGACTCAAATCTTACTCCTGAGGAAAAGGCGGAAAAACTTTATCCTAAAACGGCTTCGCTGTCATCTGCTTCTCCTTACGTCCCATCCGAAAAAATAAAGTCCTCAATTTCAGGAGGTCTTTCTTCCGCCGGCGGTTCAGGCACTAAAACTCAGGGCGCTTCGGGCGGCTTTTCCGGCGGAGGGGCTTCGGGCGGCCTGACCGTAACCGGTTCATCTCTTCAGAATGCCGGCAAGAGTCCTCAATCGCAAAAGCTTCTTTCAAGACTTGATCACATGGGGGCAAATATAAAAGAAGGCCTTAGAAGCGGTTCCGCCTCACAGGCCAAATTCAAGTGGGACCAAAGCTTTGTAGGCGGTATGGGCGGATCCAAGCAGGGCAAATATTCGGATGCGGTTACCAAGCTTGACAAAATAAGAGGCGAGGTTGTGGATCTCAAAGCGGCAGAAACAGGCGGTCTTCATGCGCCTGAGCCGGGCGAGCCTAAAACGGATAATCCAAACAGCGGAGCCGATGATAAGGTCAAGGACAGTCTTGCCAATCAGATGAAAAAGGACATGGCCAAGGGTATGGTTAATTCCATGTTTTCAGGTCTTGGCGGGGCCATGAGCAATTCTAACTCCCAGGATGGTGAAGAAGAAGACGAATTGCAGAAAAAGGCCAGGGAAACATTTGACAGCGCCGTGGATAAATATAAATTGTATCCCAATGAAGATGTGGTGAAAAGCAGCAGCATATCATGCTCGGAACTGGGCGATTTGTGCAATCAGGTGAGTCTCAGCGGAGATGTAATGGCGGCCAAGTACTCAAACGGGGACACTTTGATAGTGGCCCAAAAGGATAATCAAGTGGTCGTCTACGGCTGCGATTTCCTCGGATGCAGAAGTTTGCCTAATCAGTGATTTTGGGTCTTGACACAGCCAGGGGGGTCTGCTATAACATTTGTATAACGCTTCGCTTCGAACAGGGAATGTATCGGAGGAAGCAGAAGTTTATTTTTGAGGGCTTATGAAAACTATAGTGACAGCCAAGAAACCTAAGAAGACGCAGTATATAGTAGGCTCAGTTGTGGCCTTCCTTATTCTTTTTATGTGGGTTTCTTTGCCTCTTATGAATAAGACCGGTTCTTCATCATCTCCAATTTACGGCGGTTCTTTCTCTAAGAAATCAGCTGATTTATCTCTTCTTGCCGATGGCGCCGGGGCTGATGCTCCGGGGGCGCCTTTGAGCGGCGAACTGATAGATAACCCGGCCACAGCTTTGGATATGGCTGCCTCGTCTCTTTTTTCAAGCGGCGACTCATCTGAAACGGTTCAGGATGAATCTGCAGCCGGGGCGGCTAATTCAACAGCTGATGGAAATGTGCCTGTGCCTGATGCCAATCCCGGCTCAAACTATGGCTCTGTGCCCAAGGGAAAACTCAGCGTTTTGCCGTCCCTTACTGCGGGCAACTCAAATACTAACACAGTCGGCGGAACACACAATAAGTTCTTCGGCCAGGAGAACGCCAAGGCGGACTTTAAGCCTTCTGATTTGAGCGATATAAAACCGAAGAGCGAGAAAGGTCAGGCGCTTTTAGCGTCTCTCAAAAATGCTCAGGAGCAAAGCGTTAAGGCGGCCAATAGCCCCAATTTAAACGATGCAAGAAATTCCGCTTCACAGGCCTTCGGGGCTTCAGTGAAGGCGGATGATTCAAAGCTTGTAACCGAAGCGGAGCAAAAGTTTGCGGAAGCAGGCACTCAGCTCGGCAAAGTGGATACCTCGATGAAAAAGAACGATCCGAGCCTGACTAAAAAGGAAATAAAGCTTCCGGAACCGAAAGAAATGGAAGTTGACAACAGCGATGAGGAAATGAAGAAGATGCTTATGCAGATGATAATACAGGCAACGGTTGGCGCAGTTTTCAGCGGTATAGGCGGAGCGATTTCAGGCGCTATTACCGGAAGTCTTGGCGGTAAGAAAGGAAACAGCGGCAAATAGACAGGGAGGTTATATGAGCTTTAACAGGGAAGAAGAAAACAAAAAGGGCTTTCTGCCCTTTATAAGCCGGGTTTTCTCGGGAGGAGCCAAAGGGGCTTCTTCAATGGGGAGAGCCGCGGGCGCGGCCGGCCTTTTTTCAAGCAAAGCCGGTCTTCTGGGCGTGATTTTAGGGGGCGCTACCATAGCGGCCGGGGTGGGTGTTGTCTATAACCTCATCGGGCCTTCTTCCGGTAAGGTTTATACTGCCGATCTTTTTCAGAATGCTTATTATCAGGAGCAGGCAAAAAAAGCCAGCATAGAGAGGGAAGGCGTGCGCAATATGGCCGGGGAATCGGCTTCTTCTCTTGATATGTTCAGGGAGCAGGCTAAAAAGGAAGGCCTCGCCGGCGATGAAAGCGAGGTAAAATCAGAAGAGGCGGCTTCATCTCAAGCTCCGGCTGCTGAAGCTCCTGCCGCTTCGGCTGATGCCGCCGCTGCAGGCGCAGACGCAGGAAAATTGAACGCCTCGCTTGGTTTTAATAACTCCAAAGGAGGCGGCTCAGGCACTTCAGGCGGCAAGCTTCAAACCTCAGGCGGCTTTTTTGGAAATATGGGAAAAAAGCAGTTTTCTCCCATGGGCGGCATGGCTAATCTTTCCTCAGCCGGTTCAGCCTCTTCAATGAAGGGCGCTTTGGCCTCCAATATAAAGAACTCTCCGAAATATACAGTGCCCAATATAAAGAGAAGCGGCTCTTTCGGTCAGGCCAAATATGCCGGCAAGGTGGGTCAAAAAGCCGCTTATTCAGCTTCAGATTCGGGGGCCAGAAGCGCGGCTGAGGCTGCTTTCACCGGCGAGACTGCCGGGTCGGGCGATGTGGCCACTCCCACAGGCGGCACTGGTATAGGCGGAGCCGGAGTCAGCGATGGCGCCAAGCTTAAGGCCAATGACCCCAATATAAACACGAATGAATATCAGCCGCCTACTCCGGAAAACAAAGAGGTTGACAGCCCTTGGAAAGATCTTGAGGACAGGATATTCAATACCATACTCATAGCTGCAGGGCTTGTTGCAGCCGCAACCTTGCTGGCCAAGTGGAAGAACCCTTATGCGCAGATGGCCGCCATTGTTATGGCCTATGCCGCAATAGGAACTGCTCTTTATGAGATGTATCTTGGCTGGCAGATGTACAGCAAATATCAGCAGAAATGGTCAGCGATAATGTATATGCTGGTTGGAGCCGGCATAATATACGCTGCCATACAAGCCTTGTCTGCCGTGAACAGCAATATTACGGCAAAGGATGCTGTATCGGGCTTGAAGAATATGGCCGATAATTTTTGGGGCAAGCTTGTTGGTGTGGGCTGGTAATTGACTTGGATTAGATGGAGGGCTTATGGAAAACAAAGATTTGCCCGAGATAAACTTCCAGAAGAAGAAGGAACGCAAGGGCTTTTTGCCCTGGCTTAAACAGCGGTTGGGCTTCGGCCGCTCCGCGTCCATGGGTAATTTGCCATCCCAGGGCGCCATAAATATCGGCCGCATAGGCGCGGCTAAACCGGGGCTTTTTGCGGCTTTGGCTGCCAAGGCGTCGGTTCTTGTCCCTATGGCCGTGGTGGCCTTGAGCGTGGGTACGGTATTTTATATGAAGAGCGCCAGAGATGCCGCTCCAGCAAACAGCGCGGCTATGGGAGATTCCTCTCAGGCGGTAAAGAACAGGAATCTTGACTATGTGCCAGCTATACTGAGAGAACAGAAGAACGCCTCATCTCTGGATATGTTCAAAGAGGCCAATAAGGGCAAGGTATCTCTTGATGAACAGCAGCCGGCGGCCAAGGATGAAAAACCGGCCGAAGAGCAGGCTTCATCAGACGCCAATGCCGGAGAACAGCCGGAGGCGCAGGATGAAATGAATGCCCAGCTCCAAGGCGCGGCTCAGATAGGGCTTTCAGGCGATATTGGAAGCGGCAATAAATTCAGCGCTTTGGGCGGCTTCGGCAGTAAGCCGGGAACATTTGGGCCTAAGGTGGGATTCAGCAATATGGGCAGCGGTTTCAGCAATTTGCCCAAGTTCCAGGACAGGAAGAATAAGCTGCTTGCCATGAACTCCAAAAAATTCGGCGTATCAAAGGCCTCGGGAATAAGCGTGAAGAAGGGAGATGCAGGCAAATCTTTGGGCAGAGCTCAGGCCATAAAAAACACCATGAGAAGCTATCAGGGAGGAAACTCTGATACTCTCAGGGCCACAAGCGATGCCGCCTGGGAAGGCACTACCAGTGAAGGAACTACAGGCCTTGGAGGGGAAGGTTTGAGTAATGGCGGAGCCGGAATTGTTGAAACGCCCAGTTCGCTTAATGATGTCACTCCCGGCGGCGGAGGAGCAGGGGATTACTCTTACCCGGATACCACCGGCTATGATATAGACAATCCATGGGGCAATATGCTGGATCAGGCTCTTATGTACCTGATGCTGGCTGCCGGTTTGGCTTATGCAGGTTCATTGCTTGTTCAGGCCGGCAAAAGCGCAGGCGGCTGGTGGGGTATAGCCTTGATGATTGCCGGCTGGATTATGTGTATAGCTGCATTGCTGCTTGCCATAAAAGTCATAATGTCAGCCATAGATCTTATGGGTAAATACGGCCAGGCGAAACTTGGAACCATATATCTCATAGCCGGGGTTGCCGCCGCTGCAGCGGCAGGTTTGGCTATGGCGGGGCAATGGTCTGCAGGCGCTGCCGGATATGTGTCCTATTTTGCCGGTGCTGCCGCCATACTTGCGCTTTTGGGTTCTATGGCTGCGGGGTCTGCCATGAAAGACTATGAAAAAAAGGCCACAGAATGCTATAAGCAGGGCAAGACCTGGGATAAGGATAAAGGGGAGTGCAAGTAAACCCCTGAGGAGACTTTATGTCTAAATTTCTTGAAAGGCATAAGAGAAAAAGCTTACTTGCAGCTTTACTCTTAATATTCAGGGGCAGGGCGAAATACATAGCCATCGCATTGGTTGTGGTCGCCCTCTCCGTGCCTTTCGCCGTATCGGGGGATATGCTCGGCAGGTTTCTGGAGCTGCCTCCAGTGGTGTCCTTGCTTAAGAGTATGGGTTTGGGCTCTGTGCTTTCAAGCATAAACCCTAACTACACAAGAGATCTTGTCAAATCCGCTCTGGCAAGGGCTTCCGAAGATTCTGATAAATACTCACTGTGGCAGAGAATCTTCGGTGCGGCGCGAGGTTCCGGCTCTGACTCAATGGGCACGGTTGGGATGGTCAGAGCAGGCGATGATTGGGGTAAAATTTCCCGCAAGAATGCGGGGCCGGTTAAAGGCGTTGTCTCAGATGAAGAAATAGCCAAGGGTCAGGGGGCAGATGCCATGAACTTTGAGGATATGCTTGCCATGGGCGAGGGGGGCATGGGCGATATGGCTTTTGGCTCCGGCGGCGGCATGGATTATGGGCCTTACATGAACAAGAACTATATCACGGGTCCCGGCGCCGCGTCCAAAAATGAAGGCATGCTGAATGCTTCTTACGGTTCTGCCAATATACCCGAACCGAGAGATCCTAAAACCGGAAAGATAAGAAGTGCCAAAAAAATGGGCAGACTGTCCGGGTTCAGCTGGAAAAATGTTGGCTATAGATCAAAGGGCTCTTCCATGGACGTCAGGATAAGTTCAAACAGAAGGGCTTTGTTTCAGGCTTCTGAGACTTTCACTATGACCTCTTCGGCTTATAAGCAGAACCCTAGCTATGAAACTCAGGCCTCATATGTCGGTTCAACATATGACGGAAATGAGGTCAATGCCGATGTCGTTACTACAGAAGGTTCTGCATCTTTGCCTGATACCGGCTTTACAGGCGGGCTTTTAACGAGCGCCGGAGCCTGGTCTGATATGGCTGAGAAATGCGCCAAGGCAAATGAGACTGAAAGCGCCAAAATATCTCAGTACCAGAAAGAACAGACAGAATTGGCGCCCAAGCTGAAAGACAGGCCGAAATGCTGCAAGCACGGCGCAGTGGACAATTACAACAACAATGTGGTTGAGAAGATGAGGGAATTGTGCAAGAAAATAAACACCGCTTCAGCCAATCTTGGGGCGGCCTGTCAGAATTCCAGCCCTCAGCAGTATGATTGCGGAAAAACTTATGACGATATGAGAGTCAATAAGTGCTCCAAATGGAAATGCTGGCTAGGCATAATACTTGGAGTGCTGCTGATAATAATAGGCGCTCTGCTTACGATATTTACCGCCGGTATAGGCGCTGCCATAGGCGTGGGCCTGATAATAGCGGGAGCCGGTCTTATAATAGGCCAGATAGTCGGCGGTATGATCGGCACTATACTTACGGTAGTGGCCGGTTTAGTGGCGGCAGTATTCACCGGAGGCGCGGCCTTGGTGGCGGTCGGCGTGGCTTCATGGGTAAGTTCTGAGGCTTTGAAAAAATGGGGACCTGAGGACGGTTCCAGCGCTGTTGATATGACGGGGGATACTGTTGGCGGTTGATGTTTTGTTTATCTTGAGCCCGGATGAAGCGGCTCCCCTTAAAGGAGTTTGCGGATTTTTGAGGTGGGGGGAGGAAGAAGTAACCGCTTTGTTCGGGCTTGTTTTTTGCTCTCTCAATTGCTTAAATGTCTTTTGCCCTTAGGTCCCATTTTAGAAAGGGACTAAGGACACTTAATTTTTCAAAGGGCATAAGCTAAAGTATTGGTGAAGTAAAAAGATTTGCCCTTGTTTTAAGGAGATGTAAGAATAAGTTTTGGCAGAGGACTTATTTCTTAATCTCAACTTTAGTATATATTCGGGAGGAGTTATGAACTTCAATAAGAAAGACGATGAAAAGCCGACGCTGGCTGCCGGGAGTTTTGCCAAAAAAACCTCCGGTTTTTCGGTAAATAATCTCGGCAAGACCTCCGCTTCCTTTTTTGAAAGGTTGAAAAATCTTTCAAGGAAGGATATGGCCATAGTCGGTATGGGCTTAAGCATACTTGTTATGGCGCCCATAGCCGAGTTTATGATGACCAAGCCGTCATCTGACAATTTGCTCACTCCCGGATTTGGCGAAAGAAAGGGCTCTGACTCCGGTATGCCCAATCTTTATGATTCAGGCGTTAATGCTCTTAGCGCCGGTTCTCCGGACGGGTCCGGCGAGGTTATAGTGCCGCTCACAGCGAGAGATCCTTCTTCGCTTATCGTAGGGGCTCAATCAGCGCCTCCGCCTGCGCCTGTATTGCCTCCTTCAAATTTCAGGGATTCAATGAGAGATGTCGCTCCCAAAGCTTTCTCTGAAGCCGTTAAATCTGCGCCGGCCCCTTTTACGCCTTCTTCAAGATTGGCCAGCTCGCTCAGGGGCATGGGTTCATTCTTCTCGGGCGGAGAAAGCTCAAGGACCAGCGGAAATTTGGGCGGCGGAAAGATTTTAGCTGACGCTCAAAGCGTATCCAAAAAATCCGAGAAACGCTCTATGGCAGGTCCGGTGGCAATTCCGGGCTACAAAGGGGTGGCCTCAAATACTCCAAACAGCGCTTCCAAAGGCGCGCTTGAAAAACTCAGAGGTCAGGCCGATAAAGCTGCCGGTTTCTTTTCAGGCGATAATGCCGTTAAAGCTTTACAGGACGCCGCTGCCGCCTCAGTTAAGGGCGAAGGCAATGGCGCTTTAGGCGGAGTTTCAGACAGCGAAAAGATAAAGCCGGCTTCCGGGTCTAATACCAGAAACAGCGGTTCTTACAGTCCCGGGGATCCTTGCCGCGGCAGTCTGGCTACGCAGCTTGCCTGCGAAGACGCCAAGAGCTGGGCTCAGTTTAAGAGACAGATGAAGCAGGACCTCTTCAAAGGTCTTGTTGAAAGCGTCACAAAACCCATAAGTCAGAAAATTTCCGATTCAATATCCGGGTTGCTTAACCCTTATTCCCCTCCTAAACCGATTGGGTATTGTAAATTCCCGAATGGCTCATCCGTGGCTTTATACGGCGGAAAGAATAAGGACAATAACCCCACAACAAGTCCTATGAGCATAGGCGAATGTATATCCGCAGGCGGACAATTTGTTACAAGCAATGGCGGCGGTTCAAATTCCGGCGGAGCTCCCAATGCCGGCGCAGCCGGGGATTCTTCCTCAGTGATAACACCGGCTATTCTGGATGATTTGCAAAAGTCAATAGACAGTTATGACTCAAGCTTAAAACAGGCTGTTGAAGCTTTTGCCGAATCAAAAGGCAAAGATAAGGACGATATGAAGTCAGGCGCCGGCTTTCTTACGCAGGTCTTCGGCACGGGTAAAAACATAGCAAGGACTATAAATTCGCTCACTTCTTCTCAAGTCGGAACTGTTGTCGCTTCTTACAATGAAGAAATAGGCAAGGTTGAGGGCAAGATCAAGACTGAAACCTTGGCAGTTCAGGAATTCAACAGGAAACTTCAGGCCGCTTTGGAAAAGGCCAAGAAAGGCGAGAGAATATCCACAGTCCGCACAAAAGAAGGCACAGCTGAAGTGGATAGAGCCGGCGGTAATGATGAGCTTGCTCCTAAGCTTGAGAAAATGCTTTCTGAAAGCAGGGTCATAGAGAGCAGTTTTACGGCAAGGCTTAATGATATGCAGTATCACAGAAATGCCGTGAACTTCTATAATTCCCAGAAATCAAGAATATTTGCGGCTGCCAGCCAGCTCGGCACCGGTTATGAAACCAAGGCATCTGAAATGGCCACATATTCCTCACAGATAGAACAGGGCCAGGAACTTGGAAAGATATACGAGAAGATAGTCGGCATATCCACTCAGGGCGCCGTTTCACAGGGCGATTCCCCGGTTAAGTTTGCCTTTATTTCCAGAGGCATATTGCCTGATGAGTATAAGCCGGATAATATGCTTAAAGAGCATTTTGACGGCGAAAAAGTAAAGGATAAAAAGGCAAGAGACGAAGAAGCGTCTCTTACATCCAATATGCCTTATGCCCAGCTTTTTACCGGCCAGAAAGCTCCAAGAGAGTCTGAAGTTAAAAGCAGCATAGTCTCTGCCAGCGTAAGAGCTCTTATAAGTTTGCCTAAAGACGTGGACGGTATGAGGGACAAACTTAAGGAAGTTGACTCGGAAGTTGCCGTTCTTAAGGGTCAGATAGAGGGCTTTAAATCGCAGCTTAAGTCAATGGGTATAGAGGGCTTTGATGATGCTGCAGTTAATCCTGCAGGCAATAACTCGGGCAATAATTCCGGAAACAATGCAGGAAATAATTCAGGCAACAATACCGGAAATAATGCCGGCAATAACTCGGGCAATAATTCCGGTAATAATGCCGGGAATAATTCAGGCACTGTTACAGCCAACGCCTATGATCTCTCGGGCGATATGAGGGTCGTAGATAACTCGCTTCAACAGTCTGAAAACAGGCTTTCTGCCGCACAAAGAGCCAATAACTGCACAAGCGCCAACTGTAAATCCCAGATGGCAGGAGCTATAAAAGCCATAGAGGGAATGCGTACAGCCCAGAGGAATATGACTTCGCTCAGGGTAAAAATGGAATCTGCCAAAACCGAAGAAGAAAAAAAGGCCATAAGGTCTCAGTTTGATGAAGAAAAAAGGAAGTTTGAAGACGCCCAGAAGAAATTTGACGGCAAGGGTATGAGAACTTCAAGCGACGGCGTGGATAAAGTTTGCGGTTCAGACATAAATATGTCCTGCGTAGAAAAGAGAATAGGCATTACCTCAAGACCGCACAGTACTGCAAACAATACCGGAAATAATTCCGGTAATAATGCCGGCAACAACTCCGGAAACAATTCAGGAAATAATACGGGCAACAATACCGGAAATAATGCCGGCAATAACTCGGGCAATAATAGTTCTTCTGCTGCAAATCAGAGCAAAGATAAAAAATGCTATGAGACGAAGGAAGGCTGTTCAACCGTCTCTTCAATGTATGTTGCCAGGAGATGGGTGCTTAAGAAAAGGAGCGATATCTGGTCTCTTCCCGGTTATGAAGAGCCGACTTTCAGTGCTCTTGAAAAAACTCCCGGCAAACAGTATAACACCGCTACGAGGAACTCCATATGTCACAGTATATGGGCCGGCAAGCTTATAAATCGTGAAGACAGCTGCCGAACCAGGCTTTTCAGGGAAATTTTTGTCCTGGAATATACTAATGGACTCATTTATCCGTCACAAGCCCCGGAAGAAATAGACACGAATCCTCTTCAGAGAATCGGCAATGGGGATGTTGAGAAAATATACAGCGGCATGCTTAATAATGTGTTTGACATCGGATTGAAGCTTTACTGTAAGTACGACGGCAAGAATTGGATAATATCAAATGTCAGCATGATGGTGCGCAAGTCGGTTGCAACAAGCGATTCCTTCAATGTTAATGTGTCCGTCGGCCCCTCTTGGGGTAAAATAGGCGGCGGCTATACTCACGGAACTACTACCACCATACCGTATAGCGAAGGGTGGAATCAGATTCCGGGTATGGCTGGCGCTATATGCGGCAACCCAAGCAGAGACAAGTAAAACTATCCTTTCAAAAAAAGCCCCCGTTACCGGGGGCTTTTTTGTTTGTAGTAAATGACTCTTTCATTGAAACCGCCAAAGTAATATAATATTATGATAGACTTTTCAAACTAACAGCACGGATTAAATTTGATCTGTTTGCGGGTCTTAATGCTACTGCGCACTATTTGGCAGGCACCTTTAGATGGAGGAAAAATGAAAAAAAGCGATTACCTTAAGGAAGTTGTAAAGCATATAGATATAAAGAAACACAATGTCGTTGCCATGGTTGAGGCCATGGACGATATGGCTTTCTCTGCCAGAGATTTGGCCAGAGCGTCAAAAATATACGATATGATGCTTAGAGATAAAAATTGTTCGGTCATACTTACTTTGGCCGGCTCGATTTTCTCAGCCGGTCTTAAAAAAGTCGTTTATGATATGGTTAAAAACAACATGGTTGACGCCATAGTCTCAACAGGAGCGCTTATCGTTGACCAGGATTTCTTTGAAGGCCTGGGCTTCAAGCATTATAAGGGCTGGTGGCACGGCATAGATGACAATGAGCTCAGAGAGCTTCATATAGACAGAATATACGACACTTTTATAGACGAAGATGAATTGAGAGTTTGCGATGAAACCATGAAGAAAATAGCAGATTCGCTTGAGCCGAGACCTTATTCATCAAGAGAATTTATAGAAGAGATGGGCAGATATCTTTCCAAGCACGGCAAAAACAAGGAGTCGGTAGTTCTGGCTGCCTATGAAAAGAGAGTTCCCATATTTGTGCCAGCCTTTTCAGACTGCTCAGCCGGCTTCGGCATGGTGGAGCATCAATGGAATAACCCTGATAAGCATATGTCCATGGACAGCGCCAAGGATTTCCTTGAACTTACAAAACTTAAAATAGCCGCCAAAGACACGGGCATTTTTATGATAGGCGGCGGCGTGCCCAAGAACTTTACTCAGGACACGGTTGTCGCGGCCGATATACTCGGCTATGAGGCGCCCATGCATAAATATGCCATACAGGTTACTGTAGCCGATGTTAGAGACGGGGCTCTTTCAAGCTCAACGCTTAAGGAAGCTTCATCATGGGGTAAAGTTGAAACCACATATGAGCAGATGGTTTACAGCGAGGCCACTTTGGCTATGCCTTTGATAGCAGGATATGGTTATCACAAAGGCGCTTGGAAAACAAGGAAAGCCAGAAATTTCAGCGATTATCTGAACAAAGAAGCGGCTAAGGTCGCCTAAGGGGGATAAATGAAAAAAACAATCGTATGCGCGGCTCTTTTTATCTTTTCGGCCGCCGGCTGGTCATATTTTGACGCGGGTTTAAATTATACCAGCGGTACTGACGGCTATAAAGGCCAGGACGCCTATGCCAAAATAGGAACAGGCGGTTTCTGGGTGAAACCGGAGTATTCTTCTTATGAAGCGGACGGCATTGACGCTTACAGAAAATATTCGGCAAGGATAGGCTTTGAAAAGTCTCTTTATACTCTGTCTTTTGCCGCAGGCCTTACTCCGGAAGTTGAAAATACGCTGCTTGGCAAATATGAAAATAAATTTGCCGGCGCGGACATAACCTTTTCGCTTAATCCGACATCGGGCGGCAAAACAAGAATGGCGGGCCCGAATTCCGGCTACGGCGGTCACAGCGCTTCAGGCGTGACTCAGATAGATTTGGGAGCCGGCTTGAACTATACAGCGCATACTTCAAATTCCAAAGATATCGGCCAATTGGACGCTTCTTTGTTTGCCGGCGCCAAGGTGCTTATGGCTCAGATTTCGGCTTCATATACGGCTTCAAGCTATGATAAAACGCTCACTCTTGCCAATGCCGGCCTGGCTATGAATCAGAGATTGACCGGTTTGAACTCTTATGTGGTCGGCTATCCCAAGTCCAATTTCAATCTAAAGCTTGATCTTCTCGGCTATCCTATGGTTACGCCCTTCATCTCATATAATAAGACCAAGTTTAAACTTTCAAACATTGATGACTTGAATACATACGGGCTTGGAGCTTATCTTGATTTCAATATGGTCGGCGCCACCGTTTCATGGCAGACTTATAAAGCCGGCGGCGACAGAAATAATTTTCTTTCTTTTTCAGCCGGCCTCAAGTTTTAATAAGGTCAGTTAAGTTAAATAGCGCGGCGTCTTTCGGTTCTGTTTTTTAAGCTGCCGCGCCCAGGTTCTGCCGTATCTTTATCTATATGGCTTACGAAAATCTTGCTCTTAAGTACCGCCCTCAAGTCTTGGACGACCTTGTAGGGCAGGATGCTTTCGTTAAAACAATCAAGAATGCGGTTGAGAGCGGCCGCATAGCCAAAGCTTTTCTTTTTTATGGTCCCAGAGGCTGCGGCAAAACATCAAGCGCCAGAATACTGGCTAAAACTCTCAATTGCCATAAGCTGAAAAATAATAACCCTTGCGGACAATGCCCTTCCTGCCTTGAAATATCCCAAAGCCGTTCGCTGGATGTGCTGGAAATAGACGCAGCCAGCCATACTCAGGTTCAAAACGTAAGGGATGTCATAATAGACAACATAAACATAGCCCCCTCCAGAGACAAGTACAAGATTTACATACTTGATGAAGTTCATATGCTTTCAAACAGCGCTTTCAATGCTCTGCTTAAAACGGTTGAGGAACCTCCTGCCCATGCTGTTTTTATAATGGCGACGACTGAAATAAACAAGGTGCCTGCCACTATAATATCGCGCTGCCAGACTTTCAGGTTTAAGCCGATATCTGTTGATGAGCTTAAAAACAGGCTCGCCGAAATTTGCGAAAAGGAAAAATTTGAATATCAGCCGAAAGCCCTTGAGATGATAGCCTCTTCCTGCGGCGGCGCTATGAGAGACGCCCTTACAATTTTAGATAGAATAGCCTCATTTTCAAAGGGCAAAATAGACGAAAATTTTACTTTTGAAACTTTGGGCCTGCCTCCGGCTGAAATAGTGGAAAATCTGGCCGCGGCAGTTTTAAACAGGGATGCTGCCTCAATTAACTCGATTTTCAGGACGATTTCAAAAGAAGGATTTGAAACTTTTTCCATCTTAAGGGAGCTGAGGAATTACTTCGCCCAGGCCTTCCTTGCGGCGAATAATTTTTCATCTTCATCTTTCAATGTTCCGCAGGGGCACAACCCTTATGCCTTCGCTAAGCTGTCAAGAAAAATGAACAGGATAATGGAGGAATTGAAATTCTCAGACAATCCCCTGCTTTCTTTTGAGATGGCCCTTTATACCGTCATAGAGACGCCTGTGGATATAGAAGCTCTGGTCAGGCGTCTTGAATCGGCGGAATCGGCTATAGCCGGGAACTATACTGCTGCTCCTTCATTTCAGAGCATTGAAAAAAAAGAGCCTAAAGCTGCAGAACCCGCAAAGCCGGAAAAAAAAACTGAGGTTTTAAATCCGGCCGGGGAAGTCTTGCATCCGTCTCAGATATGGCAAAAAACCGCTGAGATAATAGCTTCACAGGACCCCGCTCTTTCAAATTTTTTATCCGATTGTACCGCCATTTTCAGGGAAAATGAATGGGAATTGCGTTTTGAAAAGGATTTCCCTATGGTTTATTGCTCAAAGAAATCAGAGTATATATCCTCCGTCGTTTCAAAAATAGCCGGAAGACCCGTGTCTTTGCTTTTCAAAAATAAGCCCACGCAGGAGGAAATTATTGATGTCTCAAATCCGGCGCCGAGAGAAAATCAGCAGGAATTAAGGCGGCAAGAAAGCGCTCTTAACTGGCAGGATGTAAATTCGCAGGACCCGAAGGATATTTTTCCCGAATATAAGAAGATTTCAAAAGTTTTTAAAGATTCGCTTGTCAAGGTCCATAAAATTAAAAAGAGAGAAAAGGAAAAATGAAAGTTTTCAGCCGGCTTATATCGTGCTTCAGGAAAATGCCCGGAGTCGGGCCGAAACAGGCTGAGAGATTTGCGCTTTATGTGGCCAGAGCTTCAGAATCTGAAATGTCGGATCTTTTTGCGGCTATGCAAGAGGTTCGCCGGCAGGTCAAGCCTTGTCCGAGATGCTTCAACTACTCCGATGGAGAGCTTTGCGAAATATGCTCTGATACTCAAAGGATTCAGGATACTATTTGCGTAGTTGAAAGCGTACAGGATCTTGAGGCCATAGAAAAAACCGGTTTTTATAAGGGCCTTTATCATGTTTTGGGCGGCGTCTTTTCTCCGGCCGCCGGCCTAGACGGCGGTTCTTTAAGATTGAAAGAGCTTATCGAAAGAGTTGAAAAATCGCCGGTCAAGGAAATAATAATAGCGACCAATCCTTCCGCTGAAGGCGAAACCACCGCCTCTTACATAAAAACTCTTCTTGAAGAGAAGGCTGAGAAAATTTCCAGAATAGCTTTTGGCGTTCCTCTTGGGGGGGATATAAATTATATGGACGAGCTTACGCTTAAGCATTCTCTTCAGGGACGCAGGAAATTTTGAGATTTTTTCCGGGGGGCTATTGCTTCTTTCCTATTACAGGCGTCCGCTTTTTATATTGCTTTGCGTTTTTGTTTCTGCGATTATTTTTCTCAATTTTTTAAAAGGCAAAAAAGAGCAGAGGATTTATTATGTCTCTGATACGCTGTGCGGCAGGATCCTTTCATATCCGCAGGAAAGCGCAGGCAGATGGCGTTTTGAATTCAGCTCTTTTTATGCCGGCGAAAAAAGGAAATTCATGGCCTACCTTAATGAAAAGGGCGGAATTTCTCTTTATGATGAAGTTTGCTTTACAGCTGAAATTTTAAGACCGTACTGGAGGTACTATCCGGGCTCATTTAACTGGCGTCTTTTTCTGCAAAATAAAGGAATTTTTCTTGAAGCCAGAGGCGAAAAGGCCGCCTTAAAAAAACGAGCTTTCTATCCTGTTTATGCGGCATCCAAAGTAAGAGAGAAAATGCTTGAGGCATTTGATAAAAATCTGAGCAGTAAAGAGGCCTTTGTCATGGCCGGAGTGATTCTTGGTGTAAAAAAGAAAAATGACAGGGAGATTTCAAAGGCTTTTTCTCTTTCAGGCATGGCGCATTTGCTGGTGGCCTCAGGCGGAAATGTGGCGGCCCTGATGGGCTTTTTTTTCTTTGCCTTAAGATTTGCCGGTTTCGGCAGAGTTTTCAGCCGCATGGCCGGCCTTCTGGCTTGCGCTTTTTATGTTTTTGTCTGCGGCCTTGACCCTCCTCTGGTCAGAGCCTTCTTTATGGCTGCGGCAGCCATAACTGCTTTTTTAATGGAAAGAAAAAAGGATGTATTTCAGGCTCTTATTATAGCTTCCCTGTGTCTTTTGCTCATTGATCCTAATTATCTCTTTGACGCGGGATTTCAGATGTCTGTGCTGGCCGTTTACGGTATTGCCTGCGGTTTCGGCTGCAGAAAAGATTTTTTTGCGGCAAAAAGAAACGGACTCGTTTCATTTCTAATCAATCTTTTTTTTGTCAGTTTTTTTGCTCAACTGGCCCTTTTGCCGGTTTTGATCTATTATTTCAACTTCATATCAATCGGCGGCTTGATATCAAATATGATAGCGGTTCCGGCGGCTGCTCTTCTGCTTCCTCTTGGCCTCGGCGCCGCCCTTTTCTCAATGATATTTCAAAAAATGTCAGGATTTATATTTTTTCTTCCTTCTCTTCTTGCGAAAATTCTCATTTATACGGCTGATTTTTTCTCCGGTCTCAAGTTTTCAGTCATTGAAGTTCCAAATACCGGCCTCTTTGTTCTTTTTTCGATATCTCTGCTGATTTTCGTTATTCTGCACTGGACTTTATTTAAAAATAAGAGGGTTATTGCGGCTGTTTCCTTATTATGTCTTGCACTTTCTCTGGCCTTGCGGACAATACGG
The DNA here is from genome assembly GCA_029267355.1 of Elusimicrobiota bacterium. Classification (GTDB taxonomy): domain Bacteria; phylum Elusimicrobiota; class Elusimicrobia; order Elusimicrobiales; family UBA9959; genus JAAYVI01. Next base: position 2,077 of record JAJUJA010000009.1, on the reverse strand, counting down.
CTTAACAAGCCTTTTGAAAAAGAATTTTATCTTCACGGAGAAAGAAGCGTTTTTGTATCAAGGGAAGGAAGACTTTTTATAGTAAATCCGCTCGGTCTGTGCGAAGAAATAAAAAGAGCTGTTTATTCATACGGTTTTCTCCGCCTTTCCGGCGCTTTTTATGAGGGCAAATACGACAGGGAGACCGCCTTATGCCTTAAAAATGAGCTTAAAAGCGAAGTTTACGCTCCTCTCTGGCATTCTTGGGGAGATGAAGAGATAAACGGGCTGTGGGCTGGAGAAAAGGCATGGCCTTTTACTGTTCAATTTAAAAACGGAGAATCAGGATACAGCGGGCTGCGGCAGGAGCTTGAATACGGCTTTTTGCCTTACAAGTCTTTTGACGGGTCCTAAAATATTGTAAATTATTATGGAAAGAGGCGATAAATGATAAAAAAAGCCGCATTTTTTTACAATTCAAAAAGAGAAAGCGCCATAAGATTTACTGAAAGCGCAGTGGCCTTTCTGGAAAAACACAGAATAAAAACTGAAAAACTTTGCGTAAACAAGAGAGAAGCTCCGCGGGAAAATGCCGACATAGCGGTGAGCGCGGGCGGAGACGGAACGGCTCTTTATGCCGCAAGATGTCTGGCCGGCAGTAAAACGCCGCTTATAGCCGTAAATGCCGGGGGCCTTGGCTTTTTAAGCTCCGTGGAGCCGGGAGATTTCAGAGATTTCTTTATCAAAGTAATCAAAGGAAAATTCAAGAAAGTTGAAAGATCTTTTCTTGAAGTCAGCTCCGGAGACAGCGTTTATTACGCTTTGAACGATTGCGTTTTGAGAAGCCCTCAACCCAGAGCTTTTCATCTTAAAGCCGGCTATGCCGGAGAATTTTTGAGCTCATATTTCGGAGACGGGCTTATAATATCCACTCCAACCGGTTCTACTGCTTATGGGCTTGCGGCCATGGGACCGATAATAATCCCGACAGCAGACGTTTTTTGCCTTTCGCCCATATGTCCGCATACTTTGACGCACAGGCCTCTTGTTCTGTCTGCCGAGAAAGAGCTTGAAATAATTTTTTGCGAGGAAAGCGAAAAAGACATAAAGGTTACAGTTTCCGTTGACGGACAGGAGAATTTCACTCTCAATTCAGGAGAGAGCGTAAAGATAAAAAAATCTCCGTTTACGCTTGTCTCAGCCGTGCCGGAAAATTACTCATGGTTCAAGGTTTTAAGGGAGAAATTAAGCTGGGGTCAGAGGCGATGATAAAGAAGCTTTGCATTAAAAATTTCGCTTTGATAAAAGAGGCCGAGATAAATTTTGACGGCAGTCTTTGCGTCATAACAGGCGAAACAGGAGCCGGCAAATCAAGCGCGGCTGAAGCTCTTGAATTCATTCTCGGCGGAAAGGCAAAAGCGGAACTTATAAGCGGCGGAGAAAACTTTTGTCAGGCATACGCGGAGTTTGAGGCAGGCGCCGGAGATGCCGAAATAAAAAGCGGAGATTCCCGGCCTATAAGTTCGCTGAAAAGGATTCTGGACAAGGATTTGAAAAACAAGTTTTTTGTCAATTCCAGGCAGGTCTCAATGAAAGAGTTCAGGGAGACCTGCTCTAAAATCGCCGATTTTTACGGGCAGCATGAAAGCGCTTTCATATCTTCCGGCGATATTCAGCTTGATATAATTGACTCTTTCGGGGCAATTGAAAAGGAAAAAGAGGAATATCTGAAGGCTTATAATGAAAAAAAAGAGATCGCTTCCAAAATTGAAGCTCTCTCTCTTTCGGCAGGCGAAAAAGAAAGACTTATAGATATGTATTCTTTTGAGCTTGGCGAAATAGAGAAATTGAATATTGACCCGCAGAAAGATTCCGCTCTTGAAGAGCTTATACTGAAAATAAAGGAAAAAGACAGAATAAACCGTCATGCAGGCAGGGCTTTTGAGCTTTTAAAGGATTCGGATAACAGCGCCCAGTCTGCCGTTTCCCAGGCGCTGTCCTGCCTTTCAAATCTTGAAGGAAAAATTCCTGAGGCAGATGACATCTGCGCCAGATTAAAAACTGTGATCGAGGAGCTTAGCTATTGCGCTGAAGCTTT
>JAJUJA010000139.1 GCA_029267355.1 Elusimicrobiota bacterium | reverse complement strand
TGTTTTGTACTTTTCTTCGTGCAGTTTTCCTGGGCTTTTGTGCATTCGGCTTTATTTCAATTTCTTCAAGCCCGGCCAGGGTTTTTATATGACCATCCATGTTTTTCATGGCGTCAAGTCCGCCGTTTGAGCTTGTTAGGAGAGCCTTTATTTTTTTGTTGGGAGGTATTGAAAACTGAGCCCTGACTGAGCGGAGAGTTTTTACAATTCCCATCATATTGGAGACATTTTTCACTGCATCTTCAAAGATGAAATCTTTTCTCGGAGCCGGCATTTTTTCCAGGCACATAAATTGAGCGCTTTCAGGCAGATGAGCTTTAAGGTTTGAGTGCAATTCCTCCGTTATAAAAGGCATGAAAGGATGCAGCATCTTGAGGGAATCTGAGAAAACGCTTATTATAAGCGAAAGCTTCCCGTCTTTATTTTCTCCGTTGAGCTGCGGCTTTGAAAATTCAATGTACCAGTCGCAAAATTCGTCCCAGAGAAAGCCGTAAACAGCGTCAAGCGCCTCCGGCAGAAGCATTTTCTCCATATTGGTTTTGTACTTCTCGCAAGTTTGAGAGAAGCGGGAAAGTATCCATTTATCGGCTTCATCCAGATTGTCAAATGACGGTTTATAGACTTTTTCAGGATTGGCGTAAAGCGCTATGAATCTTGAAACATTGTAAATCTTGTTTACAAAGTTTCTGCCGCCGACTATTGAATTTTCGCTGAAAGGAATATCCTTGCCCCCTATGGCCTGAATGATAAGCGAAAATCTCATGGCATCAGTGCCGTATTTATTCATCATGTCCAGAGGGTCTATGACATTGCCTTTGGATTTTGACATTTTCTGGCCGTGCTTGTCGCGCACTATGCCGTGAACATATACTTTCGGGAACGGCAGCTTTCCGGTATGGAAAAGGCCGCTCATAGCCATTCTGGCCACCCACAGATAAAGGATTTCATAGCCGGTTACAAGCAGAGATGTCGGATAGAAATATTCAAAATCCTCAGTTTTCTTGGGCCAGCCGAAAACTGACATCGGCCATAGTGCAGAAGAAAACCATGTGTCAAGCACATCTGGGTCCTGAACCATTCCTGAATGTCCGCATTGGGGGCAGGCGGCCGGTTTTTTATCTGAGATTACGGGCTTAAGATTGTTTTTAAGAGAGACTCTTTTAAGTTCGCCTTTTTCATTGAAAAAAAGATTGCCCTGCGCGCATTTCTCGCAATACCAGGCGGGGATTCTGTGCCCCCACCAGATTTGTCTTGAGATGCACCAGTCCTTTATGTTCTTAAGCCATAGCACAAAAGGATTCTTCCAGCTTTCGGGATAAAGAGAAAATTCCCCGTTTTCAGTTTTTTCAATGGCCATTGCGGCAAGAGGGGCGGTTTTCACAAACCATTGCTCTGAAACCAGCGGCTCTATATGGTTGGAACAGCGATAGCATTTGCCGACATTATGCTTGTATGGCTCTTCCTTTTCCAAAAAACCGGCGTTTTTAAGATCTTCGGCTATCTCTTTTCTGGCTGCTGCGGCTTTTTTGCCGAGATACTTCTCTGGGCAGTTTTCCATTTTGCCTTCATATGATATGACTTGTACGGCAGGCAAATTATGCCTTGAAGCTATTTCAAAATCAGCAGGGTC
>JAJUJA010000050.1 GCA_029267355.1 Elusimicrobiota bacterium | reverse complement strand
TATGGCTTGAAGGCAGCAGGCTCAAGGGCATTATCACATTCAGGAATGTTTTCTACAGGGCTAAAGCGGTTATAATCACATCCGGCACATTCTTAAAAGGCGTCATACATATAGGCCATTTCAGCGCCCCGGGCGGCAGATACAATGATCCGCCGTCTTCAAATCTTTCAGACTCAATTTCAAAGGCGGGAATAAAGAGAGGCAGATTAAAAACAGGCACGCCGATGCGCCTTAACGCCTCCGGGATAGATTTTTCCAAATGCGAAAAACAGCAGCCTGATTCTCCTGCCGAGCCCTTCTCCATTTTTACCGATAAAAAGATTTTAAACTCAAAAAATTTTCTTCCATGCTGGATAACCAGAACAGAGAAGGAGACCTCAAAAATAATTTCCGAGAATCTTCATTCAGGCGCTCTCTACGGCGGCAGAATAACCTCTCTGGGCCCGAGATACTGTCCGTCCATAGAGGATAAAATAGTAAAATTCCCTCATCACGAAACGCATCATCTTTTTCTTGAGCCGGAAGGCTGGCAGACGCGGGAATATTACGTCAACGGACTTTCAACAAGCTTGAGCGAAGAAACGCAGCATCTTATAATAAAAAGCATTCCCGCCCTTGCAGATGCCGAAATCATAAGACCCGGCTACGCCATAGAATATGACTTTTTTGACCCCCAGCAGCTTAATTTTTCCCTTGAATCAAAAATTATTGAAGGCCTTTATCTGGCTGGACAAGTCAACGGCACGACGGGCTATGAGGAGGCGGCTGCGCAGGGCCTTATGGCTGGAATAAACGCCGTCCTTAAGATAAGGGGGAAAGAGCCTTTGATTCTCAAAAGGCATGAGGCGTATATAGGCGTTATGATAGATGATCTTATCACAAAGGGGGTGGATGAGCCTTACAGAATGTTCACCTCAAGAGCGGAATACCGCCTTATGCTCAGACAGGACAATGCAGATTTGAGACTGGCGCCTAAGGCCTTTGAACTTGGCCTTCTGCCCGAGGCATTAAAAAACTCATTTGATAAATATCTTGAGGCCTATTCGCTTTACATGGCCGGCGCCAAACCGGATTTTCAAATAGAAGGGCCCTGGGTTTGCGAAAACGCCGCCATAGCGGCCGCAAATGACAGGGAATACAGCGTATATCTTGAAAGAAACCGCAGGGAAATAGAAAAGAACAACCTTCTTGAAAAAGCGCTCATACCGCCTGATTTTGATTTTAAAAGCGTAAAAGAACTTTCAAACGAAGCAAAGCAAAAGCTCTCAAAATTGAAGCCTAAAAATCTTTCCGAAGCGTCGAGGATTCCGGGCATGACTCCGGCCGAGATACAATTTCTGTGGGTCTTACTGAAAAAAAAGAGAGGGGAAAATGAATGAACAGCTTGAAGCGCTGTCTGCAGAAATGAACCTGAGCCTGAGCGCGCAGCAGTCAGAGGCTCTTGAAAGATTCGCCTCATTAATACTTGAAAAGAATGAGACCATAAATCTCGTTTCAAGAAAAGACATTGAGAATATATGGACAAGGCATATAGGCGATTCTCTGGCTTTTCTTGGCCTTCTGGGAAAAATGAATTCGCCGTGTAAGAGTCTAAATATAGCCGATATAGGCGCAGGCGGCGGCTTTCCCTCCATACCCCTGGCTATTATGCTCAATGACTGTTCCTTTACAATGTATGAATCTTCCCTGAGGAAATATGAATTTCTCCTATGGGCTTGTATGGAGCTTAAGCTTGAAAATGTGAAGGTTTTCAGGAAAAGAGTGGAGAAGAATGAAAGGGGAGAGTTTGATTTCTGCCTTGAAAGAGCGGCCGGCGAACCTGAGGAAATGATCGCGCTTTGCAAAAACCTTTGCGCGCCTTCAGGGCTGGCCGTCATCTGGCAATACGGCCGCAACCTTGAAAAAATACAAAAGACAAATCCGCCTTACTTTATATATAATTACTCTATCGGCAAAGAATCCGGCAGGGCTTTGCTGGTTTTCAGGAGGGCCTAATGCATGTATTCAATTATTTTTTCACGCCTTTCGCGATTTTATCTGTGGTTTTTGCCATTTATTTTTCCTCGCCGGAAAAAAACGAAACTATCATAACCTTCGGCATAATATTCTTCCTTTTCGCCGTCAATCTTTATATATCAAAAAAGATATACAGATTTTTCAGGCATATGCAGAAGATAAGGACAGGTCTGGTAATATTCAATACTCTGGGCATCTCAGCAATATTCTACATTCTCTCCGCCTACTGGGCTCCTATATGGCTTCTTTTTGCCATACCGCCGGCAGCCGGCGCGCTGTTTTTAAGGAAAATCGGCACATTCGCGGTTTCTCTTTTCGCCTCTCTCTGCATGCTCGGCGTATATCTGATAAGAAGCCGCATTCTTGAAACGGATTTTTCCACCCAGTTATGGGCCATGGCATCCTGTCACGCCATATTCATAATAGTCTTTTCCATGTTCATAAATTTCATGTCTGAAACTATGATAAAGATGAGGGACGCTTCCAGACTGTCTTCATGATAAAAAGGGGGGCAGTCCGCCCGATATGGATATACTTCATAAGCTTAGAGTTTTGTTCTGGTTTCTGGTCGCCGGCTTATGGGGTTTATTTCTGTATCAATATATAAGCGAGGACCTTAACTCTATTCCAAAGATAAAGCTTTCCCAGAACCCTTTTTCAAATACTGCGCCCGCAAAACGCATAGAAAGAAAATATACACCGGCACAGCCTCCCGTGAACAATGCCGCCGCTTCCTCTGCTCAAAATTTTCAGACCGCCATAGCTTCAGCCGCCTATGCCTCCTCCAGAATACTTATAAATTCAGGCGACATAAAGGACATACCTGACATGCATTCCAAAGATTTAAGCCAGAGCGGTCAGCAGGATTATTTGGCCCCTAAAGCCGAGAATGAAGCTCAGCCTATTGAAGGCTTTGCCTATAAGCAGACAGATCATTTCCACATCTATCAGGAAGGAGACAAAGTGGATGATGCCCTTGTAAAGGACCTTGAAAATCTTCACGGCAACATCATACTTGACCTTATAGCCTTCTCTCCGTGGCAAAGGGAAAAGAAAGTGCATATATATTTCGCCAAAGACCCTTCAACCTATCAAAAGATAACCGGCAGGCCCGCCTGGTCCGGCGGAGCGGCCAATATGGCCGAAAGGAAAATATATCTCTATGAAAGCGAGGAGGCTTTCGGAATTCTCGCCCATGAATTGACCCATATATACTTTGACAGTTTTTTCGAAAACTCGCAAAGCCCTCTGTGGCTGAGCGAAGGGATGGCGGTTTATATACAGGTTGAAAGAGCCGGCTCTTATCCAAGATGGCTTAAGGAAAATCTGGATATACTTAAAAACGGCGGCGGCTATAAGGTTTCGGATATAGTCAAAATAGAGACTCTTGAAGGAGCCGACGATAAAAGCGTAAAACTATGGTATGCCCAGAGCTACAGTCTTGTGCTTTTTTTAATGCGCGCCAAAAGAGGCGACGCTTTTTACCAGTTCTGCAAACTTATAAAGCATGGAGAAAATGTGTCCCTGGCGCTTTACAAGGCCTACGGCTCCCCCTATAATAAGCTTTCCTCGCTGGAAGTGGTCTGGCGCTATGACCTTAAAACCGGGAAACTGACTCAGCTGAACAACTGAAATAAAACCCGGCTCAAGTCTTTCTCAAAAAACGCTCTTGACAATCTCAAAAATATACTTTATACTTAACTGGTGGTTGAAAGTGGAGCAAAATGGTTGATGATGGATTAAAATGTCTATGAGCGCTTTTTACGGAGAATACAAATTCGCGATGGATCCCAAGAACAGGATCTTTGTTCCTTCAAAATTCAGGGAAGCGCTTAAGGAAGAAAAGAAAGATTTCTTTATGCTCACAAAAGGCATGGACAGCTGTCTTTATATGTTCCTGCCTTCAAAATGGGAAGAACTGATAAAGAATAATATGGAAATTTTCAAATCCGAGAATAAAGAAGAGGAAAGAGCCTTCAAAAGGTTCTTTTTCTCAAACGCCTATGACTGCAAGCTGGACGAGCAGGGGCGCATACTTCTTGGACAAAGCCACAGGGATTATGCCGGACTTAAAAAAGATATCGTCATAATAGGCGCCGGCAATAAGGCGGAAATATGGGATGCCTCCAACTGGAAAAAGTACGACGAGTCAAAAATGAAAAAAGCTTTCGGGAAGTTCTCGAAGATTCTGGACATATGAGCAATCAGTACAGACATGAACCTGTTCTTCTTGAAGAAACGGTAAATTTGCTGGTTACAGACAATGACGGGCTTTATGTGGACGCCACAGTCGGCATGGGCGGCCACTCGGCTAAGATTCTTTCAAAGCTGGGCAGGCAGGGAAAGCTTATAGGTTTTGACTGGGACCCTGAGATGGTAAATATATCAAAGAATAATCTGTCTTCTTACGGAGATAAAGTGAAGATAATAGGGACCAATTTCTCCAATATGGAAGAAATATTCAAAAGAGAGGGCATTTTCAATATTTCCGGAATACTTTTTGACCTCGGCGTCTCATCTCTGCACTTTGACAAACCGCAAAGAGGATTCAGCTTCAAGCATGAAGGGCCTCTTGATATGAGAATAAACCCGGCCAATCCATTGACCGCTCATACGATAATAAACAAATGGCCTTATGAACAGATAGAGCACCTTATCAGGATATGCGGGGAAAGATTTTCACACAAGATAGCCAAAGCTATATGCGAAAGAAGGGAAAAGAAAGAGTTTGAAACCACAACCGAACTTAGAAATGTCATAGAAGAGGTTTTGCCTAAGACCAACAGAAAAAGCAATCCCGCCACAAAAACCTTCCTCGCTTTGAGAGTGGCCGTCAACTATGAATTTGAAAATCTTACCAAGGGGATACAAAAGGGCGGCCAGTTTCTGGCGCCCGGGGGGAGAATGGCCATAATAACATTCCATTCCCTTGAAGACAGAATCGTAAAGGAAACATTTCAATTTATGTCCAGAATGGGCGGCTGGAAATTGATAACGAAAAAACCGGTGATTCCCGCTGAAACGGAAATAAACAGCAATAACCGCTCAAGAAGCGCAAAACTCAGAGTGATAGAGAAGGTCAAATAAAAAGGAGGCATTATGAGAAATCCAAAATCAAGGTTCGGTCTCAGCTTCATCTCAAGAAAGACAAAGCAGGCCATAAAGGACTTCAAGACAAGCATAAAGCCCACCAAAGTTCTCTACCTTTGGGAAAAAAACAATTTGATGAAGATAGAAATGTTCTCAATGGAATAGTCAAATGAAAAGATTCTCTTTTTTCAAAAACATCCTGCTTCCGGTTCTGGCGGTCCTGTTTCTTGCAGTCAGCGTCAATGTGTTCAGGGTAAAGCTCGGCTACTGCATAGAAAGGACCAAAAAAGAGACTGCAAAATTGCGCATAGAAAACGATTATCTGGCTAAGAAAATAGCCTACGCCCGCTCGCCCAAAAAACTGGAGGAGTATGCCAGAAGCGCGGAACTGAAGTATCCAGAACCCTATTCCATAGTGATGCTGGAAGAAATAAAAGCTCCAAAACCGAAAAAGACGGGCTGGCTGGCCTCTATTTTTTCAAGGAATCCAAAAACGAACATATAAATGAACTCAGGCTTCAAGCTGCGCGCAAAGATCATCTTTTATTTTTTTATAGCAGGCATATTTGCGGCAGCTGTCCGGCTTTTCTGGCTTCAGGTCATTTCACACAGAGAAATTAAAACCATAGGCGAAAAAGAGTTTAAAAAGACCGTAAAAGAGATAAGCGCCCGCGGCAGGATTTACGATTCATCCGGCCTTACCCTGGCCGACTCTATAGTTGTCTGGGATCTGGCCTTTATGAAAAAGGAGAATCAGGATTTTCAGTCTTTCTGCAGAATATTTTCACAGGTATCCCAGAAGCCGCAAAATGAATGCCTTGCCAGAATAAAAAAGGCAAAAAACTATGTCAAAATAGACAAGGCAATTGAAATGAGTGTTTATGAAAAGCTCTCCTCGGCCTTCAAGGAAAATAGAGTGAACGGCGTCATTTTTGAGCCGCATCAAAAAAGGATATATCCGCAGGAAACCGGCCGTGAAGTCATAGGGCTTTCAAATGAGGAAAACGGGCTTACCGGCATAGAGCTTGTTTATGACAGCCGGCTAAAAGGCGCAGTAAAGCAAAAGGAAATTATAAAAGACAGAAAAGGAGAGGCCGTATTCACCGAGAATGAAACGCAGGACAGGCCGCCTTCAGAGATTTACCTTTCTATTGACTCAAAGATACAGTTCTTTACCGAAGAGATAATCAAAAAATACTCTCTGGACAGCGGGGCGGATATCGCCATAGGCATAGTTCAAGAGGTCAAAACCGGCAAAATAGCGGCTCTGGCGGCTTACCCCCAAAACTTTATAAACCTTATGCCTATAGAATGGGTTTATGAACCGGGCTCAACTTTTAAAACTATAACCTTATCGGCGGCTTTGCAGGAAAACGCAGCTGATGAAAATGATTCCTACTACTGCGAAAACGGGGCGTGGAAATTTTCTCCCAAAATAACCATCAGGGACCATGAACCGGAAAAAACTCTTAAACTTGCCGAGGTTTTTGAAAAATCTTCAAATATAGGTTTTGCCAAGATAGGGCTGAAGCTCGGCGCCGAAAAAATGTATTTATACACCAAAGCTTTCGGCTTCGGCAGCGCTTATGATCTGGGGTTCCCGGGCGAATCCAGGGGCATATTGAAAGAGCTTAAAAATTACAAACCGATAGACGTGGCAGTAACTTCTTTCGGCCATTCCATAGCGGCCACTCCTCTTCAGGTTATAAACGCTTATACGGCCATAGCTTCAGACGGCATTCTATTAAAGCCTTATGTGGTTGAAAAGATAAAGGATCAGGAAGAGGAAAAAACCTTTTCAAGGACGGAAATAAGAAGAGTGATTTCAAAAGAAACATCCGAAAGAGTAAAAAAGATGCTTTTAGGCGTGGTGGACAGAGGCACAGGCAGAAATGCAGCAATTATCGGCTACTCGGTGGCGGGCAAGACAGGCACATCAAATAAAATTGACCCAAAAACCGGCAAATATGTGGAAAAGAAAAATGTCGCCTCATTCTGCGGCTTTTTCCCTGCTTCCGCGCCTGAATACACGATACTTGTGATAATTGACAACCCGAAGAAATATCATTACGGCGGCGAAACGGCGGCCCCGGCTTTCAGAGAAATAGCAAAAAGGATAATAAATCTGAAAAACATAAAGCCGGACCGCTCATTTGATTACAAAGAAGCGGTAAAAACCTCATACAGCAAAAATATCACCGACTGAGGCTTTTTGCCGGCTGAATTTCTTAATATAATTTAATAATGAAACTTAAAGACATCCTGCAGTCCGCCGGCATATATTTTCAAAAAGTTCCAGATATTGAAATAAAAGGCCTTACCAGAGATTCCAGACAGGCAAAAGAAGGGTTTATTTTTTTCGCCTCCAAAGGCGCCTTAAAAGACGGGAAACTTTTTATAAGGCAGGCGCTGGAGAACGGCGCGGCAGCGGTGATAGCCGATGAAAAAATTGATTCGCCGGAAGGGAAATGTTTTTTTGCCTCAGACTTTGAAAAGGCGGTAAATAAGATTTCCAGATTTTTCTATCAAAATCCGTCGGCAAGCATTTACTGCGCGGCCGTAACAGGCACAAAAGGCAAAACCACCGTTTCATATATGCTGGAAAAGGCGTTTACGGACTGCGGCTCAAGGCCTTCGGTAATAGGCACGGTAAATTACAGGACCGGGGGAAAAATCATTAGAGAAGCGCCCAATACCACGCCATCAGAGCCGGTTTTAAGCGAAACGCTTGACGCTTTCTTAAAGGAAAAATCCGATATCTGCATTATGGAAGTATCCTCCCACGCTTTAGCGCTTAACAGAACCGAGAACATAGATTTTGACTCGGCAGTATTTACAAATCTTCAAAGCGATCATATGGATTTCCACGGCAGCAGGCAAAATTATCTTACGGCCAAAAGAAAACTCTTTGAGCGTCTGTCGGCCTCGCCGAAGAAAAATAAAATCGCCGTCATAAATGCCGATGATGAGGCCTGCAATGAGATGCTTTCCGCCTGTTCAAAAGATATAAGAACCATTCTTTACGGAACAGGAAAAGACTGTGAAATAAGAGCTCACAATCTCTCTCAAACGCCGGCATCCTCAAATTTTGAGCTTATGATAGCCGGCAGAAAAGAAGCGGATATCAAATTGAGCATGATAGGCGAGCATAATGTCTATAATTTTTTGGCCGCTTTTTCTCTTCTGAAAATGAAAGGCCTTTCAACAGGCCTTATACTCGCCTCTCTTGAAAAATTCGCTTCGGTACCAGGGCGTCTTGAAAAAATATCTTCAAAGTCCGGCTTCCACGTTTTCATAGATTATGCCCATACTGAGCAGTCGCTGATAAGCGTATTGATGGCCTTGAGAAAGTCCGGTCCGGCCAAGATAATAACGGTATTCGGCTGCGGCGGCGACAGAGACAAGACAAAGAGGCCGGCCATGGCCAAAGCGGCTTGTTCTATGAGCGATTTCGTCTTTATAACCTCGGACAATCCCAGAACCGAAGACCCGCAGGCGATAATGAACGATGTAGAAGAAGGCGTCAAAGGCCTTTTCTCCAATTATCAAAAAATCGCGGACCGCAGACAGGCCATAAGGGCGGCCGTCAAAGCCGCCGCGCCCGGCGACTTTATTTTAATAGCAGGCAAAGGACATGAGACCTATCAGATAATCGGCGATCAAAAAACTCATTTTGACGACAGGCAAGAAGCTCTTATAGCTATGAAGCAAGAGGGGAAGGAATGAAACTCAATTTAAAAGCACGGGAACTGGCCGAAATAATTTCCGGCCGGCTTGTCAAAGGCGGCAGTTATATAATAAGGTCATTTTCCACTGACACAAGACAATTAAAGCCGGGCGGCGTCTTCTGGGCATTAAAGGGCGAAAATTATGACGCCAATGATTTTCTTCACAAGGCGGTTGAAAAAAAGGCGGCAGGCATTATCTGCCGGGAGGGCTCAATCAAGCCGGAAATTTCAGATAAACTTGATTTTGCCGTGGAAACAAAAGACACGCTTGAAGCCCTTCAAAAACTCGCCGCCTGGCATATTTCAAAAATGAAAATACCGGTTATTTCCGTCACCGGCTCAAACGGGAAAACCACGACCAAGGAGATGATAAAACATATTCTTTCGCGCAAAGCGCCGGCCGTCTCCAATTTCGGCAATTTCAATAACCGCTTCGGCCTGCCGCTTTCAGTCCTTGAAACTCAAAAAAAGCATAAATTTGCGGTTTTTGAACTGGGCGCTTCGCAAAGAGGCGATGTGGCAAGACTGGCAAAGATAATAAGACCGGACATATCCGTAATAACCACCATAGGCCCCGAGCACCTTGAATTTTTCAAGAACATGGAGAATATACTTAAAACTGAAACGGAAGCGGCTTACCTGCTTAAGCCGCAGGGGAAGGTTATATATAACTGCGATAATCCATGGCTTAAAAAATTCGCCAAAAATTACAGAAAAGAAAAGCTCAGTTTCGGTTTTTCAGAGGACGCCTCTTTGAGAGTGATACAGGAGGAAGGAAGGAATTTTTTTCTGCTGAAAGGCAAAAGACTTGAAATCAAACTGAAAACTCCGGGCAAACATAATCTCTTAAATGCGGCAGCCGCTTTTCTGGCGGCTCTTTCCCTGGGCATAAGCCGTAAAGACGCTATTGAGGCGCTGGCCGATTTTCCCGGCGTCAGGATGAGGATGCAGATAATAAATTACGGCAATTCAAAAATAATCTTTGACGCCTATAACTCAAATCCTCAGTCGCTTGAATCATTTCTTGAAGAAACCGCGGGTTTGGCTCCGCAGTATCTTTTTCTCGGCGATATGAAGGAACTTGGCAGATTTTCGCAAAAATACCACAGAGAAACCGGCAAGAAACTGCTTTCAAGGCAGGCGGAAATGATAATTCTCATAGGCGGAGAAATGCGTGAAGCCGCGGCATTTTTGAAAGGCAAAAAAGAAAATGTAAAATATTTCAAGACAGCGCAAGAAGCCGAACTGCTCGCGCAAGAGCTTTTCAAGCGGAATAAAAAAGCGTTTTTTCTCTTCAAGGGCTCAAGATCCGTAAGACTTGAAGATTTGCTTCCTGAAAAAGCCGTAAAAGAAACCGCATTGAAACATTGAAAAAAGGAGTCTCAGATGCTCTATTATTTGAGTTTGCTCAAAGATTATTACAGTCCCCTTAACATATTCCAGTACATAACCTTCAGAACAGGCGGAGCTATTGTGACTTCCTTTCTGATAACTCTTCTTACAGGTCCCTACATAATAAGGAAGCTTAAAACATACAAGATAAGCCAGGTACAAAGGCGCGACGGCCCGCCCAGCCATTTTTCAAAAGACGGCACTACCACTATGGGCGGGATAATGATACTTTTTTCAATGCTTATCTCCACGCTTTTATGGGCTCAGATTTCAAACCGCTTTGTCATACTGCTTTTATGCGCCACTGTCATTCTGGCTTTTGCCGGCTGGGCCGACGATTATATGAAACTAATAAAGAAGGATCCCAGAGGCGCGCCGTCCTCTTTCAAATTCTCTCTTCAAATAGCCGCAGCTCTTATGACGGCAGCTTATCTTGCCGTAAGCCCGCCCAATCCTGAATATCCGACTCATATACTTGTGCCTTATACCAAGCAGCTTTTGATAAATCTCGGCGTCTTTTACTTTATCTTTGAAATGATAATAGTCATAGGCACCTCAAACGCGGTCAATTTGACC
>JAJUJA010000021.1 GCA_029267355.1 Elusimicrobiota bacterium | reverse complement strand
GGGCTTCTGGCTGCGGCAAACATAGCCGAAGGATATGCAAAACACAATATAGATGATGTGGGAAGCGAGCAGGCCTATTTTGAAAAAGGCTATGTAAGATAGACAGCCTGGAATATATAAATAAAAAACCCGCTTTTTAAGAAGCGGGTTTTTTTACCGGCTTTATATTACTGCGAAATTTCCCTTTTGGCTGACATAAATATTTTCTCAGCAAGGAAATAGAGAGTAAGGCCTACGACAATCCACGCTGAAGCATAAAAATACTTCGCTGATGAGTAGTTCACCAGAGTGTCAAATCTGCCGTAAAGCAGAGAGAATCTGGCCATAACCGTATTTCCGAAAGATGCGCCGAAATATATCATCAGGAAATAAATGCCTATGTTTGAAACCTTTTTGCCCGCTCCTTTATGCTCAACAGAGAAGAAAAAGTAAAAAAGCACGCATATGGTTCCTATGGCTATCGTTAGGGCATTGAACATCTGCCACGGCGTAAGCGAGAAGAAGGCCGAGAAGGGCTCTATGGTGCCGAGTATCTGATTCATGAAATCAGTAGCCAGGCCCACGGGAATGGCCATGCCGGCAGAGTATCCCATAAGGAAGGTGAAGCCGTACCTTGAAATCCAGGAGATCTTAGGTATGAACTGAGTCATAAGAGAAAGGCCGAGTATGGCGGGTATTATGACCATGAACATCTTGAAAGGATCTCCGCTGTTAAGGGGTTCCCATATTTTGGGGATCATGATCTTATAGAATATAGTCTGAAAGTACCAGCCCATGCCGGCGCCTATGAAAAGATGTTCAGCCACTTTAAAGAAAGGATTGTCCTTGTAAAGAAAGCTGAAAAGAAACAAAGTAAGAGCGGCTGCTATCCACGCTCCCAGAATTAACATTCCTTCTGACATATTATCTCCTTATTTGAAAAAAAACATTACCAGATTGGACATTATTATCAATGCCAAAACCAGCAAATGGGCCACATTAAGAGCGTCTATACCGCTTGTGCCTTTGCCGGGCTCTTTTATGAGAGTCTCGTATTCGGCTGCTCCTTTCATGCCTCCTATAAGCCCCTTAAGCTGGCCTTTCTGAAGGTAGGGCCCGTAGCCGACCTGGCTTATGGCGGTAACGCCGCCCATTACAGGAACACCGAATTTATCGCCTACATAGGCCACCCAGAAATCCAGTATAGCCGTGCCGGTTATGTTTACAACGCCTTTTATATCCTTGTAGTTTGTTATTTTTTTCATCATCGGCAGAGACTTAAGGTCCGTATTATCCTTGTCTTTCTCATATATTGAATACAGATTTGAGTTCATTTGCGTGATTACGGCGACGATATTGGCCATATAAGGCAATATGACATAGTCTTCGCCGTATTTCTTGCCGTATTCAGCCGGCAGCTTTTCAAAAAGCTGGTCTATAAGGCCGGTTGAGCCCGGTATGAAGGTAAGGACCATTATTTTTATGTTCTTTTTGAAGGCATGTTTTACTATGGCAGTGGCCTGAGGATGAAGCTCAGGCGCTGTCGATGGGTCATAATCAAGCGAACATATTATGGTTGAGCCCTCGGGCAGCGAGTCTATGAAATTATAGACATTCTGCACATCCTTTGAAATTGACTTATTGGGAAGCCCGAGCGGCTTCAGTATGGGTATCAGTATGGAAAGAGTCAAAAGTAAAAAAAGATACCGTCTGTCTATTTTAAGCAGTTTCTGTATGGTTTCTTTCATATTAATCCTTCCCCATATACTGTCTTTCTATGCCGAATATTATCTTCAAAGAAGTGACAACGGCGCCTATAGCCACGCCTATCATAATGCCTCTTTTGCCGGCGGTGGATGGAACGCCTATTATCCAGTCTATGGCTTCTCCGGCCGTAACTTTAGTAAAACCGAGAGCCCAATCCCATATCATCTGTCCAACAGGTATTCTTCCCAGTATCAGAACAAAAGCGGCCACAAAAAGCACAAAGGCCTGAAGCGACTTTATCCTGAAAGACCTGTAAGCGGTTGATATTATGTAAAAGGCGAGTATGGAAAACATGGTCGCTGACAGGGGATTATATAGATATCTGAAAGCCCAGCCCAGCCAGGTTAATGAAGCGTCGGGATTCAATTGCTTGCCGTGGCTTATAATGGCCGGTATAACCATCATCAAAAAGCCGATATAAACAAAAAGGCTGTAACCCCAGCCGTCGGCCTTTTTCCTTATCTTCATATAATGGGCGTAGAACAGGCTTATCAAGCCGAGAAAGAAGCCGAATGCTGAAACTATATTTTCCCAGGCATTCATAACTTCCAGATAATCCTCGGACATTCTGTTTGGCACATAATAGGAAGCCAAACTGACAAGTCCAAAGACCAGAACTATCGCCAATGGTATATTTTTCTTGAACAGTTTCATATCAGTACACCTTCAATATTTCGGTAAGCGTGGATGAAAGTCCCTGCCAGTTCATTTTACTGCCGATGATAAGAAGCAGGGAGAAAAGAGCCACCGAAATCATAAATACAAGCTTGCCGAAATCCTGAACTTTCAAGGCGCTGACAAGCATCGGCTCCTTGGAAAGATAGGCCCCGGCCGCATACAGCTCTTCGCCTAGAAGGGGATAGTCGCAGGCTGTGAAAAAGAAAGGCAATTGATGGTCCACATCGGTTCCGGCTATTTGTATGGCGCCTATGGACGCGCCTACCTCGGCCAGAAGCAGAGATTCGGCCATGAAGTAGCCTATGTAAAAGCAGGCTGCCGGTTTTTCTCTTGATATCATGCCGTCCACATTGGCAGCATAAGAGAACTGATCATGGCTTATGAAAACGTTAATGTCTTCTTTGTAAGAGTCAGGCCTTTCAGCTTCCGTATAAGCCTGTTTGACTATTTCTTTTGAAACGGTCATAACTATCGGATCATAATGCGGCACTTTTATGTAAGAATCGTACTGCGCCACTTTTTTTGCCACTTCCCCCAGAACGAAGGTTGAAGCTATGGTTGAGATTTGAGACATGACTCCTATGCCCGGCACATAGAAAATCGGCTTGCCCATTTCCGTCGCTCTTCCTATCGCTTCGTCTATGGCGTCAAGACCGGCTATTCTTCTTATGAAAAGCGATTTCTTTTTGGCATGAGAGACAATAATAAAAAAGACTATGGAGACGAATAAAAAGAGCAGGAGATTATTAAGTCTGTCAGCCCTGAACCAGTTGCCGCGGGCTGCGGCAGATGCTGTCTGTGATTCAAATGAATTTTTGCCTTTGATTATCTTAACTTTGGCAAAAAACGGCACATCCTGCTTTATTTCAGAGGAGAGCACATTATTCAGCTCTACAGGTACAGCATACTTGTTTTTATCCTTCTTAAAGGCCCAGAAGGGAAGATTTACTTTGTCGGCCGTTTTTTCGCCTGCTTTGAATGTGTCAGCTTCAATCCAGCCTTCTTTTTCTGATATTGTAGATATCATAACGGAAAATGAAGCATCATTCAGTTCTTCCGTATGATCCCATTTCAAAAGGCCTGTTTCCCCTTTGTCATAAGGGAAATCAAGCGCCTCAAAATTCTTCAATTCCATCTTTATTGGAGATGGCGCTGCGGCCTTTCCTGCTTTTGGCGCGCAAAATGAAGAATAGGAGGTTAAAATTAAAAACGCTGAGACTAAAATGCTTGTGTTTTTCATAATACTCAAATAAATATATATATTTTTAAAGATGTAATCAACAGCAAAAAAAATCCTACTTCTGAACAAAGAGAGTTTGAGTAGGGTAGGCAAATTCTATGCCCTCGGACCTGAAACGCGATAAGATTTCATTCAGGATATTTTCGTGGCAGGCCATATAGAAGGCATAATCCGGATTCGTAAGGTAATAGACAAATTCAAAGTCAATGGAGTATAAGCCGAATTTTGACATATTGGCCCTGTCAAATCTTGTGTTTGAAAATTTTTCAACGCTTTCTTTTATAATTTGCGGTATCTTTTTAAGCTTCTCTGAAGAAGTGTTATAGACCACTCCAAGGGATGCAAGAACCCTTCTTTCTTTCATTGCAGCATAGTTTTGTATCGTGTCGGCAAAAACTTTCGTATTGGTCACGGTTATGAGCTCGCCTGCAAGGCTTCTTATCTTTACGGATTTAAGGCCTATCTCCTCCACGGTGCCGCTTATGTTCCCGCCCAAAACTATAAAATCGCCTTTGGCAAACGGTTTATCTAAAAGTATGACAAAGAAGTTGAATATATCTCCAAGTATGGTCTGAGCGGCCAGAGCAACGGCCACGCCGCCTATGCCGAGACTTGTAAGAAGCGCGCCTATTTTGGCGCCGGCATTGTGCAGAACAAATAAGATCGCCACAAGCCATATTATTATCCTGAAAATTATTTTCACGCTTCCAAGAGCCGCAACAGGGCTCTGTTTGTCCTTCTGCAGTTTACCGAGCCAGTATGAGAAAATTTCTTCGGCTATGGTAAGGAATCTGTAGGTGAAAACCACAATCAAGACCATTTTCAGGGCATAATCAAAGGAAGGCGCCCTGTTGAGACTCTTTAGGGCAAAATAGAAGGCGATAATCTGATATTCCGGATTTTTTATTTTCTTTATCAGCTTTATGGCCAGATCATCAAGGTCGGTTTCTGTTCTTTCAGCCAGTTTTTCCAGTTTCCTGAAAATAACCTTTCTAAAGAAATAAAGCAGCCACAGGACAAATATGAAGGAAACCGCAGAAAAAATATAAGCGCCTACCGTATTTGAAAAATAACTTAAAGACAGGATATAGGATATCTTTTCCATAATCGCCTCTTAGAGTAAATTCTATCAATTTTTGCAAATAAAAAAACGGCCCGTTTAAAGACCGTTTTTTGAAAGGAAATGCGCTTTACTTATAATGAAGTTTGAGCTTTTTCCTGTCTATCTGGGCAAGCTCAAAATCCTGAGTATAAGCCAGGGCTTTTTTGGGGCATATCTCCACGC
Organism: Elusimicrobiota bacterium; assembly: GCA_029267355.1. Lineage (GTDB taxonomy): Bacteria > Elusimicrobiota > Elusimicrobia > Elusimicrobiales > UBA9959 > JAAYVI01. Next base: position 16,637 of record JAJUJA010000021.1, on the reverse strand, counting down.
ATTGCGCGCAATAAATGCATCTGTCAAGACTCATTATGCAGTTGAATATCTTCTTGACAGGCATGGGCTTGCCGTCCGGGCCTGTCTGTGGCTGGGGCTGATTTTCAGCAAGCACTATCTCAATGGCTTTCGCCGGACATACCCTCATGCACATTTTACACCCTATGCATTTTTCCACGTCAAAAATTATTCTTGCTCTGTAGCCTTCGTAGAGGCTGGCTTTTTCAAAAGGATAAGCGACAGTCGCAGCTTTTTTAAAAAGGTTTTTGGCCGCTTCCGGCAGTATTCTCATAGGTTTCTTTGGCATAAAAATCCCCTTATTTCAACGAGTACTTTATATACAGGTCTATAACTATCTGCAGCATCGCCATAGGCGCCAGATATTTCCAGCAGAAAGAGACCATCTGATCTATTCTGACTCTGGCCATGGCGGCCCTTATGGCTGTGAGCAGAAAGACGATCGCGAAAGTTTTGACCATAAAAACGGCAAAGGCGGCAAAAGAGAAGTAGTTCCATGTGCCGCCAAGAAACACGGCGTTTATCAAGGCCGCGCCCACGACCATTTCCATGTCTATTGAAAGATTGAAAAGCGCCAGAAGCATTCCCGAGTATTCGGTGAACTGTCCGCCGACTATCTCGTTTTTGGCATGAGGCGTGTCAAATGGAACTCTCTCAAGTTTTCCCTGCAGAGCAAGCACCGCCACAACAAAGCCTATTATCTGGAATAATATCAGTTTCGGATTTGATACGAAGAAGGCTGATATTTCCTGAATGGACCATGACCCTGCCAGAATGGCGGGACCGACAAGAGCCAGAAGCAGCGGAACTTCATAGCCGAACAGCTGAGTCATAACCCTTATGGATCCTATGCTGGCATATGGGCTTGTTGAAGACCAGCCGGCCAGGAAGAAGGTTGCCGTAGGAATAGTTAACAGGTATATTACGGCCACCAGGTCTCCCTGGAAGGAATATACGGGCATGCCGAATACCGGAATAAAAAGCACTGCTGTGCTTACCGAAGCCACTGCCACATAGGGCAGCGCTTTGAACAGCGCGACGTCTGCTCCGTCAGGTATCACTATTTCCTTGGAAGCCAATTTTATGAAGTCCGCCAGAGTCTGATACCATGGCGGTCCTACTCTGTTTTGCATTACGGCCGCTATTTTCCTGTCGGCCCATTGCAAAGCGGTGCCGTAAGAGGCCAGGAACAGAAAGCCGGGAAACACCGTTATGTAAATCAATGCCGCAAGTATCTCCATCTTTTCTCCTTTTCTCCTTATTTGCCGGAGAAATTTACTCCCTTTCTTTTGTAAAAGTCGATTGAATATTTCCTTAACTCTTCCCAGTCAAAGACTTGCGTCTTGCCCTTTTTAGCGTCATATACGACAGCTCTGTCGGTGCATGACATGCAGGGGTCTATGGCCGCTATCGTTATGGGCACATCCGCCAGATAATCTCCCTTGAGCATATAAGGTATTGACTGAAAGTTGGAAAGCGTGGGGGCTCTCACCTTGACCCTTTCGGGTATCTCGGTTCCGTTTGATTTCACATAATGAATATCTTCCCCTCTTGGCGCCTCATATCTGAATACGGCCTCTCCCTGCGGTATTTTCCAGGGAACTTTTACTGCTATCGGGCCTTCGGGCAAAGCCGAAAGCACCTGTCTTATTATCTTGTATGATTCAACAAGCTCAAGCACTCTCACTACAACTCTTCCGAAAACGTCCTCGCTGTGATAGGTTATCATTTCAAAATCAAGCTTGTCGTATATGAAATATGGCTCGTCTTTTCTGACATCCATCTTTACGCCGCTTGCCCTGGCTGTTGGCCCGACGGCATTTCTTTCAATGGCGACCTTGTTTGGAAGCTTGCCGACATTTTGAGTTCTTGCCAGAAGAGTGGGCTCTTCAGTGGCAAGTTTGACATAGTATTTTGTCCTTTCCTCAAGATAGGCGATTTTGGTCAGAACTTCCTTGGCCTGCTGGGCGTTTATATCCCTTCTTACTCCGCCTATCGTATTTATGCCGTAATGAACCCTGTTGCCTGTTATCATTTCAAGGCAGTCAAGCACCTGCTCTCTGTCTCGCCATGTGTACATGAACATGGTTTCAAAGCCCATTTCATAGGCGGCCACTCCAAGCCAGAGAAGATGGCTGTGAACTCTTTCAAGCTCGGCTATCAATGTCCTTATAGCTTTGGCTCTGTCAGGCACCTGAGCCTTGGCTATTTCCTCAACGCAGCCTATATAACAGCTTACATGAGAGTGAGAGCAAATGCCGCAAACTCTTTCTATAAGGTATATGTCCTGAATATAGTTCCTGTTTTCTGCCGCCTTCTCCACGCCTCTGTGATTGTATCCAAGATTTACCGTGGCGTCGCAAATCTGCTCGCCGTCAAGAACCAGCATAAAGTTTTCAGGTTCTTTGAGGGCCGGATGCTGAGGGCCCAGGGGTATGGTTATTTTAGCCATATTAGTTTTCCTCCTTAACCGTATCCAGAGTCTTTACCAACTCATCAAGTTTCACTTCCTTGCGCAGCGGATGAACCCCTTTGGGAAAGCCCTCCGGCAGAGGATAATTTCTGCCTTCAGGAAGGCCCTCAACCTTTATACCGAAAAGATCTTCAAGTTCCCTTTCAAAGGACTCGCAAACAGGATATATTTCCTTAACGCTTTTCAATACAGGCTCCGTTTTCGGCGTCCTGACTTTTACATTCACTATAACATGATAATCCGTTATATGGTAAATTGCTCCCAAATTTTCGCCTTCATCAAAACCGGTTATTGTTGAAAGGTGATGATAGCCCTTTTCCTTAAGGAAGGCCATAAGTTCCAGAGCCTTTTGCTGCTTTACGGAGACCCATATTCTGTTCTTTCTTGTTATGGTTATATCCGTTAATTCGCCAGGAAATTTATTTTCCAGCTCTTTTTTTAATTCCTCTTCTTTTAAAAGTTCGCTCATTTTGCCTCCCTTATTTAGCTTCCACTTTCTTTTTGGAGCCGGATTCCAGCGCGCCTATAAGTTTTACCACTCCGTCTATGATGGCTTCAGGCCTTACCGGGCATCCCGGTATATAAGCCGAAACCGGTATAACCTTGTCCAGTCCGCCTACTACGGAGTAGCAGCCGTCAAAAACCCCGCCTGAACAGGCGCAGGCGCCTATGGCAAGAACAAACTTCGGCTCGGGCATTTGATCGTATATTCTTTTGAGCCTTTTTGCCTGCTGTCTAGTTACCGGACCGCTTACAACAAGAACATCAGCATGTCTCGGCGTGGCCTTGAGAACAAGGCCGAATCTCTCCACGTCGTATTTGGGAGTGAGAGCGTCAACTATTTCTATATCGCAGCCGTTGCAGGCGCCCGTATTAAAGTGAAGTATCCACGGAGACTTAAGCCTTGACCAAAGTATTATTTTGTCTTTTAATTTCATATTTTCACCTTATGAACAGGACAGTAAGAATGATCCCGATTAACACAACATAGATAAGCGGCACAGCAAAGCTTATTGCCGATGCTGCGGCCATGGTGGCAAGCATGAGCCCGGCCACATGCAGAACTGTGAAGAATATCGCAAAAGGATAAAACTCTTCATAGCCGGGAATCACCTTTTCAGACGGGAAATCTTCGCCGCAGGCATAGGTTTTAGTTTTCTCTGGATTATGGGCAGGTTTGGGAGCCCAGTTGGAGAAAAAAGCCGCAAAAAGGTAAACGGCGGAAAGAGCAATTAAGAAAGCTACAGGAGGATAAAGCAATATTTCCATATTAACCTCTCAAATTATCAAGTTTCTTTATGTCTATAGAGCCGTTAAGACGGTAATTTTTCACCAGAAGCGCCAGACCGGTGGCGACTATGACGGCTTCCACCAGTATTACGGTTATTATCAAGGCCTGAGCCAGATTGGTGTTTCCGGAAAAAGCGCCGGCCGAAATGAGAGCTATCAGCGCCGCCTTTGATATTATTTCAAGGCCTATCAGCTGTTTTATGAGATTTCTGCTGACTGCCATGCAATAGGCGCCTATGAAGAATATCAGCGCCGCAAAAAGCCAGTCCATGGAAAAAGTTGAGGTCATTGCTCGCTCCTTTTTGCAAAAACAGATTTTATCACGAAAACTGCTGCGGCCAGTATGGTAAGCTGTCCCAGCAGATCAGTGGCTCTGTGTTTCCATATTATTTCGCCGACCTTAAATTCCCCGGCGGGATATTTCACATGGCCGGATAAAGTTTCAAACCAGGGGGTAAGCGTTATTGAGAAAACTATAAAAGCTGCCGCCGCCAGGAAAGGCAAAAGCAAAAACTTGCCTCTGCTTTCTTTCAGAGATTCGTCTTCTTTCTTTACAAGGCTGACCGCGCTTATGAACAGAACCGTTATAAGACCTGCGCAAACAGAAAGCTCAAAAACCGCAGCCCACGGCGCATTAAAGTTGAACAGAAGAAGGGACAGCGCTATGCTGGCCACGGCAAGCATTATAGCCGAAGTAAGCATTTTCCCGGCGGTGACGGCCAATACCGCTGCCACCGCTATTATTATGTAGATGAACAGATTATATGTCATATTTCCGCCTTATAGTGTTTTCCCGAGAAATTCAAAGACATAAGGGAAGAATATTCCCGACAGAACTATTATCAGACTCATCAGGAAAGCGGGGGCAAGCATATAGGCCGAAGCCTCTCTTACATCCTTCAATTCTTCCCGCGGCTTGCCGAAAAAAACTTTTTTCTGCATCATCATGAAATAAGCAAGCGTCAATATGCTGAATACAAGCGCCAAAACTGCGGCAAGTTTGAAGCCTGAAACCCATAGAGCCACTATTATCAGCAGTTTGCTCCAAAAACCTGAGAGAGGAGGCACCCCGGCAGTTGAAAAAAGGGCTATTATGGATGTCCAGGAAGTATAGGGCATATTTTTTTCAAGGCCGCCCATTTTTCTCATATCTGTGGTGCCGGCTGATTTTTCTATGGCCGCCGAGTTTAAAAACAGGGAGGTCTTGAATGTGGCATGATTGAATATATGAAGTATGGCTCCTATGATCCCGACCGGAGTAAGCGTGGCTGCTCCGGCGGCTATATAACCCATCTGGCTTATGCTGGAAAAGGCCAGCATTCTTTTCATGTCTTTCTGCATCAGGGCGGCTATGGCGCCGAAAATCAAGGTCAGAACTCCGGCTAAGAGAAGCGCAAAAGCCACAGGTTTAGCCGGTTCGCCGAAAAGCCTTATGGTCATGCATATCTTAACCAAGGCATATATGCCGGAAATTTTCGTGACTACGCCGGCCAGATACGCCGAAACTGCGGAAGGCGCGCCCTGATAGGCGTCAGGCGTCCAGAAATGGAACGGAAATAAGCCGGCTTTTATGGCGAAGCCCAAAGTGATGAAAGCCAGAGCTGCCAGATTGCCTGTTGAAGGCGATGAGTTTATCATGTCAAAGTTTATAGTGCCGCCGCTCATAAGCATAATGGCTATGCCTATCAGGATAAGGGCGGAAGCGGGGAAGGTCAGCAGTATGTACTTTATTGCTCCTTCTATGCCGCCTTTCCCCTCCTCGCCGGCTATCAGCGAAAAAGATGTTACGGCCAGAGCTTCCATGAATATGTAAAGCGTGAAATAATCCCTGGCCAGAACCATTGAGCTCATCGCTGAAACTGAAATCATTATCAGGGGATAAAAGGCGTTCTTTTCCGCTTTTACCATATGCGATGCGCTGGCGAAAAAAACGCAGCACAAAGCAACCATGTATATGGTAAAAAGCATCGTGATCGTTAGCCCGTCAAAGGAAAACACGGCATAATCGGAATTCCTGTTCATCGGGTGAAAGATTATATAAGCCAGATTTGCCAGTCCGGCAAGCAAGGTAACATTGGCTATTATCTCGGATATTTTTCTGTTGGTTCTGCCTAAAAAGGGAATAGCCAGCGCGCTGAGAAGCGGTATTATAGAATAGGATAGAAGTTCCGTGGTCATTTTAATCCTCCGGCCAAAACCAGGTATATTACAGCGCCGGCCAGCGATAAGGCCATATAAAGGGAATATGAGCCGGTATGCGCCAGCGATATTTTTGCCGACATATATTCAAAAACCTGCGAAGGCACATTGTCAGTCAGCTTATCCATAAATCTGTCCGTTTTGAAAAGTATCCTTGAAAAGTAGGACGCAAATTTCATGGCAAGCTCATATAAGTCAAAAAATTTCTTCTCGGCCATATCATAGAGCTGAGAAAGCACGGGCGCATGGTGTATGTGGTCGCTCGCTTTATAAGCCCTTTTCCCTGAAAGGCTGAAGCCCAGCAGGTGATTGCCGATAGCAAGAAGGATCACAGCAAGGGAAAAGCCGAAAAGATAGTCGGGGTGAAAGCCGGCGAGTTCATGAGATTCAGCGGCAATCCCCAGCCCCTTGAGAGAAGGTCCTATTAGATTGTGTATCGGCCAGTAGGCGCCGAAGCCGAAGGCCAGGCATATGGCCGAAAAGGCGATCATCGGGATTAGAGCACTGACCGGCGATTCTTTAGTTTCCTGAAGCTGCTGCGGCAGTTTGCCGAAAAAGACCGAATGGCCGAGTTTCAGGAACGAGGCCAGGGTAAGAAAGGATCCTACTTCGGCCGCTATAAAAAACCAGATATGGCCGGTTTCAAGCGTACCCTTGTAAACAAGCTCCTTGGAGAAAAAACCGTTAAGGGGCGCTATGCCGGAGATAGCCGCAGCGGCTATTATGAAGCATACGGCTGTAACAGGCATTTTAAAGAAAAGCCCGCCGAGATTTTCTATATTGTTCGTGCCGGTCTGTCTCTCCACCGCGCCGGCCGTCATGAACAGGCAGGATTTATATGTGGCGTGATTTATCATATGGAAAAGTCCGCCCGCTATGCCTATGGGATTAAGCGTTCCTATGCCGAGTATCATGTAGCCTGTCTGGCTGACCGCGTGATAAGACAGAAGTCTCTTGTAATCCTGCTGAACGAAAGCCATCATTACGGCCACTATTATGGTTATGGCGCCGAGAGACATCAGGACTATCTGCATAAAACTGTCAAGCTGATAGAGATATATGCTTATTCTTGCCAGAAAGTAAATGCCCAGGAGCTTGTCTATGGCCGCAGGCACATATGACATGAATGAGGCCGATGAGTTCAGGGCCGCATCCGGTATCCATGTGTGGAAAGGAAAAGCCCCGGCTTTGGCAACGGCTCCTATAAGCATCAGGGTATATCCTGCCGTGGCCCAGCCGGTTATGGTAAGCTTTGACGAGGAAATGGCGCTCATATTGAAGGAACCTGCCAGGGCGCCGGTTATAAGTATGCCGACTATCATCAAAAGATCCGTTACGCCGTTTATCAGAAAAGCCTTGAGAGCGGTGTCCTTTGTTTCTTTTCTGTCGGATGAAAGCGCTATGAAAGTATAGAGGAAAACCAGCATGCCTTCCCAGAAAAACAGCATTGCTATCAGACTGTCGCTTAAGGCGGCTCCGGCGGCCAGAGACTGAGTCATTAAAAGGTTGAAATAAAACCACTTGGAAGCGCCCTTTCTGTCCATTGAGAATGAATATACCGCTGCGGCCAGAGAGAACATGGATACTGCCGCCAGTAAAAACGATGAAAGCATATCAGCTTTCAGGGAGAAAGAGCTCAAGGTTCCCAGCCATTGCAGCTCAAGGGAAGGCATGGCGCCTGTTGAGGCGATTAAGAGACCCATGCCTGAAGCGATAAGAGATGTAAGCAGAACGCCTATGGAAAGAAGCTCTTTCAAATACTTCGTCTTTTCAGATATCAGAAGCAGAAGAAGAGCGGAGAATAAAGGCAGCGCTACGGCGATAAGGTTTGTGGTCATTGCAGGTTCACTCCCAATTGTTTAGATATCAGTACGGCGTAGTTGAAAGGATAGGATACTAGTATGCCGAGTATTATTCCGCATACGGCCAGGAAAGATACGCTGGCGACCATTGAAGGCGAGCCTTCGCAAGGAGCCTGAGCTCCTCCCTTATACTCGCCCAGGAATACCAGGTAAAAAAGTCTTGAGAGGTATAAAAGCGTCATAATAGCGCCCAAGGTGAAAAGAGACAGTATCAGGATATTGCCGGATTCAACAGCGCCTTTAAACACCATGAATTTGCTGAAAAAACCGCCGAAAGGAGGAATGCCCATCACGGAAAGAGAGCAAAGCGCAAAGGATAATCCGGTGACCGGCATGGTCTTGTAAAGACCGCCCATTCTCATTATATCCTTGGTATGAGTTTTCTGCTCTATTATACCGGCGCAAAGAAAGAGGCCGCCTTTGGCCACGCTGTGCATCATTATGTAAAGCAGGGCTCCGGAGAAAGCGGTCTGATTTCCGCTGGCCAGGCCGAGGAATATAAAGGCAAGCTGGCTTACAGTGGAATAGGCTATTATTCTCTTTATATCCGTTTCTATCAGAGCGGCTCCAGCCGATATTATGGCGCTGAGACCTGCTATGGCCATAACGGCATAAGAGAATGCCTGAGGCGCCACGAAAACTGTGCCGAACAATCTGGCATAGGCGTAGACGCCTATCTTGACCAGAACCGCCGCATGGAGAAGCGAGGTCACTGTGGACGGCGCCACGCCGGCATCGGGAAGCCAGGTTGAGAAAGGCAAGGTCGCGGACTTTGAAAAAATTCCGGCCAGAATGAGAGAGGCTGCCAAAAGCGAAATCTGGGAACCCCTGAGCTGATTCATGTCCAGCGTGCCCTTTTCAAAATAAACTATCAGTATGCCCAAAAACATCAGAAGAGCGCCGAAGACGGTTACAAGTATGGTTTTGTTCGCTTTGGCCACATCCTTGTCGCTTCTGAAAAAGCCCACAAGTCTCCATGAGGCAAAGCCGGTCAGTTCCCAGAAGCCGTAAAGCCAGATAAGGTTCTTGGTGAAGACCAGTCCCATCATTGAACCCAAAAACAGCACTACCATGGAGTAATACTCTGTCTGATTCTCATAATGGGATATATAGTCCACCGAGTATATCAGTATTATCATGCTTACGAAGGATGACACCGCAGCCATGAAAACGGAAAGGGAGTCGGCCGAAATTGAAAAATTGAAGCCGAGAGGAAAGTCGATGTTAAGGTAAACGGGATTGCCCATAACCCCTGAAGGCACGAGAAGAACGGCGCAGACAAAAGTTAAAATCCCGACGGTTACGGAAAAAGCGTTCCTGACCTCCTTGGAAATTCCGGCAACAAGCGGTATCGCCAGGGCGCCTATTAAAGGCAGAAAAACAACGGCTTTCAGCAATGAAACTGGATCCATATTTTCTCCATCCTTTCTATCGCTTAAATCTCAAGCGAAAGTCAAATCTGTCCTTTGATTGGTAAAGAGCTACAAATTAATTCTATAAAAAAAGGAAAGTTAAATCCATTAATTATATTAAAAAGTATTATAAGTTTTGCTAATGCGGCTCTTAACAGGCAAAGAACGGGATCCTGTTTTTTGAGACGCAAAACGGATTATTCCGGGCCTTAAGCTCCTTTCATTACAGAGGTATATTGCCCTTTTTGTTTGAATGGGGCTGAACCTTTTTATCTTTTAGGAATCTGAAAGCCTCTATCAGCTTTTGTCTGGCTTCTGAGGGCTCTATTACCTCGTCTATTGAACCTGTTGAAGCTGTCTGATAAGGAGAAGCGAATTTGTCTGAATATTCCTGAGCCAGTTTCGCCTTTATTTGCGCCTGCTCTTCAGGTTTTGCGTCTTTTATCTGCTTGGAGTAAAGAATTTCAACAGCGCCCATCGGTCCCATAACCGCTATTTCAGCGCTCGGCAGTGCAAAGTTCATATCGCTGCCCATATATTTGGAATTCATTGCTATATAGGCGCCGCCGTAGGCCTTTCTCAAAATAAGGCTCACCTTCGGAACTGTGGCTTCGGCATAGGCATAAAGCAGTTTTGCGCCATGCCTTATTATTCCCCCGTGTTCCTGGGCGGTGCCGGGCCAGTAGCCGGGCACATCCACAAGCGTCAGAATGGGTATATTGAAATTGTTGAGAAACCTTATAAATCTTGCCGCCTTGTCGCTTGAATCTATGTCAAGGGCGCCTGCCATATGGGCAGGATTATTGGCTACAACGCCGACAACTTCGCCGCCCAGCCTTATAAATCCGACAACCACATTTTTCGCAAATTCGCCGTGCACTTCAAGGAACCTGTGATCATCGGCCAGCCACCAGATTATGTGATGTATCCTGTAAGGTTTCTTTGGATCTATTTCGCAAAGCCTTTCAAGCAGAGGTATTTTTCTTTCAACCGGGTCCGAAGAGGCGAAAGCAGGGGCTTTTTCCGCGGAGTTGGACGGCAGGAATGAAAGCAGTTCTCTTACCTGCCTGTAGCAGTCCTGTTCGGAATTGGCCACGAAATGGCATACTCCGCTTTTTGAGGAATGCGCCTTTGCTCCGCCCAGAGTTTCGGCGTCGATATTTTCGCCAGTGGCGGCTTTAACCACGGCCGGGCCGGTAACGAACATATTGCTTATCCCTTTTACCATAAAAACAAAATCGGTAAGGGCCGGCGAATAGACCGCCCCCCCGGCGCAGGGCCCCACTATTATGGATAATTGAGGTATCACCCCGGAGGCCTTGATGTTTCTGTAAAAGATTTCACCGTAGCCGTCCAGACTGTCAACCCCCTCCTGTATTCTTGCGCCGCCGCTGTCAAGAATGCCTATTACAGGACATCCCGCTTTCAAGGCCAGGTCCATCAGATTCGCTATTTTCCTTGCATGAGCCAGGCCCAGAGAGCCGCCCAGCTGAGTAAAGTCCTGTGAAAATATGGCCGCTTTCCTGCCGTTTATTCTGGCAAAGCCAGTTATTACGCCGTCGCCTTTTATGTGCTTGTCCTTTATGCCGAAATCTGTGCATCTTGACTCTATAAAAGCGCCTATTTCCTGAAAGCTTCCTTCATCGGCGAGATAGCTTATCCTTTCCCTGGCTGTAAGCTTACCTTTGTCTTTTTGAGCTTTTATCCTTTCCGGCGAAGCTCCTGCTGCGGCCTGAGCGGACATCTCTCTAAATTTGACCAGTTTCTGAGGCGTCTCTCTGTGTTTTTTCGCCTTTTTGCTTTCTATTTTATCCTTTTTTTCATTGTTCTGCGGTTCTATAAGTTCGGACATTTTTCCTCCGTTAAATTCAAGCCCATACAGAAGCCATGACCCAGTCTTTTTCCTGCCTGATTTCAAATTCGGCATTTTCCATTTTTAATTCTCTCGATTTTTCCAGAGCCTTGCCAGAGAAACTCAAAGAATTGCCTGAGATATTTACCTCTTTGGCGCTTACGCTGAGTCCAAGCCCCAGCATTTTCAGAGACGCCTCCTTTAATGCCCATACGGAGGGAAAAGCTCCCGGGTTTTTCAGGCAAAACTCAAACTCATTTTCATTCAGATATTCTTCAAAGAAATCAAGATTTCTCGTTTCCATTTTTTCTATGTCAAAGCCGACCGGCCTGTCGGAAACTGAAACGGCGCAGCCGCAAAGTCCGTCCCGGTGAGAAAGAGATATTCTTATTTTTCTGCCATTCACAAGAGCATAAGGCTCCCTGTTGTCCATATTCAAAATCTCGGCTTCTTCACAGCCGACACCGTATATATCGCTTAAAAGCCGTTTGGCAGACATCCTCGCCCAATACCATTCATTTTTTCTCCTGGGGTTTTTTAAGGACATAAAAATTTCCCTCTCCCTTTGGGAAAAGCAATCCAGACTGCCGTGTTCCTTTACCAGATTGGTCCTTATATGCGGTTTCATCCTATATCTTCACCGGTATCATTGCGTAGTTTTTAAGATAAACCTTTACATTACCTTCTTCGTCAAAAGCCCAGCCGTCATAAACGCTCTTGCCGTAATCGTCAATGCCCTTAAATACGGCCAAAGTGTATAATTTTTCCGGGTCCGGATTATTATCTGACACATATACCTCTTCTATTTTGTCGGGCAGGGTCATTTTGCTTTCTATGTAGAGGTCTCTCCATCCGCAGGTTTGGAACACCGCCTCTATGACCATTGGATGGAATATATAGTTCATTTCCCTGTCTTTCAAAAGAGGAACCTGAGGTTTTTTGAATACGGCGAGAACCTCCTTGTCTGAAGCTGAAATTATGCCGTCAAGCACCTGAAATGAAGGTCCGTGAAAATAGGTTTTATATATTGTATCCTTTTCGGTCTTGTATTTGTTCTTTATCTTGTGATGTTCCGGTAAAGGGGCGAATACAGGCTCATGGTTTGAGTCAAAAACGGATTTGAAATGTATTCTCGTTTCCCCCATTTTAACGCCTTTGGCGTTTATAAAATCGGACTCTATTCTTAATTCAGAAACTTCTCCCGTCTCGCCTTTTATCCTTATGTCAACCGGATTTTTTTTCAGAAGCTTTACCGGAAGCTGAAAGGAAATATTCCTGAGAGTCAAAGGCTTCACCGAATATACGGCATTTACCGCCTGGGCGAAAGATTCCAATCCCATGACGCCGGGAAATACCGGAGTTTCGTTTATAGCATGGTCAAGAAGATACGGGTCGCTTTCCGCAGACAGCTTTTTTTCAAAAGAAAAACCGTCTTTGCCGATTTCTCCTAAAGCCGCAAAATGCAGGCCGGTGTTTTCTCTTTGAGTTTTTTCGCCGTAGCCCGGCTCATACTGCAGCTGTTTATCCCAGTCAAGCTTACCCAGATCTCCGGAGTAAATAAGCTCAGGCAAATCTCCATACGCTATTTCATCGGCAAGAGCGTTCATCACTTCCTGCGGATACAGGAACTCCATATTCTGCGATTTCAGGAAGGCCTCCACGCCCGGCCTGGCTCCCATGCCTATATTGGCTATGCCGGTCATATCTATGGAGAAAGCTTTCTGGCCTTTATTGTAGAGATTTATGGCGAACTTGGAAATATAGTCGCTGGCAGCGGCATAATCGCTTTGTCCAAGGTTGCCGAATTTGCCCGCTATGGAGGAAATCATGACCCAGAAGCCGTTGTCCTTTACTATGCCGGAATTCCACAGATTTATGGCGCTTTGAGCTTTAGTTCTGAAAATCAGCTCAAACTCGGATTTTTCCTTGTCGGCTATCAGCTTGGACCTTTCAAGCCCGGCAAAATGTACAAGCCCGTCAGCCCTAGCTTTTTCCTTCAGCGCCGACATCGTTTCTTCAAATTGAGCTGCATTATTCAGGTCGCAGCGGTAATAGGACACCTTTGAGCCCAAAGCTTCAAGCTCTCTGATGGTCTGAATAAGGCCGGCCGCATCCTTAAGCGCTGTAAATTCTTTTTCCATAACGGCAGGAGTGACTTTACCGAGTTTTTCCTTTAAAGCGGCCAAAAATTCAGTCTTCTTGTAATTTTCCGCCTGTTCAGGAGACATCTCAAGCAGTTTTTCCGCCTCCTTTTTCTGCTCTATTATGTCCATTATCACTATTTCCGGCTGCCATCTTGAAGCTGCGATTTTTGCGAAAAGCGCTCCAAGTCCTCTCCCGCCGCCTGTTATAATCACTTTTTTGTCTCTAAGCGAGTATTTCTCTTTGGAGTTATTTATGCCGGCCGGTATAGCTATCATGGCATGCCTCTTATTTGAGTGATAGCAGACCGCATGGCGCATATCCGAGTACTGAATTTCATAGAATATTTTTCTGGTTATCATTGGTACAGTGGCGTCTTTTTCAAAGTCTATGAGTTTGACTACCGCTTTATCCAGCTCCTTTCTCATGCAAAGCGATATCCCGTATATGGAGGCATAAACAGGATCATAGGAGGCGTTCGGCGAATAGCCGAATCTTCCGTCGCAGGTTGTCGCCACGGCAACAAAACTTGAAAAGCCAGGTGTCGGATTATTAACGGCTTTATGGAATAACTTTACAGCCGAGAATAAGGGCAAGGCATAATATCTCATATCTCTCATAGGGTCAATGGCGTTTGTGAAAGGCTTCTCGGCGCAGCCCATAAGGTAGATGATACCCTGCAGGTCCGGATATTTAAGGGCTATTTCTTTTAAGGCATTTTCAATGTCGTCGTGCGCGGAAAAGTCCGCAGTCCATGTTTCAGCCATTTTTGTTTTCTGCGATGTCAAAATTACGCAATTAAGGTCTATCTTTGACAGTTCCTTTTTACATGACTTTATAAGCTCAATATTCTCGCCTATTATGAGAACAGGCCTGGCCGGGTCAAACTTTTTTATGATTTCCTCTTTAACAGGCATCTCAGATATTACAGGGGTATATCTGAAATGTCTGGGCGGATAATTATTGGCTATACTTTTCTTTATCTCTTCTACATCTATTTCGGGTTCGGCCACGGCGACCGCGCTTTGAAACTTTTTCGGCGAGATTCGCTCATTTTCTGAACCGGAAAAATTAGAAGAAGACTGAGGCGCCGGCTTATGAGAAGGCAAATCATTTACATTGCCTTCTTTTGCTTTATTGTCAGTTACGAATTTTATGCAATGCCTTATAGTAGGATAATCCTTAAGCGAGAGATTTTCCTGTTTCGGTATTTCAAAGTATTCGCGTATAGCTGCGAAAAGCTCCGCCTGCTTGACTGTATCTATGCCGAGGTCTGCTTCCATATCAAGGTCCAGGTCCAGCATATCTTTCGGATAGCCGGTCTTTTCGCATATCATATTAAGCACCTGTTCCCTGACGGTGTTTTCGTCAATGGCCTGAGGTTTCTGCTGCGGCTTTATCTGTTCAGCCGGGTCTGAATAATGCTGCTGAGCTGTTTCAGCTTTCTGCTGGGCCGGCTGCTGAACTGCAGGAGCTGAACCTGTTTTATTGTCAAGCACGAATTTTATGCAATGCCTTATAGTAGGATAATCCTTAAGCGAGAGATTTTCCTGTTTCGGTATTTCAAAGTATTCGCGTATGGCTGCGAAAAGTTCCGCCTGCTTGACTGTATCTATGCCGAGGTCTGCTTCCATATCAAGGTCCAGATCCAGCATATCTTTCGGATAGCCGGTCTTTTCGCAGATCATATTAAGCACCTGTTCCCTGACGGTGTTTTCGTCAATGGCCTGAGGTTTCTGCTGCGGCTTGATTTCTTTTACGGCGGAAGATTCTGCAGCGGCAGTTTTTTCTTTTTTCTCCGGTTTTTGCGGTTCTGTTTCGGTCTTGGCTGCTTTTACAGGCCCCATGTCTTTTATTCTGAGAGTATTCTTTTCAATCTCAATAACAGGGTTTTCGTAACCGCACAGAGTTTTCAGCCATCTGTTATAAACGGTTTCATCTGTTCTCTTCTCGCCTTCAGAATAAACCTTTTCGCAGAAAGACATCCCCATATGCGAGCCGAAGCCTGCGGCAAATCTTATGGCATATTTGAAATCATATTTACCGCCTTTTGAAAGATTTATGCCGCCAAGTTCAGGGTCCGGTTCTCTGTAGTTGGCTATAGGAGGCACTATTCCCGTGCTGAGCGCTCTGACGGCTATGGCGTCTTCTAGTGCCGCTCCCATTGTATGACCGGTAAAGCCCTTGACATTGCTTACTATGACTCTGTCGGCGCTGTCTCCAAAGGCCTTTCTTAAAGCTTTTACCTCAGCTGCGGCGCTGCCGCCTCTTTTCGGGGTGTATGTTTCATGGGACATGAAAAGAGTTTTGTGGGCTATCTCTTCTCTCTTAAGCCCGTACATCCTTTCTATTTTGGCGATGAAATTATCCATTACCTCAGAGACATGCTCAGTGTCCAGTCTGGTTATGTGATAGGCGCTATTGGCGGCTTCCGTCAAAAGCAGCCTTGCCAGAGGCTTCATACCTCTTTCCCTTATCAAAGTTTCGTCCTCTATCACCATGGCCACGGACGCCGAACCGACTATCAGGCCGTTTCTTCTGTTGTCAAAAGGCAAAGCCGCCTCTTTCACATCTTCTTTTGTTGTGGCTGTGCCGCTGGCAAGAAAGCCGGGCATGGTCCATTGCTGCTGGGCCTCATTTGTTATATCATCTGCCGCTATAACAACGACCCTTTTGCATTTGCCGGCTCTTATCCACGATTCGGCCACATGTACCGCCTGAGTCGTTGAAGCGCAGGCCGCGCTTATATGCAGGGCTGGACCTTTGGCTCCGACCCATTGCGCGAACTGGCTGTCGGCTATAGGTATCACTTTAAGCAGAAAATTCTGGCTGAATGAGTATTTTTCTTTTTTGTCGGAGCTTGAAAATTTTCCTATGTTTTCCTTCATCCATTTTCTTATTTCCTGCTTGTCCTGCTGGGAGTGAAGCTTTTCCACTATTGAGTCGTATACATCCCAAAGCTTATCGTCTGAAAGGCCGGAATACTTGTCCGTAAAATAGTCCGTGACCTCTTTTATTATGGATTCCATTGTAGGAAAGGCCGAAGCAAAAATGACGCCTGTTTCGCTCGCCAGCGGTTCGGGCAAAGCCCATTTTTCAGGCAGCCAGCCGCCGGTAGTCGTTTTTTTGTAGTATCTTACCAAAGGCAGACCGGCGTCTTTAAGAGCCAGTATGCCGGCAGCTATGGCCATTTTGAAAGTGTCATTCATCGCTTTTGCCACATTGGCGGGAAGGCCGAATTCTGCTTCTATGTCAAAATCCCCTTTTCTTGCCGAAAGTTTTATTGCTTCATCTATGGAGTCTATCGGCTCTATTCTGTGGTTTCCTGTTTCAGATTTTATTACTCTCAGTATATTCTTATCTATCTGCTTTTTTCTCCATTCATGGGG
>JAJUJA010000085.1 GCA_029267355.1 Elusimicrobiota bacterium | reverse complement strand
CGCATATACTTAAAACCGCTGAAGTAATACGCCTCTCTCATAAGCTGGTTAAACCATGAAAAGCAGGCTGACAGAAGAATGACGGCAATAATCACAATAACCGGTTTGCCCGCTTTCAATTCACGCTTTGCCCCGTTCCAGACCAGAGCCGACAATGTGCCGGTTATCCACCAGAACAGAAAAGCCGGCTGAGTGAAATGAAGAGTAACATTGAACAGATTGTCAAAAAACATCCCGAGTATTGCGGCCGAAAGAGCTATGGCAAATTTCCTGTTCTCTTCATCCGCGGTTTTAATAAAGGAAAAAAAACTTCTGAAAAGCGCGGCAAAAAAAAGAAAATAAAGTCCCGCCCCTACTGCCCCCGTCTGCGAAAGAACTTCCAGAATTTCATTGTGCGCATTATTTGCATGAGTTCTCAATGTTTTAAGATTTGGATTGGCGGCTAAAACAGGGCCCTGGTAATAAGGATAAAACAATTCAAAATTGCCCCAGCCCTTGCCGAAGAAAGGGCTTTCATAAAACATTTTTCCGGCGGCGCTCCAAATCAAAAGACGCTGATGAAATGACGGGTAAAGTTCAGACTCCGGAACTGAAAGAGAAAAGCCCGAAAAGGAAGCCGTCACTCCCTCATAAAATCTCCTGGCCGCGCCCATTGAAGCCGGCCTTAAATTCTCATCCGGCCATAAAAGAAAAACAAGCAAGACCGCCAGAGCGGTTTTTTTTGCGGCTGAAGAAACCAGAAAATTCTTTCTGTACTCTTTGAAAGCGGACAGGAAAAGGAAAGCGGCAAAAAGGCCTATAAGAGAAGAGCGCGTAAGACTAGCAAAAATCATTGCGCAGGAAAACAATAAGGTCAAAGAGTAAAATATTCTGGAGTAAGCGTCTTTGGCGCGATGTAAAAAATAAAAGGCCAGAGGAGCAATCATGACCGCATATGACGAGGCGAAATTCGGATTGCCGAAAGTTGAGACGGCCCTTCTTCCGTAGGGAGTAAGGAGCTTGGCCCATATGAATTCCACTCCAAAATATTGAAGCACTCCGTAAATTGAGGAAAAAAGGCAGACGGTCATGGGAAGGATTAGGACAGTCTTAACGGAAGGCTTTTTTATATACGAGAAAATGAACCAGAAACCGAAAGCCCATAAAACGGCGCCGTAAAAATCAAAGAAAGAGTAAAAAAGAGACTGCTGCGGATTTTCCGTTTTAAGAAAAGGGAATAAAAACCATGAAAGCCCCCAGAAAAGGCAGAAAAAAAGGATTCTTTTCGTTTCAGGCGATTCTCCAAAGTCGTTCTGGGAAGAAGCCGCCGCAAATGGAAGGAAGCAGTTGGTAAAAGTAAAAAGCCAAACTCTGGTATTTTCGGCGAGAACAGAAGGTTTGAAGAACTGTGAAACCGACATGAAGCCGAGAACGGAAGAAATAAAAAAAGAAGCGCAAAAAACAATAAAAAGCCTTGTTTGAATTTTTTCAAATGAAAAGAAAGACAATCCCCTTTTGCAGATTTCAGATGCAGCAAGCAAAACGGCGGAAACATTTAAAAGCGTTATCTGGAAAAAGTAGGGATTCCTTGTGAAGTCGGTAAAGAATATCAGGGGAGAGACAAAAAAAGAAGCGGTCAAAGCCGCTCTTGACCAGGCAGAGTACAAAGGAACGCTTTCCACGCTGTCCGTTTTTTTGCTCATTTTTTGCCCGTAAGATAACTCAGAGCGTTTTTGGCCGGCGCAAAAGAGGGATCTATTTCAAGCGCTTTTGAGAAATATAAAACTGCTTCCTTATTTTTGCCTACCATGTAATAGAAATTTGCCAGATTGGCATAAGCTTCAGCGCTCTCATGCTTATGTCCTTCCCTGTAGCACTTCCATGCGTTTATATTATTCCAATACTCCCTCTCGGCTTTTTCCTTATCGCCTTTCAAAAGCCAAATTTGAGCTCTTCTGTAATAGTTATAAGGGAAAACCGGGTCTATATTCTGATAAAGGTCATATCGCGCCATTGCCTTATCAAGATAAGGCAGGGCGAGGTCTTTTTCACCTCTCTTCATATGGTAATCATACATCTTCATATAAAGATTGCCGACCTGATGATGCATCTGCACATAATTGGGAGCCATCGAACGCAAGGTTTCATATCTTTCCATGGCTCTTTCAAAATCATTTCTCGGCTCATCTTTCTTATCGCCGAGATTCGGATTATATGTCTTTTCCATATTGAACCTGTCGTTAAAGACATTGCCCATAAAATAGTAAGGCATTATGAAATACTTGTTATTTTCATTTACCTTTCTGTAATTGGCCAGGGCATTGTCCCATTCAGCCCTTTTGGAAAAGTAAATCGCCATATTGTGATAAACGTCGGCCTTGAACCAGCCCCAGAAATAATATAAGGGCCATAAGATAGCTGCAAGAGAAATAATAGCCAGGAAATTTTGCGCGCTTTTCACTATTATAAAAAACCTGTAAAAGAGATAGAGGCAAACCAGGCAAAAAACGCCCCAGGCCAGAAGCCATTGCAGTATCTCGCCTGCATAAGAATAGGATGAAAGCGGCCCCTGTAAAATTGAAAACTCGGAAAATATTTTGAAAACAAAAAAGGCCAAAGCCGCAAGGACAAAAGCTTTGGCTATGGAAAGAAAACCTTTTTTTACAGGCAGCTCGGCTTCTGTCTTCTGAGAAGAATCTTCCATATAATGAAATTCCCACAAGGCATGCCCTCTGGCCAGATTTATTATAACGGCAGGCAATAAGCCCAAATATACGCCTGATGAGACAAAACGCATACTGACATCGGTAAAATTGTGGATAAGCATCCCCAGAAAAGCGGCTATATAGCCGAGTATGTCATAGGCGGTATCTGAAGGCGCCTTATTTTTTATGTCTTCTGTATTGAATTTCAGCGCCTTTACGGCAATGAAGGTCACGAAAGCCACTATCCAGTAGAAAAGCCCGGCGCCGAGAATGCCGTGGTCCATAATCTGCTCAAGATGCTCATTTTCGGCATGGTCCGTCTCGGTATTATGCTTTCCTTCAAGATGGAATATTATCGGGCGCCTGAAAGCTGGATAAATGACTTTAAAAACGCCGGTGCCTGTGCCCACAGCGGGATGAGTTTCTATCATTTCCCATGTTGAAAGCCATGTAGCGACTCTGAAAGGCACAGATGTCATGCTGGTTTTCTTGGCATAGAGCACAACAGAAGCGACCACAATAACGGCAAGAACGGCAAGAGAAATGTAGGTTTTTATTATCTTTGCTTTGTCTATCTTTGTGAAAAAGTATATGTATAGAGCAAGGAATATAACCGTGGTTACGGAAAAACCTATCCATGCCCCCTTTGTATAGGTAAAGTAAATGCAGAAAACGTCAAGAATTATAGCCGGCAGATAAAAGAACGATTTTGTTTTCAAATATTGAGAAAGCAGAATCGGGAATATCAGAACCAGAAAATTGCCGAAAAAATTCGGATTTCCGTAGGTTGAAAAAATTCTCTGCCCGAAAGCCCATCTCCATATAAAAGGGTCTATTCCCTGACCCTCTCTTGGAGGAGGAAAGAATCTCGTGTCTATCCATTGAACAAAGCCGTATCCGGCCGCTATGTAAGCTGTCCAAACAAGGACTTTAGTAAGTTTATCTATGGCTTTTTTATCAAACTCTCTTATAACTATAAGCGAAACCGACATATAAATCGTGTATCTTATCAGATCATCAACGCTGGGCCCCTTGTAAGGAGCATGCATAAATGAGACCCAGACATAAGCCAAATAAGCCAAAAACGGAGACAGAAAAATAAAGTCGTCTATTTTGAAAGCCTTTTTCCCCTCTGAAAAAAGCAAAGAAACCCAGAGTCCTATAAGAGTTATACCGCCCATTTGAACGAGAGTTATCTTGACCTGGGCTGAATCATATGTTCTGAGATAAAAGGCGCTTGAAACCAGAAGATAAAGCCACGGCAGCCATGTCTGTAAAGTCTTTCTTGTCTCTTCAACCGCAGGGTTTAAGACAAGGGAATATTCGTTTTCTTTGTTTGCGGCAAGATTTTTTTTGGCCATATAAGATAAAAAACCTGCAAGCCGAGGATGGGATTCGAACCCACAACCTGTCGCTTACGAAGCGAACGCTCTACCGTTGAGCTACCTCGGCAGCATTTCTCACAGTTAATAATAATATCAAATTTAGGAACTTTCTTGAATATTGACTGTAATCTCACCTTTATTCTAAAATCCTAAAAGCTTGAAAAATGGAGGAACAATGCAGTTAACAAAGCTTTTTTTAAGAAAACCCATATATACTCTTCTTAAACAATCGTAAGAAAAAGATTCTTCTCTTAAGAGAGTTTTGGGACCATTGAATCTGACCATGCTGGGTATAGGAGGAATAATAGGAGCCGGAATTTTCGTACTGACCGGACAGGCTGCGGCTCAATACGCAGGGCCCGGCATAGTTATATCCTTCATAATTTCGGCCATTGGCTGCGGATTTGCCGGCCTATGCTATGCCGAGTTTGCTTCCATGATACCTATAGCAGGAAGCGCCTATACCTATTCTTACGCCACGCTTGGAGAATTTCTCGCCTGGATAATCGGCTGGGACCTTATACTTGAATATCTCTTCGGAGCAGCCACAGTTTCAGTGGGGTGGTCCGGCTATGTTACAAGCTTTCTTAAAGATTTCGGAATAAATATACCGGCATATCTTTCAAGTTCGCCTTTCGCTTATGAAGCGGCAAAAGGCTGGTATGCTACAGGAGCAATAATAAACCTTCCGGCTGTATTGATAGTGGCTCTGATAACGGCTTTGCTTGTGGTGGGAATAAGAGAAAGCGCCAATTTCAACAATATAGTCGTAATAGCCAAGATAGCGGTAATAATACTGTTCATAGTTTTCGGTTTCGCTTATGTGAACTCCCAAAATTGGACTCCTTTCATACCGCCGAATACCGGAGAATTCGGCCATTTCGGCTTCAGCGGAATTTTAAGGGGAGCCGGGGTGATATTTTTTGCCTATATAGGTTTTGACGCAGTCTCAACTGCTGCGCAAGAGGCGAAAAATCCGCAGAAAGACATGCCTATAGGAATAATGGCCTCTCTGTTTATATGCACTATACTGTATATACTCGTGGCCCTTACTCTGACCGGGATAGTAAAATACGACCAGCTTCTGGTTGCAGATCCAATAGCAGTAGGTGTAAATGCAGCCGG
>JAJUJA010000055.1 GCA_029267355.1 Elusimicrobiota bacterium | reverse complement strand
CTTTCGAAAACTTTCAGTATATTTTCTCCTTTTGAATTTAAGGAGCTATGATTTGAAATAAGAACTGCTTTTTTGACTTCAAGGGCTGAGAAATTTTCACTTACCAGAAAATCCAGACCTGTCAGAACTTTTGAGAATGAATTACCGGCAAAAACAAAAAGACAGAAGAGCAAGATTTTATTCATTTTACTTCCTCTTTAAGCAGAAGCAGATAAATTCTCCCTGGGTCCCAGAGTGAGAAGGCGAATTTTTTGGCTCTGGGGCCGTTGCCCGCAAAAAAATCTATTCTGGCGTTTTTTATGGCGCCCCCTGTGTCATGGGCAAAGACAAAACGCGAATCGTCTTTTTTCCCGAAATAATTGCCGGCTTCATCCACATCAGGCAGTTTTGTTTTCATAAAAGCAAGAGTTCCAAAAGGCACTATTGAATTATCCACGGCCACGGACCTTCCGCCGACCAGAGGATAGCCGTAAGTCCCTTCGGGCCCAACGGACAAATCCTCATTGTCCTCAAGCTTGAAGAAAGTATATCTCTTATTCTGTACAAGTATTTTCCTTTCAAGCTCGGGATGAGAGTCAAGGAATTTTTTAGCGCTGTCGGCATTGAGCTCGGCCCTTGTCATAAGATTCATTTCAAGCAGAGCCGTCATCCAGCCTTTGAATTTAAGCGAATTTGTCGCCGCAAATTTCGCTTTTTTGTATTTGCCGTCAGGCAATTTCAGTATGCCTGACCCCTGAGTATGCAAGTCCATAATGTCGGCCGCGCTCTTGAACCAGGCCAGCGGTACTGCTTTATTTTTGATCGCGTCCCCGTAATCTATTTCTTCTCTTGAATAATACGGCACAAGCGCGTCTTTATCTATTCTTCCCGTTATTTTTTCTCCCTTGAATTTCTCAGAGAAATCTTCCAGATTAACGGATATCAGATCTTCAGGTTTGGAATAGATCGGATATTTATAATCGGCTGTTTTTTCCAGTGAGGCCTCTATTATCGGCTCATAATAGGAACTGAAAATAATTTCTTTTGTTGAGGGTCTCAGTTCATAAAGTTCAAATTTTTCGGCCGCTTTTTTATTGAAAGTTTCCCATGAGGATTCCTGATTAAGCAGATCAAGAAATTCCTTATTTGTTTTAAGCAAAAGTTCATAGCTCACCTTTCTGTTTTCAAAAATATATGAAGATTTCTTTGAAAGCGAGGCTTCCAGAAATTTCATGTTAAGCTGAGCCGCTTTCAGAAAGTCTTTTTTCTCTCCGTCATCTTTGAAGAAGGGATAATCCTCAATATTCACCTTTATTATCGCGGAAGCCGGCTTTATCTCCTCCGGCTTCGGACAGGGCTGGCATATGCATTGCGCAGCGTTTCCCTGAGGGGGGAGAATGTCTTTTTTTACTGTTTTATGGCAGGCAAAAAAAATAAAAAACGAAAGCGCCAGATATCTTTTCATGGAAACCTCCTGATGACTTATCATAATATTTTTTTGCGGCTCTTAAAAGCCCTCTTTTTTTATATAATGTTTTCTGGAAAGTTTGGAGAAATTACGGAGAATATTATGAAATTTATTCTGCCTTTACTGATTTTGACGCTCTTTTCCGGCGCGGTTTTTTCGCAGGCCGGAAAAACTTCAAAACCGGCTTTGAAAAATAAATCCGAAAGCGTAAAGAAGTCTGAAAGCGCAAATCCTTCGGGCAAAACCGGCAGTCAGGAAAAGAAGATTTCTCCCTTTGAAAAAGCGGCCGCCGGACTAAAAAGCGACAAGCCGGCTGAAAGAAGAATCGCGATTGAAACCCTTGCTTCACTCAGAGATCCGGCCGCTATAACGCTCATAAAGCCCGCCCTGAAGGACATGGATTATTCAGTGAAAATAGCTGCCGTAGACGCTCTCGGCGCGCTCAGATGCTATGAATGCGAAAAAGATCTGTCATTGACGCTCGCCGGCGAGAAAAATATTCAGGTCAGGCAGGCCTGTGTAATATCTCTTTCATATCTTGGAAAAGTTTCGGACCCTTCCGCTCTGATTTCGGCAAGCGATATTAAAGAGGAAAAATCTCTCAGAATTTCCGCTATAAGAACTCTCGGCGCTTTGAGAGTTCAGGAAGCGGAAAAAAAGTTCATTTCATATCTTGAAAAGGAAAAAGATCCTGACATAAAAAAGGCTCTCATAGACGCTCTCGGCAAAATGAATTCCCAGAAAGGTCTTCAGGAAATTAGACAGTATGTTTCAGATCCGGATTATTCCATAAGACAATACGCCGTAAGAGCGCTTGGAGACAGCGGCAGCAGGGATTTTTCCGACTTGTATAAAGCCAGACTTACGGATGAAAATCCCTCTGTGGCGCTTGAGGCAGCTTTTTCTCTGGCTAAAATTTCTGACGCTTCAGGCCTTGAGCTGGCTCATAAATATCTTGATAATAAGGATTTTTCTCTGCAAAATCTGGCTATGCAAATATCAGCTTTGGTCGGGGATGCCAAAACTAAAAGCCTTATAGATTCCAAAATAAAGGAAAGCAAGGATGAAAATTTCAAGGCTATGCTTGAATTTACAAAACAAAGGATAGAAAACAGGCTTAAAAACTCAAAATAGAATTGAAAGGGGGGAAAATGGGGAAAAAAACAAGGAAAGATTTGGATACTGAAAATTCCGGGAAATTTGAAACCTGGAGAAAGATAGCGCTTTTGACGGCCGGTTTCTTTATACTGGCCGGTTTTTACGGGCTTACTATGCTCAAGACTGATGTGAATTCGTCTTTTCTGCAGAATATACCGGTTTATTTGCTTCTGATCGGCTATATTATCCCCATTTTCGCCCTTAAATCCTGATTCCCCCCTGTTTTTTCTGTAAATCGGCGGGTTTTTAAGATAATGACCGAATTAAATTTTTGCTTTTTCTCCCATCTTTGCGGTTTTTTTGTGCCTCTTGCCTGCCCGTACATATATAAGGAAGAGATTTTCTGCCTGAATCTTCAGGATTGGTCTGGCTGACTATTTGGCTCTCATTGTTTTTTGAGGTTTCTCTTGTGTTTTTCTTTCGGGGTATGGATTTGCCGCACAATCTTTGCCTTTAGCTTTTTTAAGGCAGGTTTTGGGGCAGGGTTCTGCCCCGGGCTGTTCAGCAGGATCTGTTTTTGGGGGAGGGGCTTTTATAGGCCTTTTCGTATTTCGTTTTCCAGGGTATCTTTATACCCCTAAAATCGTTATACGCGATTTTTGAAAATCTCTTTTTTTGTTTAAGGCCTGGTTTTGGCCTCTTGAGTTTTTCGGCAGCACAGGCTATTTTCGCTTTTTTGCCTGTTTTGTGCTGGTTTTCAAATTTCAAACTTTCTGTAAATTCCAAAAAAAATGATTTTTTGCCTTTTTTCAGGGGAGTTGTTATTGCCGTCAAACTGCTAATTATAAAAATCTGGAAATTGTGTTAGATTTTTCTAAATAATATTTATTTTTTAATGATTATTTTGAAAAGTTTGATATTTTTTATAGCTAAATGCGGGGGAATTGATATAGTAAATAAGTTAACATAATATTTCTTATCGTAAGTTAATTGGCAGGGCTATACGGGTTTGCCTGACTTGCCGTCTTCCGGGTTTTGTTCAGCTTCTCATTATTTCCAGGGCTTTGAGATAGGCGTCTTGTATGCCTTTGGCGTTTATTTTGTAGGATCTGCTTCTCTTATAACCGAAGGCCGATATTTTGTTTTCCTTTATTAGAGACGCTAATTCTCTGTCTATTCTGTCCGTTTTTAGGCCTGAGAGCTTGAGGCCTTTTGAGAGGTTTATGGCACTTATTTCTTCTACGGCTTTCAGGGCCCTTTGTCCGGCCATAAGGATAAGCGCCGCTTCATAGGGCTTGAGTGCGGCGTTTTTCTTTATTATATAAGGTATATCCTTGTCTATAGCGACTATGAGCTGCCAGATCTGGCTATGGTCTTCTTCTTTTGTTTTGAGCGGCTGCTGCGCGCCGTTTTGCCAGGTCTCGCCGTTTACTATTTTCAGGAAGGCTTCTTTTTCTTTCAATATAAAATCTTCGCTGCCTTCGGCTTCAAATTCGGCGCCCGGCGGCAGCTTTATTTTAAGTTTTGCCTTTTTGTCATCCATATATTATTAACAACCTTAGGCATATTCTAACTTATAAACATTTTTATGTCAATATATGCTTTTTTATGTCAACATATGTCAAAAAATGTTAATAGTGTCTCAATAAAACAGCGCTCCCGGCGGGGATAAAAGCTTAAAAATGACTTATACGGACATATGGATAGGGGAAAGCTGCTGTCTGACTTATGCGCTTGTCTGGCGCCTTTGCGCTTTTGGAAAGGGGAAAATAGTCTTTTCTCCCCCCTTCTTTCCTTAAATTTAGGGTATTAATGAACGATAAAATGCCCTATCTTTGATTTTTTTCAGCTCTTTTTTATAGGAGTTGGTATTCTTAGAATTTCGCTTTTACGGCCAGAGAGGTCATTTTAGTTGATTTCAGATTGTCCGGCATTGCTGAATCCGGCGAAAATGAGGCGTAAACGGCTAAAAGACTGAACTTTTCGCCGAGTTTATACTCAGCCTTTATATCCATTTCATTGCCTATCTTGAATACGCCCGGTTTGGCCGTGTTTTCAGCCGCTCTGAAGCCGAAGTAGTCAATGGAGAATAGAACGTTCTTATAGGGCCAGTCAAAGCCGAAATTGATGATATTAAGCCCGCTTATGCCGTCCGGAAGGCCGTTTAGCGTATTTGAGGTCTTGAAAACATCATACAGGGAAGCCGAAAAGATCTTGCCGAAGCCGTCCCTATTGGCGCCATTATATCTGTAGCCGTAATCTGCATAAAAGGCCTTGTTTTCTTTGCCGGAAGCGCCGCTGTCGCCTGAGGACTTGCCGTAAGACAGTCTGGTCCTGGCCGGCCCTAAAAGCGGCCAATTCTGCTTCCATTGGCCTTTTAAGAGGAAGGCATAGCCCTTATAATCCACATTTTTGCCCGTTAAGGCGTCTTTGGCTTTGCCTGTTTGAAGAATATACTCTCCGTCAAAGGAAAGCTGATTTTTGGAAACAAAATATCTTAGGCCGGCGAAATCCTTTTGGCTTTCTTTGGAAGAAAAATTTATTTCCTGTTTAAGGCCGTTTCTCTGCTGTCCCATAAAGTATAATTGCCATGTGCCGTCAAAGCCGTTTTTTTGAATGTTAAGGCCGTATAAATGGTAAATATTTTCATCTAAAATATCCCTGAATAAAAAAGCTTCGGCATTTTCTATGCCCAGATAATTTGTGAAATCAAATCTGGCGCCGTCAAAGCCCCTGTAGCCGTCGGATAAAACTATGCCCTGGCCGAGAGTGTATGACTGCCTGCCGAAATAGGCGTTTATGCCGTCTTTATAGAAATTATAAACTTTGGCATAGGCCTGATTTATGAAAGGCGAATTTATCGCCGGGTAAAAGCCGAGATTATCGGCAAGCCATGGCGAATTGAGTGTTTTTGAGGAATTGTCCACTCCTATATTTTTAAGGCCTATGAAGACATCCATTTTTGAGTTGTCGGACTTTTCCAAAACGATGCTTTTTATTATGAAGTTTATGTATGTGTTATTGCTGTGATAGGACAGATCTTTCTGGCTTTTGCCGTATACCAAATTTTCATAGGTTCTTGTTTCAGCGTCCACTGCGGCATTTAATTCAAGTTTAAGTGCATTTGCCCTGGCGGCAAAAGAAAGAAGCATTATGATTGCCAAATATTTCATCAATGTAATTATATAAAAAAAGCCCCCGTAAAAGAAGAAGGCCCGCCCCTTATGGGACGGGCCTTACTTTTAAAGGTTTGAACCTTTGATTAGAACTTCACATTGAAAGCGGCGCCAAGCATTGTGGCGGCGTCATCATTAGCGTTGTTCTTTTTCTCAGGCGTAAACATGGCATAATAGCCCTTTACGGAAACATTCTCTGAATGATTCCATGTGGCTACGAGGTCCAGTTCAGCGCCTTCATGTTTCTTGGTCAAAGCGGATTTCTTATCGGCTGAGAAATCATAGTATTTCGCAGCCAGATTAAGCTTGTTCATTTTTTCCGGAGTCCAGTTCGCGCCAAGACCGTATATGACACTGCCGGAGCCGACAGCATAAGCAGTGGTGAAACCGCCGCCAACTATTATGCCGGGTCTATAGTCTCCATTGATGGAGGTATATTCCTCGTCTTTCTTGTCGGTGGCTTTTTCATCGCCGGAGGCGAAAAGATATTCAGCTTCCAGGCCGAGTTTGCCCATAAGGTCCATGGAATAATCGGCATTAATTTTATAGGCATAGCCCTGATGCTCATTATCAAGAGCAACATTGGTATCTTTACCCATATTCATATCGTATTCAAGGCCGAGATTGAGGCCGCTGACAAACATGCATTCCCAATTGGCTCTGAAGCCCAATACGCCGAGATAATTGCTTAAGGCTGTTGACTTGTCATTCTCATTGTAGTAATAGGCGTTCAGGTTCCATCTGTCTATTTTGGTTGAGGCATTGATGCCTGAAAGCCTTACATCTCTGTTTGGTGTAGCCACTGAGTTGGACTGATTGGCCAGTATGGCATGTATGTCCCAATTGCCGGTTTTATACCAGCCGGTCCAGCCGTCAATAGCATTGACGGTTAAACCATTGTCATAGGGCCACATAAGAGGGCCGTAGTATATGACGAGATCGCCCGGCTTGCCGTAATACTGTCTGCCCAGTTTATGGTCCATACCGAATACGCCTTTAAGATTCAGATAGGCCTGTTCAAAAAACAGGTTGTTCTGTATGGTATTGGCGTCTTCTGAAGCTGTACCGTATTTCCTGTTGTTTTTAACAACTGAAACGACGGCATTGGCATCATTGTTAAGATCAAATGAGGCATTGATCATAACTCTGCTGTCAACATCGCCTTTTTTGTCATCGGCTTTTTTATTGTAGTCAACTGTATTGTTTGTGTTATAAGCATTGACTTCAATTGAGCCGTCGTACTTGAAGTTCTTCAGCAGTTCAGCGCTGGCCATGGAGGCTGAGAACGCCACAACTGCAGCTATTGCTATTACCTTTTTCATTTATACTCCTCCTTTTTCTGTCGTAAGCCCTTAAGGGCTGCTCCAAGAGGTTTCCCCCTTTTTGCCCGTCCGAGAACAGCTTTTACAAGCAGGCATCGGGCAGGCCTGGCGCCCATTGCGGCAAGCCGCTTTGGGCCTACGGCCTTAAAAGAGAAGCGCCAAATCGGCGCTCCGCGCGGGTTTCCCCGTTGGCATCCCCTTTACGGGGATTCTTTTACAGAGCAATAAAATTCTATAAATATATAAACTTATTTGTCAATATATGGCGGTTACTTCTTCTTGTTCTGATTATTCGGCAATACCGAAAGCTTTATTTTTGCCTGTTCGGCCCAGCCGGTATCGGGGAAAAGAACGGTTATCTTCTCGTACACTTCTTTGGCAGCATTAAAATCGCCTTTGCTTGAGTATATATGAGCCAGAGAAATATAGGCCTGACCGCAAAGATAATGGTCTGACCAGGCCGCTATGAAATCTTTGAGCTTTATTATGGCCGTATCATAATCGCCCATGGCTTGATAGGTTTTGGCCAAAGCATAGGCGGCATAGGGCAATAAATCCCTGTGATTCTGCCTTTTGAGTATCTTTTCGTATTCAGCCGCCGCTTCTTTGTACTGGCCCTGGGCGAAATAAATATCGCCTTTTGAGTAGATGGCGAAATCGGCTTCGGGCTTGGATGAGTATTTATTTTCAACTTCGTTCAATTGTTTCAAACCGGCGTCCAGTCTGCCGCCCTGAGCCACCTGCTGGGCTATGAAAAGCTCTTTCTGGGCGTTCTGGGCGGTTTTTGAAGCGTTATAGGAAAACACAAGAATTAAGACCGCGGCAGCGGCAGCCAAAACTATAAGGCCCAAAGCGGTTTGCCTGTTATGGTTTATCCATTCAAGGGCTTTTTCAAAAGAAGTCTTTTGCGGGGCATTAGCGCCCGAATCTATCCATGAAGAATCCGGCATATTATCTCCCTTAAAAATCAAAGCGCCCCCGGCCGGACTTGAACCAGCAACCTTCTCCTTAGGACGGAGCAGCTCTATCCAATTGAGCTACGGGGGCCGATCATTTTTAGAAAATGCAAAATCGGGGCGAGTGGATTTGAACCACCGACCTCTCGGTCCCGAACCGAGCGCTCTAGCCAGCTGAGCCACGCCCCGAAAATTTAAAAATAAGAGAACAAAAACTCCCTGTCTGTCCGGCAAAATCTTAAATTAAAATCGGGGCGAGTGGATTTGAACCACCGATCTCTCGCACCCCAAGCGAGCGCTCTAGACCAGCTGAGCCACGCCCCGATTGAAAATTCAAAGAACCGGCGCTTAAAAAGCAGAGAGCGGAATATATTTTAGCAAATTTTTAAGGCCGCAAATAAAATCAGTACTTTATAAGCGAGAAAACTTTATAGTCCTCAATCTTGTTTCTGCCCTTGAGAAATAAAAGCTCTATAAGCATGGCTATCTCGTCAACTTCGCCGCCCAGCTGTTTGACAAGAGAGCAGACGGCAGAGGCAGTGCCGCCTGTGGCCAGGACATCGTCTATGATGAGAACTTTTTCTCCCTTTGCTATGGCGTCTTCGTGAACCTGAAGCGTATCCTGCCCGTATTCAAGGTCATAGGAAGCCGAGATGGTCTTGTAAGGCAATTTTCCCTTTTTCCTGACAGGCACCATGCCGGCGCCTATTTCCAAAGCCAGCGGCGCGGCCAGTATGAACCCTCTGGCTTCTATGCCAAGCACTTTTTTTATGCCGCGGCCGCGGTATCTCTGCGCGAGAAAATCTATAAGCGACTTAAAGGCTTCATGGCTGGCGAGCAAAGGCATAATATCCTTGAACAGTATGCCTTTTTTGGGAAAATCCGGTACGTCCCTTATTGAAGAGGAAAGTTTTTCTATAAGCTGAGTTTCGGTTATGGCCATTATTCCCCCTATTGCTTCCTTTTGCCTTTTATTTCTTCGCCGAGAATATTGGTCCTTATTTTCGGAGCGTTCCAGCCCGGTTTAAGGTTCGGCGTTTCCTTTCTGGCGCCTTCGGTCAGGCCGATTCTGGCGGCCACTCTTCTCAGACGCAATAGCGCCCTTTCTTCTATCTGCCTTACTCTTTCTCTGGACAGTTTCATCTTTTCGCCTATTTCCTGCAAGGTCATGGGATTCTGGCCGGTGAGACCATAGCGCATTTCAATTATCATTCTTTCCCTGTCGCCTATTTCCTTGAGGGCATTTTTCAGCTCATCATGCATCTTCATCACGGATATCAGATCTTCAGGATTTGAGTCGGCCGTGCTGGCTATGGTGTCGCCTATGGTATCCATATTGTCGTCGGAGGAATAAATAGGAGTTTCAAGGGATGTTGTGCCTCTTATCGCTTCATAGGCATTGAGCACCGTTCTGACCTGATTGGCTGTCCAGTGCATCTGCTTGGCCATCTCGGCAAGCGTGGGATCTCTGCCGAGTTTTCCATGCATTGTATCCCATTGCCTGAGCCATTTTCTTAAGGCAGTCCAGGCATGGGGCGGTATTCTGATTGTCTTGGAGTATTCCTCCACCGAGCGTCTCACATACTGCTCTATCCAGTAGGAGGCATAGGTTGAGAATCTGTAGCCTTTTTG
>JAJUJA010000037.1 GCA_029267355.1 Elusimicrobiota bacterium | reverse complement strand
GCATTCGCAAAATCTTTCAGAAACGGCTTCTATAAGCAGAGAGCTTACTAAAACCTACGGCGCAGATTTCAGGTTCAGACTGCTCAATTTTATGGATTCATCAGTTTCCTGCAATTTCAGAAACGGGCAAAAAAGGGATCTGAAAGCCAAAGCCGTGGTTCAAAAAACAAACCACAGCGACGCCTCGGTCCAGGGCACTTTTGACGTAAAGAAATTCAGATTCACGCCTAAGATAGATTATTCCAGGGATTATGCCGAGGGAACTTTGAAAACCGTGACTCAAAATGTTACCCAAATAACCCCGAGCCTTCTTGTCAAAACGGATATACAGACGCCAAAGGGCCTGAAACTGCCCTTTTTCAAAGATACCATGATATTCACCAACAGAATAATATGGACAAACACTTTGAGCTATACGCTTAAGAAATCCCCGATAACTCAGGCAGACAATAACAGGCTTCTGTCGCTAAGCTCAACGGCCGATTATGAAGCAAGCAAAAATCTCAGAATAAGCCTTAACGCTTCAATACAGCGCTACTGGCATAAATATCTCAAACAGGAAGAATATCTGGCTTATCAGGCCGGAACCACTGTAACGCTTCAATTCTGAAAAATTTCACGCGCCAATGTGTAACAGGCCACTTCCTTGGCCCCGGCTTCATAAAAAGCGCAGGCCGCGGCGTTCAATGTGGCAAGAGTTGTGGCAACATCGTCAACAAGAATGATTCTTAAATCTTTTGCCGCGATAGGCGAGACGCAGGAAAAGGAGCCTTTTACATTTTCAATCCTTCCGGCGCGGTCAAGTTTGGCTTGGGCAACGGTATTTTTTTTCTTTATAACGGCGCCTTTCAAAAGAAAAAGCCCCCTGCGCAGTGATATCTCCTGCGCAAGCATCTCGCTTTGATTATACCCCCTCTCTCTCAGCCGGCCTGCGGATAGCGGCACAAAAGAAACGCAATCATAATTTCTGAATTCAGGATAATAGGAAATTCTTTCCGCCATTCTCTGGCCAAGCCATGCGCCGAGTTTCTTAAATCCCCTGTATTTGAAATCGTGAATCAGCTCTCTTATAACCGGCTCAAAGACATATGCCGACCTTGAGAACTTAAAATTGACTGATTTTTCTTCAAAACAGAAACGGCATAAATCTCCGCCGTCTTTTAGAAAAGAGCCGCATAAACGGCAATAAGGCCTTCTTATCTCCTGCAAAGACTTAAGGCATTCAGGGCATAAAGGGCCTTGGCAATCAAAACTCAAATCCCTGAGACAGCAATGGCATTTCAAAGGAAAAAAGAAATGAAGCGCCCTTCCCCAAACCCCTTTAATATCCATTTTAAAGTTCGCAATCAAAAACAAAAAAACCGTATGGAGGGACATTCTCAAGAGGCAGGCCTTCAGAGACATCCTGCGCCTTGAAACTGAAAAATCTGTCCGACATTTCCTCAAAAAGCACCGCCGATTCTCCCTTGGGCTTTATATTGACTTTAAGCAGGCATGAGGAGTTTTCCTGAGAATAGTTCACGGCCACTATTTTCATTGTCCGCCTCTGTATCCATGTGAAAGCTATGAAATTTCTGTATGTTTTATCCTGCGCAGTCAAAGGGATGGGCTCGCATAAATTCCATTCTCCGCCGTGAAAGGCCGGATGGTCGGCAATCATAAGCAGATGTTCATAAAATTTCTCCATCTCCATACTTTTTATCTCTTCAGCCGGGTAAAGAGGGAATTGAAGAGGAATCCTTTGAGAAATGCCGTTTAACTGCATGTCATTATAAAATCTGAGACCCCTTATAGTTGAAATTATGACAGCTGCGGCCATCGCTTTATTCTTGCCCATACAGGAAATGGAAGGCGTCTCATCGTGATTGTCTATGAATCTCGCAGAGCGTTTTTGATACAGCCTTTCCGCTCTCAAATGTCCCCTCACTTCATCTGCGCCCATGTTTCTCAGCCGGTCGTATATAACCTTGTCATAGGTATAATCAAAGCCCATCTGCTGAAGTTTCCACTCAAGCCCCCAGTAAACTTCGGCCAGAAGCGTGAAGTCCGGTCTCAGCTGCTTGGCCTGCGATATGACCTCCTGCCAGAATTCCGTTTGCGGTTTCACAAAGCCCTGCTTGGAAAGCAGCCATCCCCAGGCGCTTTCATGCACATCATTGAGCGTAAGCATCACCATATCGCAGCGCACGCCGTCGCAGACATCAAGAAGCTTCAAAAACTCCTTCTTCATCTTCTCTCTAGTGAGAGGATTGAAATAGTTAAGCTGGGCGGTGTCATACCATGAAGGGAAATTGGGATCTTTCCCGTAAGCGACATAAATCTTTTTTCCCTCTTTTTCTATTGCATGGAACATCTTAGGGTTGCCGGCGTAGTCATTTTCGTCCCCGCGGACGAAACAGTCCAGACAATCGTCTCTGTAAGCATTGTCTATGGCTGTGTGATTGGAGACAAAATCCAGAAAAAGCTTCAGCCCTAAGGAGTTGAGCTTGTCTCTCAGCGCCCTTAGTTCCCATTCAAAACCCAGATTTTCATCAAGCTTATACTCCAAAATGGCGTATGGAGAACAGCAGATATTCTTTTCGTCATACCCGAGCTTCTGCGCCTCGGCAATAAGCCCCGCGTCTTTTTTGGCTATTTCGGCCGCCATAGTTCCGCATTGCCATACGCCCACAAGCCACACGGCGTCAAAGCCGAGATGCTTGAGTTTAAGCCATTCTTCATCCGGAATGGACGAAACTGTCATCTCCGGAGAGGAATATTTCTCCCTTAAAGTCCTGATCCAGAGTCTTGTGTTTATTTCTATAAGATGAGGATTAGATCTTAACATCCCTGCCTTCCCGGGCTAAGCCCTATAAAAAGATTTTACACCATTTTCAGCAAATTGCAATCCCTGCCGAACGGTCTCACGCCGAATTTTTCCCATGGCCGTGCCCGCCCAGCCATTTAACCGCAAGTAAATAGGCGAGAAAGGAAAATACGGCTATAAGCACAAGTCCGATATAAATGGTTTTTTTCGCCCAGCGGTACAAATAATAATCAACCGAGCCGCTTTCATCCAGCACTTCATAAAACCACCAGGCCGTGGACGGCACTCTTGAAACTGCAAACAGTTTTTTTTCGCCCTTGTCATAGAAGTATCCCTTGTAAGAATCCACTCCCTGACCAGCCAGCTTTTTTATAGTTTCTACAACCGGCTGGGGCGCATAAAGCCCTGTTGAAAAAAGGTAATCGTATGACGAATCGCATATTATCTGTCCGCCCCAGTCCACAAGAGCGGCGCTGCCAGGAGTCTTTTCAAGAGCAGGCGCCAGAAGCCTGTTAAGTTCTCCCAGAGAGAGCCTTGCCATGGCGACATAAACCGGCTTTTCTCCCTTATTTTTAATGACCGGCTCCGCTATGGAAAGCATGGGCGGCTCATCGGCAGAATATGTCACGGCGCCTATGGAAACATCCTCATAGCGCGCATTCTTAAAAACCGGGTGTGACGAGTAATCTTCAGGATTTTTTTTCTTCACCGTGGAAAATATCTCTTTTCCAGAAGGGTCTGAGAGAGAAATTTCTTTTACGACCCCTGAAGCTGCCGCTGCCGCCGAAAGAATCTTTTTTTTCTCTTCCATTGAGGCGTTTATAAATTTCTGCTCCCTTATGACTTTCAGAACATCGTATTTTGAGCTTAAAATCCCGGATATCTTAGCGGCCGTCAGAGATGACCGCAGGTCCATATAATAAAGCATGTCTTTTTTTGATATCTCTTCGATGGTGGCAAGGAAATGGGCGCTTAGTATGAGAAAAGGCACAGAAAAAAGCGCAGCCAATACAGGCGCAAAAGCGTATTTTTTCCAGTTCATCAAGCCTCCCCTGTGTACTGAAAAATTATAGCAAATATGCTTTTGATATAATATCGTTATGAAAGAGATAGTTCTCGATTTTGACAAGCTAGTCGGCGAGGGTAAGGCCCTCGGCAGAACCGGCGGCAAGGTGGTATTTTCTTACGGCGTTCTGCCGGGAGAAAAGGCCAGAGTTGCGGTGCTTAAGGAAAAGAAAAATTTTATAGAGGCCGAAGCCGTTGAAATAATTTCCCCGTCGCCCGAAAGAGCCGAGCCGAAAGAAGATCATTATCTCAGCTGCTCGCCCTGGCAGATAATGAAGTATCCGTTCCAGGTTCAAAGCAAGAAAATAATAGCGCAGGACCTGTATTATCAGACGGTCAAAGAAAACATCATTCTCGATAAAATAGTGGAAGCCGGAGAAACTTTCGGATACAGAACCAAAATAGAATACAGTTTCACTGAAACCGAGGAAGGGCTCTCTTTCGCCTTTCATAAAAGGGGCGCCTACTGGCAGAAATTGAAACTTCCGCAGGGCTGCGCTTTAATAAGCGAAAAGGTAAATAGAGCCGCAATTAAAATACTGCAGCGTTTAAGAGAAAAAAAGGTTACTGCTGACAGACTAAAAACTCTCATACTCAGGCAGTCGGGCAATTCGCAAAAAATCGTTGCGGGTCTTTTTTCAAAAGATGACGCTTTGGAATTTTCTGCCGAAGGCATAGAGGAGCTTTCAGGATTCATTCTGGCCTGGTCAAATCCCTTAAGCCCGGTAAGCTTGCCGGATAAAATTCTAAAAAAAGAGGGCGAGGATTTTCTGAGCGAAACTGTGCGCGGCATGGATTTTGAATACGGTTTTGACTGCTTTTTCCAGAATAATATACCTCTTCTGGAAAAGGCCGTAATGGAAATGGAGTCGCATTGCTGCGATTTCGGCAGAACTCTGGACCTTTATTGCGGCACCGGAATACTCGGCTTTTGCCTTAAAAACAGAATAAGCGGGCTTTTAAGCGTTGAGATATCGCCTTCTTCATACTCATGGGCGGTAAAGAATGCCAAAAAGAATATGATAGAGAACGCGAAGGTTCTTCTCTGCGCCGGAGAAAAACTGGATTCTGAGATTTTTTCAAAAATTCAAACCGTAATACTGGACCCGCCGAGAGCCGGGCTGCACAAAAATGTAGTAAAAAACATAATGGCCGCATTGCCTGAAAGAATAATTTACCTTTCCTGCAATCCTGTTACACAGGGCAGGGACGCCATGTTCTTTCTGGAAAAATATGCCGTTAAAAAGGCGGTATGCTTTGATTTTTATCCTAACACTCCGCACATGGAAAGTCTTTTGATTTTTGAAAGGAAATAGCTTATTTTGAGGCCATAAAGCGGGCAAAATCATCAATCAGGCCGTCTTTGGAAATAGCCAGCCCTGAATAAGCCTCTATATATTTGTCTGAAGGTATGTAAATTGATACCCCGCCGCTTCTGTTATCCTGCGCCCAATTAAGTACCAGAAACTCGCGGCTGAGGAAATCTAAAAGTCTCTGCGAGCGGAATTTAAGCTCTGCCGATCTGCTCGCCTCAGATACCTTTCTCACAAAATCTGCCAAATCCCTGTAATCGCTGTCTTCCCCGAAAATTTTGGCTTCTTTTTTGGCCAGAGACAGTATTTCCGGTCTTTCCTTCATGGCCGGCAAAATCCACTCATCCAAGAGCCGCAAAAAATCCCCCGCCTTATAAAGACGGAAAGCCGACTGAGTAGCTGGAGCGCCTTCATTGTCTCCGCCCATTTCCTCAAAGTATGAGCCGTAATAATGCACAAAATAAAATCCAAGCTCTTCCGGGGAGAGATCTTTCTGCTTTGCGCGGGCAATAACATTTGAATATCTGACAACCATGCCCGGCTCAGTTTCCTGCGAGGCAGCCAGCACTTTTGCCGCATCCTTAAGCTCATAGACAACTGAAGCCATGGCCATATTGCAGCCGTCCAAAAGGATAAAATCCGCCCCGCCGGCGATTTTCAGCGCCCTCGCCATTTGCGGCACTGAAATTTCATTCCCCGTTTCTTCGTCCAGCGAAAAGCCCTTATAAAAATTTTGCCAGTTGCCATCGTCAACGGGCTTCCAGCCATTGCCGTGATCCCACATTATGAGAGCGTATTTCTTGGCCGGATAATTTTTCCTGGCCCATTTAATGAATTCGGCCAACTCTTTCCATGACCCCATATCCCTTTTTCCCAAATTCTCAACAATGGGCGATTTTATTTTTGAACGGTCATTATCTTTTGTCACATAATACCTTCTCACTCCTGTCCAGTTGCCGTCAGAAACATCATCGCCGTCCTGCCCGCTCATTCTTCCTACCTGAGCTACTATGTTTATTCTGGAATCAGAGCCGGCAAATTCCAGCTCGTTCATATCAACCATGGCAAATTCTTCCAGATCATTTTTTCCGTTTATAAACCACATAAATGTCCAGTCAGGTTTTGAATCCTTAACGGGTAAAGTATCTGACTGAATATCAGCCGCGGCTTTAACAATTTCAATGGAATTTAAAGGTTCAAGTTCCGCGCAAAATGAAAAAGGGACAAAACAGAATAGAAGAAGCGCCTTCAGCATAGCATTAATTTTAATATTTGCCGCAGCAGTATGCCTGAGTCCAAAGTCCCAATATTTTCGGATTTTTGGACTTTTAAACCTGAAGCCGCAGCTTTTATATAATAGTTGTATGAACCAAAAAGAAAAAATCCTTGTTGCCGGAGCCGGAGCATGGGGAACCGCAATAGCAGATCTTCTGGCCTCAAAAGGATTTAAAACATTTATATGGGCCAGAGAAAAAGAAGCTGCAGATTCAATAAACAAAAAAAGAGAGAACGAAATATTCCTGAAAGGCTTTATTCTTGATAAAAGGCTCAGGGCCGTCTCGGATTTAAATGAGGCCGTTCAGGATTGCGGCATAATAATAAACGCCGTACCGACGCAGCATATAAGGAAAGTTTTTGAAAATGTCAGCATAAACGGCAAAAGAAAGATCATAGTCAGTCTGGCAAAGGGCATAGAACTGGAAACATTTGAAAGACCGTCTGAAATTCTCGGCAAAATATTCGGGAAGGATATTTACGTTCTATCAGGCCCTAATTTCGCGGCTGAAATAGCCGCCAAAAAGCCCGCTGCCACGGTTATCGCCGGCAGAGACGCCGATATAAGAAAAAAACTACAGAGGATTTTTGCCGCAAGCTATTTCAGGGTTTATGAAAATGAGGATATTATCGGCACTGAAACATCGGGGGCGGTAAAAAATGTCATTGCCATAGCGGCCGGGCTTTCAGACGGTCTTGATCTTGGACATAATGCGAGAGCAGCCCTTATAACCAGAGGCATAAACGAAATAAGAAAACTTGGCGCCGAACTGGGCGCCATGGATATTACATTCATGGGCCTTGCCGGGATAGGCGATATCATTCTTACCTGCAGCTCAAGCAATTCAAGAAATTATTCTCTGGGCAAAGAGATAGGCAAAGGCGCTGAAATTTCAAAGCTTCTTTCTGAAATGAAGCATATAGCCGAAGGTTTCAAAACAAGCGAGGCGGCGTATAAACTTTCAAGAAAGCTCGGAATAGAAATGCCGATAACAAAAGAGGTTTACCTGGTACTGCACAGGGGCAAAAAACCGCTTGAAGCCCTTAAATCATTAATGGAAAGACAGCCTAAGCCGGAGTTCAAATAATCAATATTTCCCCGCACCGGCATCCTTGCCTGTAACTATGGAAACGCTGGCGCTTGTGCCGAGCCTGGTGGCGCCCGCTTTAACCATATCCTCAGCTGTTTTGGTGTCTCTTATTCCGCCTGAAGCCTTGACGCCCATATCGGGGCCGACAGTTTCTCTCATAAGTTTCACATCCTCAACCGTGGCGCCGTGCGGGCCGAAACCGGTGGAGGTTTTAACGAAATCGGCTTGCGCCTGTTTTGACATTTTACAAGCCCTGATTTTCTCGTCTTTGGTAAGATAAGCGGTCTCTATTATGACCTTAAGTATCTTTCCGCGAGTGGCCTCTCTTACAGCTTTTATGTCTTCAAGGACCAGGGCATCGTTTCCCGATTTAAGCGCGCCTATATTGATCACCATATCAATTTCGTCGGCGCCCGCAGCGATGGCGTCTCTGGCTTCTATGGCCTTGACCGTGGGAGTTGTGGAGCCCAAAGGAAACCCGATAACAGTGCAGACTTTAACCTGGCTGCCTCTCAGAAGACGGGCTGCCAGCGAGACATAGGCCGGATTTACGCAGACTGAGGCAAAGCCGTATTGCCTGGCTTCCTGGCAAAGCTTGCCTATCTCCTCCTGAGTGGCATTTGCCTTGAGGAGAGTATGGTCTATCATCGGCGCAAACTGGCCGCAGGAACCGGGATTGCAGAAGCTTATTCTGTCCGCGCCCATGCCCCTTACTTCTGAAGCGGTAAATTTTCCTTCAGGGGAGCAGGATTTGCAGGAAGGTCCGCAGGTATTTTCCTCGCAATTGTCGCATTTATCTTTGGCATTTTTTGCGCTTCCCACAAGAGGGCTGGAGAACACCTTGCCGGCCGTCCCTATGGAGACCGAATCTCCGGGCATTGAAAATTTCTTTTTGGCATCCTGCTGCTTTTCGCTTAAAATCTTTGCCACTTCCCTGGCGATTTGCTTTATTTCTTCTTCACGCATATTTTTTCTCCTTTCCGTTAAGGTTAACGCTGTCTATTATGCCTGCCACCGCCGTTCTTACAGGCGACTTGGCATTGCCCAGAATTTTTCTGGCAGATCCGCCCTCGTCTATCACAAGAACCACATCGCCGGGCCCGGCGCCTATATTGGCGTCCACAGCCATTGCCGCTTCGCCCGTTTCCTTGCCGGCTTCATCCAAAGCCTTTACAAGAAGAAGCTTCAAGCCGTTTAAGTGCCTGTGCTTTCTTGTAGCCCAGACATTTCCTATAACTTTTCCTACGAACATTTTTTCTCCGTCAGTATATCTTTTTGCCGTCTATGATTCCCACTATAGCCGCGTCAAAAGGCGGCAGAGGCTCATTTATCAAAACATCTCCGCCCCAGTCCTCAAAAGCGACTATCGCCTCTCTGGCTGCGACAAAAAAGACCTTTTCTCCGCTGCCGGCGCCTACGGTGTCAGCTGCCACTATTGGTTCGCCTGAAGGCGCGTCTGTCTCCCAGTCAAGAGGCTGAATCAAAAGCAAAGTTTTTTTATCGGTGCCGCAGCACTGTCTTGATGAAAAAACTCTTCCTATGACCTTTGCCTGTTTCATATGTTTTCAATCAAAAATCCGCCGTCAATACTTATTTTCTATGGCCGTTATTTTATCAAGCCGCTTCTGATATTTGCCGCCCTCAAAAGGCGTATCCAGCCATGTCTTTACTATTTCGCGCAAAGCAAGCTCGCCGTGCGTTTTGCCTCCGACACAAAGCACATTACAATCCTCATGGGCGCTGGCGAACCTGGCCGATATTATATCGTAGGCGCAAACAGCTCTTATGCCGTGCACTTTATTGGCGGCCAAAGGCATGGCGCCGCCGAAGCCGTCTATAAGGACAGCCCTTTCAAATTCCCTGTTTTTTACCGCTTCCGCCACGAGCATCGCCACATCAGTAAAATCAACCGGCTCCGCTGAATAGCAGCCGAAATCGGAAACTTCATGTCCCGATTCCTGCAAAAATTTCTTGATTTTTTCCTTTGCCTCAAAACCGGCGTGATCGCTTCCTATCACTATTTTCATAAAGACTCCTTAAAGAACCTTAAGCATATCGCTGTGAGCATTAGCTATAACTATTCTCTCCACTATTTCGCCTTCTCCGACCGCTTTCACCGCGGCGGTTACAGCCGCTCTTACGGCCCCAGGCTCGCCGCATATCGTAAAATAGCCTTTGCCGCCTATTCCTGCACCGGTTTTTATCTCAATTATTTTGACAAAAGCGGCTTTAAGGGCCGCATCAGCGGCGAAAACTGCGCTCATGGCCTCTTTGGTTTCAACCATTCCCAAAGCTTCCAGATTGTCTGCTTTAACTTTTTTATTCAGTCCTTCAAGAACTCCCTTATGCACATTTCTTATTACATATTTTGAAATCAAATCCTTGCCGGCGATCTCTGAGGCCCTGACCAGAGAAGATTCCACCTCCGCCTGCGTGCCTGACACCATTATTATGTATTTGCCTTTCGCTATGGCATAAGCCCACTCTATGTTTATTTCCGCGGTTTTCCTCATCGCATCCAGAGTAAGCACGCCTTTGGCTATACTTGAAAGCTCCACCAGACCCAAAGAAATATTAGCTTGCATAACTTTCTCCTTTTTAAGCTATCCTGAAATATCCCACTAAAGAGCACTGTAAAGGCCTTGTAAAGTGACTGGGCTTTGTTATGCCGTCTCCTGTAGGCGTGCCTATGGACATTGAGGAATATCCCTCCCCCATGCCGAGGCCGTGAAGGGTACAGGCATTTTTGACAAAAATAGAACAGGCCATTCTCCTTCCCATTCTGGTTAAATTATCCACATTCATTGAATACATGCCGCTTGTATGATGATTCTCCCATTCAAGCTTATAGGCCAGCTCTATGGCTTCATCAACATTTCCGGCCGAGGTTATCGGCAGCACAGGCATAAGCTGCTCGCTTATAACAAATGGATGATCCGGCGGGGTTTCAGCCCAAAGCACTCTTATCTCATCAGGTATATTCAGGCCTATGGTTCTTGCTATGACCGACGGATTTCTGCCGACAAGCTCCCTGTTGATTTTCGGCTCCATACCGGGCTCCGGTATGGCTATCTGAGCCAGCT
This sequence comes from Elusimicrobiota bacterium, assembly GCA_029267355.1. Classification (GTDB taxonomy): domain Bacteria; phylum Elusimicrobiota; class Elusimicrobia; order Elusimicrobiales; family UBA9959; genus JAAYVI01. The sequence goes on along the minus strand of JAJUJA010000037.1, from coordinate 4,027 downwards.
TATCTATTTGAGAAGGATTTAACTCAAAAGCGTAAGGGTTTTTTCTGAACTCTTCAATAAGCTGTTTCTTTATCTTTTCAACGGCTATCACTTCCTTTTCCGCTATGCAAAGCACATTATTGTCAAAACCGCAGCCGTATACTATCTCTTTTGCGGCAAGGGATAAATCCGCCGTTTCATCCACGACTATCGGCGGATTCCCGGGACCGGCCGCTATGGTCTTTCTCGCCTTGCCGGCGCTCATGGCCACTTTCACTATGGCAGGGCCGCCGGTTACTATGCTCATATTTATCTTGTCATGCGACAGAAGATACTTGGTGCTTTCCTGTGTCGGATTGAAAATGGTCATTATAAGGTTTTCAGGGCCGCCGGCTGAAACCACCGCCTTGTCAAGTATTGATACGGCGTCCTGCACGCAGCCTTTGGCGGCAGGATGAGGAGAAAAAACCACGGAATTACCGGCGGATAAAATGGCTATGGCATTGCTTATTATGGTGGCCACCGCGTTCGTTGACGGCGTTATAGCCGCCACGGTCCCGAAAGGAGCGAATTCCACAAGCGTCAATCCCTTATCGCCGGTATAAGAGACAGAACGCAGGTCTTCAACCCCGGGAGTTTTGTCGGCCACCAGCAGATTTTTCCTTATCTTGTCTTCAATGCGGCCCATTTTCGTTTCTTCAACGGCCATCTTTGCCCATCTGGCGGCATTTATCCTTGACACTTCCCTTATCGCGCAAATTATCTTGTCCCTTTTTTCAAGTCCAAGGGCCTGAAAATATTCCTGCGCCTCGCCGGCCGCTTTCACCGCTTCATCCACTGTTTCAAAAACAGGTCCGACGCCTGATGAGACAGGAGATTCGCCCAGATTTTTAACCACTTCTTCCACTATTCTTTTAAGATCATTTTCGTCTATGGGCATATCATTCTTCCATTTTGTCCTTTATCTTTCTGAAGACTATTTTACCGTCTTTTTCTATGGTGTCCACTATGGCAAAGATGGTGCAATCGGCCGGAGTTCCCTCTGTTTTTGAGGTCTGTCTGGCGCTTGAGCCCTGGACCAGAAGAACAAGCTCGCCTATGCCGGCTCCCACAGCGTCTATGCCTACCAGCACATTGCCGCGCGGCTTATCGTCAAGCCCTACCGGCTGGACCATAAGCAGCTTGGTCCCGACCAATTTATCATCTTTTCTGGTGCAAACCACATTGCCGACAACTCTGGCAAAAACCATAACAGCCTCCCAAAACGCTCTATAATCAAGCTCGGGGAAAAAAGCTCTTTTAAAAAATTATGTCTTCAATTCCCTTATTTCTTTTTCTCAACCGAAATAGGCATTTTGCCTTCAAGGTCGCCATGCGGCTGAGGTATTACATGAACTGAAACCACCTCGCCTACCTTCTGGGCAGCCGCGGCTCCGGCATCGCAGCTGGCTCTGCAGGCGGCCACTTCGCCCCTGAAAAGAACCGTAACAAGTCCTGAACCTATTTTTTCGTAGCCGACCAGTCTTACATTGGCTGCCTTAACGGCCGCATCAGCGGCTTCTATGCAGGCCACAAGGCCTTTGGTTTCTATCATTCCAAGCGCTTCCATTTTGTACCTCCGTTCATAAACGCGCGGCTATATTATAAAGACGCTGTCTCCGGTCTTTACAGCCGCTGCGTTCGCCTCGTCAGTGTCAAGGTGAAATTCAAGCGCATACTTATCGCTTACCCTGCACAATACGCTTTCAAAAATCGTTTCTTTGTCGGTGCCGGGAGAACACAAAACTCTCACTATCTGCTGATCCTCTATCTTAAACCTTTTTGCATCCGACGGTGAAAAATGTATATGCCTCTTGGAGATTATCACTCCCTTTCCGCAGTCAATCTCGCCGGCCGGCCCTCTGAGTTTTATGCCCGGCGAATTTTCAATCTTTCCTGAATCTCTTATCGGCGGATTAAGTCCAAGAACTCTGGCGTCAGACATTGATATTTCTATCTGCGTATAATCCCTGCAAGGGCCTATCATTCTCACTCCTGAAAATTTTCCTTTCGGCGTTTCTATATCCACTTTCTCGTTGCAGGCGTAAAAGCCGGGCTGGACTATTTTTCTGTACAAGGTCGGCTCGCAGCCAGGGCCGAATAAAGCGGTAAAATCTTTTTTTGTAAGATGAACATGCCTGTTTGAAACGCCGGCGGGAATAGGCATCAAAGAACGCTCCTGCCTGAGCTTTATGTCCGAAATTATTTCGTTCATCAATTTTGAGTCCATAAAAAGGAACCGCCGCAAAAACTACTTTGAAAGCACCGGCTGATAATGGATAACTCTCAGGAACTTGTCCGCCTTCAGGCTTTCGCCGCCGACCAAGGCCCCGTCTATATCAGGCTGAGCCATAAGTTCGTCTATATTTTCGGCTTTAACCGAGCCTCCGTAAAGTATTCTCATGGCTGCCGCTGTACCGGCGCCGAACATTCTTTCAATTTCTTTTCTTACAAATATATGCGCGTCCTGGGCCTGTTCCGGGGTAGCCGTCTTGCCGGTTCCTATCGCCCAGACAGGCTCATAAGCTATAACGAGATTTGTCAAATCCTGTTCGCTTAAACCTTTAAGCCCTTCATTCAATTGGGTTTGAAGCACCCTGTATGTCTTTTGATTTTCTCTTTCTTCGAGAGTTTCGCCTATGCAGAAAATAACCTTCAGGGAAAACTTAAAAGCCGCCTTTACCTTTTTATTGAGCATCTCATCGGTTTCCATAAATATCTTTCTTCTTTCGGAATGGCCTATGATCACATAATCGCAGCCGGCGTCCTTGAGCTGAACAGGCGAAACTTCTCCGGTGAAAGCGCCCTTTTCCTCCCAGCACATATTCTGGGCGGAAAGAAGTATCGGGCTTGATGAAATTTCCTTTCTCACAGATTCCAGATTGGTAAAAGAGACGGCAAGCAGAACTTCATGTTTAAGCTGAGGGTCCAGGCCGTTCTTAATGGAAGCCGCCAGTTTTGCCGCATCCGCGCGGTTAAGATGCATTTTCCAATTTCCAGCTATCATGGGTTTTCTCATTTTCCCTCCTTAAACCTCTCAGCGCCTAAATATTTTCCGAAAAAAGCTCCTTTCTCGGATTTGCTATTATCGTCTTTTCAACAAGAAGGCCTTTTCTGCCGGCGGACATAACCGCCGCATTAACAGCCGTTTCAACCGAAGCAACGCTTCCCGTAAGAGTGAAAAATCCCTTTCCGCCTATGGCCATGGCAAGCCGCACCTCAATAAGCTTGACATCGGCGGCCTTGACTGCGGCGTCCGCCGCCTCTATTATGGCGGAAACGGAAAAAGCCTCCACGCTGCCGAAAGCCTGAGGATTGGCAACGGTTACGGTATTCTCTATGGCCTGTATCACCTGCTCGTCTATATTCGGGATAATAAAATGGTCTACAAGACAATGGGAGGCGGCTGCCGCTCCGGCTTCCACTGCGGCGTTTACTGGACCTACATCTCCGGCTATGAGTATTATGTATTTTCCGGGACAAATGCTTCTTGAAAGCAAAAGCCGCACCTGAGATGTCTTGAGCATCGTGTCCAAGACTTCAAACCCTTTGGCTATGCTTGAAAGTTCAACGGCCCCGACTGAATTAAGCATTGTCCGCCTCTATAACCACATATCTGGAATTAACTTCCGCGACCCTGCCGCTTATTGAAGCATGCACCGGACAGCCAAGCGCTTCCTGAGAAACCAAACCTACAGCCTCACCTTTTTTTACCCTTTGCCCTGCCTTAACGCAGGCCTGGGCAGGAGCTCCGGCATGCTGTTTAAGCATTATTCTAACTTTTTGCGTCCTGTAAGACAAATCTTTGTACGGCGCCGGTTTATCAAGTTCGTAAAGCCCGAGCTTCTTTATCAGCTTCTTTACAGGCGTTTTTCTGTATTCCCTCAGAGGATGAGCCGTTAAGGAAGAGGCGGCCGCCGCCTGAGAGTCCGAAGCTTTAAGTCCATTTTCTCTCATATTGGTTTTGGCGTTTATGCAGGCCTCTCTGGGACTCAGCCCTTCCGGACAT
>JAJUJA010000056.1 GCA_029267355.1 Elusimicrobiota bacterium | reverse complement strand
GGTTGTAAAGTGGACGTGATGGGGATCGAACCCACGACCTCCTCGTTGCGAACGAGGCGCTCTCCCAGCTGAGCTACACGCCCCCTGTTTTACTGATTATTTTAGCATTTTTGACCGCCAGATTTTATATAATTTTACTTAAAGAAAAGCCGATTTGACGCTTTTTCCCGGGCTGAAGGAGGTTTTTATGGCGAAAGATTATTTCCCCCTTAAAAAAAATACCAGATACGAATATTCCTATAAAAGCACAGAGTTTGACGGAGAGGCCAAGGTTTTCATAGACATACTCAATGTTTCACAAAAAGCGGACAAGCAGACAGCTGATGTCAGAATGACTTTTACTGTCAGAGACACAAATATAACCGAGTATAAGATAAAGAAAGACAAAAAATGGGTTATTACCGAAGACGGCATAGTTATAGGCGGAAGAAAGGAATTCCCTCTTCCGGTCAAGGAAGGCGTTAAATGGGACGAATATCCAGACGCCAATGAAATAGTTTCCCTTACTGACAAGCTTTCAATTAAAGCCGGGAAATTTTCAAATTGCCTCAAGGTTTTAACCAGAATAGCCGGCGGCGATGCAGGGACAGCCGTAAGATATTATGCGCCGAATGTCGGATATATTTTTGAGGATTATTCTGCCGAAGATAAAACATGCAAGGTTGAGCTTATTTCCGTGGGCGATATCCCTCAGGAAGCAAAGGAGAAAAAGAAAAAATGAAGACCTTAACTGTCAGTCAATTGCTTGAAAAAGATTCCCCTTTAAGCGATATTTCAGCGCAGGGCTGGATTAAAACAAGGCGCGATCTTAAAAATCAGTCTTTTGCTGAATTAAATGACGGTTCATGCAGGAAAAATCTTCAGCTTGTAATAGACAATACAAACCCGCAATTTTCAGCCCTTCTGCCGAGACTGGTAAATGGAGCTGCGGTAAAAGTTTCAGGCGATATGGTGGCCTCGCCTGCCGCCGGCCAGAAATATGAATTGATAGTGAAGTCTCTTGAAATTTACGGCGATTGTCCGCAGGAAGCGTATCCGATACAGAAAAAGAAAACCTCGGATGAATTTCTTCGTACAGTGGCTCATTTAAGGCCCAGAACCAATAAATATGCGGCTATGCTCAGAGTGCGCTCGGAATTGTCTTATGCCATACATAAGTATTTCAAGGACAACGGCTTTTTTTATGTGCATACTCCAATAATAACCGCCTCGGATTGCGAGGGCGCGGGACAGATGTTCAATGTCACGACTTTTGACACCGCAAAGCCGCTCTCCTTTCCTGTTGATAAAGACGGAAATACCGATTTTTCCAAAGACCTGTTCGGCAAGAAAACATTCCTCACCGTCTCAGGCCAGCTTGAAGGCGAAACTATGGCGCTGGCCCTGGGAAAGATATATACTTTCGGCCCGACTTTCAGGGCTGAAAATTCAAATACATACAGGCATGCGGCGGAATTCTGGATGATAGAGCCGGAAATGGCTTTTTACGACCTTTATGACGATATGGATTTAGCGGAGGATTTTGTAAAAAAGATAACTCTCCATGTAATGAAAAACTGCGCGGATGATATCGAACTTTTTGCGAAATTTTTAGACAAGGACCTGCCTTCAACTCTGGCGAATATAACCGAAAATTCATATGAGCGCCTTGCCTATACGGATGCCGTCTCAATTCTTGAAAAGGAAAATTCAAAGTTTGAAAACAAGGTCTCGTGGGGCGTTGATTTGGGCAGCGAGCATGAAAGATTCCTTACTGAAACTTATTTCAAAAAGCCGGTCATAATGTACAATAAACCCAAAAACTCGGCGGCTTTTTATATGAAATTAAACGATGACGGGAAAACCGTCAGGGGCATGGATCTGCTGGTTCCCCGCATAGGCGAACTTATAGGCGGCAGCGAAAGGGAAAACCGCCTTGATGTTCTGGAAAAGAAGATGGAAGATTTCAAAATGAACAAAGACGCCTACTGGTGGTATCTTGACCTGAGAAGATTCGGCTCCGTGCCGCATGCCGGCTTCGGCCTCGGTTTTGAAAGGATGATGATGCTTGTCACGGGCATATCAAACATAAGGGATGTATGCTGCTATCCGAGAGTGCCCGGATATGCCGAGTTTTAATTTCTTAATTCAAACCCGATAAGATATTTTTAGCGTATTTCATTTCACCGTAAGACGCGCCGTAATCTATTATTATCGTCTTGAATATCGGCCTTGTTCTAACCTTAATTGAGTTTTTTCCGTCTTTCTGCGAAAAGAAATATTCAACATATGTGCCGATGCTTTTGAAAGAAGGCGGAGTTCTGAATATCAGAGCGTTTTCAGTATCTTTTGAAATGTAGATCTTTCGGCCGGAATAGGCGTTTTTCACCGCCTGTTTCAATTGGGTAATTCCCATATTTTTTACATCTTCAAATTCGTATATCGTTCTTAAAGTTTCGCCTTCAGGCACGCCCGCCATTTTCCCTGCTATGTAATTTACAAGGCCGAGCGCCATAAAAGCCAGTCCGCCGAAAAAGCCGTTCACCAGGGATTCTATCATAACATACGGCTTATAGTTATAGACTATCAAATGCATAAAGAAGAGAATGCCGAAACCTGCAGCAAAAAGTTTCAGATAGTTCATTTCGCCTCCGCTTTTTTGTATGCGGTTATATCCTGAAACAGAAATATCAGCCCGAAGTTTTTAGAAAAATCCTCTTTAACCGTCATACAGGAATACCCTATAACTTTTTCCCCCTGGCTAAACTCCTGTCTTGAGAGGTTTTTTTTGTCTTTGAGAAGCCTTTTTATTTCCAGAGAAGTTTCCTGAGGTATCTGGCTTAAATCTGAAGGTTTTTCTTTGAGCTGCATTATCTCAAGGGCCTTTGGATTTGAAAGCACTATTTTCTGATTCTCCTCAACAACCAGCAGACCGGAAGACAGGGATGAAACTATCTTTGAAAGATAATTGCATTTCCCGCCAAGTTCCTGCAGAAGATGCCTGTTTTTCAAATTTATGGCAAGATGCCTGGCTATGACCGTCATGGCCTCAATATCCTGAGCCGTAAAGCCCGAAGAAGAGTTTAAAAGCTCTATTACGCCAAGCGCTTCTTTTTCAAAGAAAACCGGAACCGCTAAAACTGAATTAAGTTTCAGCCCAGTGCCTGAAAGCGGATCTGAAATTGCCGATAGCCGTTTATCCAGAGATATATTGTCGCTTTTTAAAGGCATCAAATACTCAATAGCCCAGCCGGCATAGCCGGCATTTATATCAAAATTCAGCGATTTCAAGGTATTTAGTTCTATGCCGAAGGCGGAAGCAGGGACAAGTTTTGTCCCCTCCATTTTAAAAAATATGCCGATTTGCGCGCTTGTATTATTTTTCAAATCCGCTATCAAAGAGTCAAAAAGCAGATTTTCATCTTTCAATCTGTGTATCTTTTCTTCTATGGAGAATATGAGTTTATAGTGGTATAGACCCAGTTCCGTCTTTTCGTTCATTAATAGTCCTTCCAAGAGAAAAATAGGCGGCTGTCAGCAGAAAAAAGACGCCGCAAAACAGTATAATTCTAAAACTTTTAAGGAAAGCTGGCAAGTCCGAAGAAATAATCCCGCTGTCTATCAGCAAAGACATTAAATAGCCGCAAAAAGCCATTGATACATTCTGCCCGAATAGCCTTACTGCAGACAGAAGGGCAGAGCCGGAAGAGTATTGCGAAAAGTTCAAAGCCGACATGGCCGAGTTGGAATTTGGAGAAGAGAAAAAAGCGAATCCTGTGCCGATAACTGCAAGCAGAACGGCGCAAAGATAAACGCCGGGCCTGCCGGCTAATGCGGCTGCCAGTATGCCTGTCAAAGAGATTAATATCCCAATGGACGCTATTTTGCCGGCGTCAAAGCGGTCTGAAAGTTTGCCCGCCGGCGGCGAAAAAACGCTCATGGCAAAAGGCATAAAGAACAGAACAAGGCCGGCCTTCTGGGCAGGCAGAAGCAGATAATACTGCAGATAAAGGCTGAATATGAAAGTTAAGGAAAATGAACCGGCATAATGAAAGAAGGCGGCCGCGCAGGCAAAGATGAACTTTCTTGAAGAAAAAAGCTCCCTGAACTTGAATATATCGTCTCTTTTGAAATCAGCCCTGAAAAAAATAAAAAGCCCTAACAGGGAAACAGGTATTAATGGCGTTGCCTTGTCCGGATATGAAAAGGAAAATGAGAATATCAGAATAAGCAAAGTGAATATCAGCAGTTTTATCCTATTAAAATTTTTACCGGCCTTGAAATCCGTTTTCAGGATAATTAATGAGAAAAGATATGAAAAAGCGGCCATAAATGCCGCTATTTTGAAAATAAAACGCCATGAAAAATATTTCAGGAAAAAACCGCCGAGAAAAGGGCCTGCTGTAAGACCCAGATAAACAGAAGCCGAAACCAGGCCTATGGCTTTGCCCCTGCTTCTTCTGTCAAAGACGGAAGCGATAACCGCCATAACATTGGCAAAGATGAAAGCAGAAGCAGCGCCCTGCCCCGCCCTTGAAAATATCAGAAATTGCGGGCTTGAAGAATAGGCGGCGAGAATAGAAAAGAAAGAAAAAAACAAAAAGCCGTATTTCATTACTCTTATCCTGCCGTAATAATCCGACAAAACAGCGGCTGGAAAGAGAAAAGAAAAGGACGATATCAGAAAATAAGTTGAAATGTCCGCCATCTGTTTCACATTCAGGAAAAGCTCTTTTTCAATGGCCGGCAGCGCTATATTTACGGAAGAAAGCACGAAAGGCGTCAAAAAAGCGCCGGTAAGACAGGAGAAAAGAACAGCTTTCTTTTCAAAGGGAGAAATCGCCGTATTTTCCATTTGTTATAATATATTATACCTTCTATGAACCGGAGATAAAAATGGACGAAAATTCGGCTTTGGAACTGCTTAAAACTAAAGTAAAAAATCCGAATATGATAAAGCATTGCATAGCTTCAATGGCTGTAATGCGCGCTTTGGCCAAAAGGCTGGGCGGTGATGAAAATTTATGGGCTTTGGCGGGTCTTTTACACGATATTGATGTTGAATTGACTGAAAATTCAATAAAGGAGCATACCAAAGAGGCCGAAAAAATACTTAAAGAAAACGGCCTGCCGGCTGAATTGATAGAAGCGGTAAAAATGCATAATCCCGCCGCCTGGGGTTTCAAGTCTCAGAATAAATTCCATACCGCTTTAAGATGCGGCGAGACCGTGACAGGCCTTATAATAGCAACGGCTCTGGTTTATCCTGACAAGAAACTTTCATCGGTGAAAGTTTCTTCAGTGCTTAAAAGAATGAAAGATAAGCGTTTTGCCGCCGGGGCTGACAGAGAAACTATAGCTGAAGCTGAGGCGCTCGGGCTTACAATGGAAGAATTTGTTGAATTGGCTCTTAAAGCGATGCAGGGCGTATCAGACCGGCTCAGCCTGTAAAACTTGTACTATCTCATATCCCTTTCCCATTTGCCGAAAGCCATACCAGAATTTTCAAGATGCTTTATTTTCAGTTTCAGTTTTTCGGTCAGGATACCGGGCTTTTTGGCCGACCAGGGCGTGCCGGGCAGCGGCATAAAAAAATGCGTATGAAAGATAACCTTGTGTTTTGAAAGCTTTTCAATAAAATCAAGATTGAGATTTATATCTTCAATATTTTCGCCGGGCAGCCCGAATATAAGGTCTATTACCGGCGTGAACCCGTTTTCAAAGCATATATCAAGAGCATTTAGTATATCCTTGAACCTGTGTCCTCTGCCGCAGAGTTTAAGCATTCTCTCAGACGCACTCTGGGCGCCTATCGTCAGCTGCCTGTTATGACAGTATTTTTTTATAATAGAAAGCGCTTTACTTGAGACCTTTTCCGGCCTTATTTCCCCCGGGAAGGTGCCGAAGAAAATGCGCCCTTCTTCAGGCAGCTCCTTTTTTACCGCTTTCAAAAGCTGTTCCACAGCATCAAGATTTGTTTCCTTGCCCGAAGCGCCGTAGGAAAGAGCGTCAGGCGTGAGAAATCTTATATCTGTAAGCCCGAGTTTCGCCATAGCTCTTACCTGTTTCAATACATTCTCAACGCTTCTATGCCTTAATCCTGCCCCGAAGAGGTAGGATGTCTGGCAGAAGCGGCAGGCATGGGGGCAGCCTCTTGTTATTTCTATCGGGCCGAATCTGAGAAAGCGGCTTGAGAAAGACGGGTAATTGTCAAGGCAAATCTTTTCGGCAGGCCTTATTATTCTCTCCTTATTTAAGCCCGGTGCCTTCATCTCTTTTTTCAGAAAATCGGTAAATGTTTTTTCAGCTTCAGAAACAAAAACATAGTCAAAGCCTTCTTCAAGAGTTTTCTCAGGCAGGGCGCTTGGATGCGGGCCGCCTGCTATAAAAATGCAGTTCCTGTCTTTTTTTATTTTTTTTATTTCGGAAAAAATTTTTCCGCTTGAATATGAGGCGAATGAAAAGCATAATATTTTCAAGCCGGATGTATTGCGTATCCTTTCTTTTATTTCAACCGTATTTTTGCACAGAAAGACCGGAATTTCAGGCAATTTATCCAGAGCCCCAAGCAAAGCGTTTATTGAGTATCTGCTGTTTTTTTCATAGAGAAAAATAAGATTTATTTTTCTCATCTGGCGGATATAAATTTTATAAAAGTTTCTTTTGCCTTATAGGAGCTTCTTACAAGAGGTCCGGAAAGCACGGCTTTGAAACCTGTCAGGAGGGCAAATTTTTCAAACTCAAGGAATTCCTGCGGAGTATAGAATTTTTCCTGCTTTTTATGGCTTGAAGTCGGCGTGAGATACTGGCCTATATAAAGTATGTCGCAGCCGCTTGCGAAAAGATCCTTTATAGTCTTTTTTATTTCTTCTTCATTTTCGCCAAGCCCTATTATAAGCGAGGATTTTACCGGAATTTCGGGAAAAAGCTTCTTTGAGTTTTCAAGCAGCGAAAGCGAGCGCGCATAATCGGCCCCCTTTCTGTATTTTATATACAAGCTTTCCGGCATTTCTATATTATGGGCCAGTACAGCCGGTCCGGCCTCAAGAACTTTTTTAAGGCAGTCTATACTGCCTTTGAAATCCGGTATTAGCGGCTCTGTCAAAGTGTCAGGAGATTGTTTCTTTATCTCTCTTATCACCGAGGCGTAATGTCCTGCCCCGTAATCTTGAATATCGTCTCTTGTAGGCGAAGTGAAAACCGCGTATTTAAGCCGCCATTTTTTTACCAGCTCCGCCGCTCTCTGCGGCTCATTTTCATCCGGCGGCAGCGGCCTGCCCTTTTTGACCGAACAGAATCCGCAATTCCTTGTGCAGATATCTCCCAGAATAAGAAAAGTCGCCTCGCCGTTTTTGAAGCAATCGCCTTTATTGGGGCAAAGCGCTTCGTCGCAAACTGTATGCAGTCTTTTTTCTTTCAAATCCAGGGCGGTGGCGGCGGCTTGCTTCTGCCTGACTTGCCTTTTATTTCTTTTGACTTCTTCCAGTATCCATGAAGGGTAATTCATTTTATCACGCTTATGCCGAGCTCCTTAAGCTGTTTGTCCGGCACTGCGGACGGAGATTCTGTCATAAGACAGGCCCCGCTTGTCGTTTTCGGGAAGGCGATTACATCCCTTATGGAGTCGGTATTGCATATTATGCCCATAAGTCTGTCAAATCCTATGCCTATGCCGCCGTGCGGAGGCGCGCCGTATTTAAGGGCGTTGAGTATCATCGGGAATCTGTAATACATTTCTTCCCTGCTGTAGCCCATTAGCGAAAATATCTTTTCCTGTATCTTTACATCATGATTTCTCACCGAGCCGGAGCCGAGTTCCACGCCGTTAAGCACAAGGTCATACTGATATGAAAGGACCCTGCCCGGGTCTTTATCCAAAAGCGGCAAATGTTCCTTAAGCGGCGCCGTGAAAGGATTATGGGTAAAAGTCCAATTGCAGCTTTCCGCGTCTTTTTCAAGAAGAGGAAAATGCCTGACCCAAAGGAAAGCCCTTTCCTTTAATTTAGGCGGTTTTATTTTCTCTATGACGGCATTCCTGAGCAGCCCCGAATACTTATTTAGATTTTCTGGCAGGTCCGCCAGCAGGAAAACAGTGTCTGCTTCCCTTAAATCCAGAGCTTGCCTTAAAGCAGAAAATTCCGCCTCAGTTATGAACTTGGCTGCGCCGCCTTCATGCTTTGAATCTTTCACTCTGAAAAAAGCAAGGCCCTTGGCGCCGTTTTTCTTCAAAAGCTCTGTCAGTCTGTCCGTTTCGCTTCTGCCGTATACGGCGGCCGAGCCGGGTGCCTTTAAGGCCCTTATCTCCCCCCCGGCCGAAATAGTATCTGCGAAAACCTTGAAGGAGGAGTTTTTAAATATTTCAGAAACCGGCTCAAACTTTATGTCATATCTGAGGTCCGGCTTATCCGAGCCGTATTTGGCCATGGCCTCAAAATATTCCATTTCCTCAAAAGGCGTGACTATCTTTTCGCCAAGAAAAGAAAAAACTCTTGCCATCATTCCCTCAACGATTTCAGCCACATCTTTTTCCGTTACAAAAGACATTTCAAGGTCTATCTGCGTATGTTCCGGCTGTCTGTCGGAACGGAGATCTTCGTCCCTGAAATTTCTGGCCAGCTGGAAATATCTGTCCATGCCGGCCACCATAAGTATCTGCTTGAACACCTGCGGCGATTGCGGCAAAGCGTAAAATGTGCCCGGATTTGTGCGGCAAGGCACCAGATAATCTCTGGCGCCTTCCGGAGTGGATTTGGTCAATATCGGGGTTTCAACTTCATTGAAGCCTTTTTCACAAAGATAAGCCCTTATCACATTGGCTATTTTGCCGCGCAGTACCAGATTTTGCGCCAGCGACTTGCGTCTTAAGTCCAGATACCTGTATTTCAATCTTATCTCTTCGCCGGCCTGAGCATGCTCGGAAAGGTCAAAAGGCAATTCGGCGCTTTCTGAAAGTATTTCCATATGCGAAGGTATAAGCTCTATCTCTCCTGTCGGATTGTTTTTATTTTCATTGCCGGCCGGCCTTTTAGAAATTTGTCCCTGCGCCTGTATCACAAATTCGCTTTTTAATTTCTCGGCCGTCTGGAAAACAGGATTTTCGGGTCCGACAGTTATTTGCGTTATCCCGTAAAGGTCTCTTAAATTTATGAAAAGCACGCCGCCGTGATTTCTCTTTGAATCCACCCAGCCGCAAAGCGTTACCGTCTGACCGGTATGGGAAGCGTTAAGCTGGCCGCAATTGTGAGTTCTCATCATATTGACCTCTTTATAAAAGCGCAAACTTCTTCTTTCTTTACTTTATGCTGTTCCTTTGATAAAAGGTTTTTAACAGAAAATTCCAGATTCTTTTCCTCATCCTCACCGGCTATAACGGCAAAAACGGCGCCGCTTTTATCGGCTGATCGCATCTGCGATTTGAAACTGAGCGAAAAGTCGGAAAAATCGCAGGATATGCCTTCCTTTCTCAGATTTTGCGCCATGGAAAAGCAATAATCGCCCCTCTTGGCATCTGCCGCCACAATGAAAGCCGCAGGTTTCCTGGAGAATTCCTGCCATTTATTTTCTATTAAGAGAGCCGCCCTGTCAACGCCCATAGCCCATCCTATGGCCGGCGATTGCGGTCCCCC
>JAJUJA010000146.1 GCA_029267355.1 Elusimicrobiota bacterium | reverse complement strand
ATGACTATTTTTGCCATAGCTTTATATCCTCCTTAAGTTCATCCAAAGATACAGCGGCTGTACCGAGTTTCCCTACGGCGACGGCAGCTGCATGATTGGCTATCACGGCAGACCTGAGCATATCCCTGCAGGCCGTGAAGGCTACAGCCAGAGCCGAAATCACCGTATCTCCGGCTCCTGTCACGTCAAAAACTTCTCTGGCTCTCGTCGGAAGATGCGATATTTCAAGATTTCGGCCCTTTGTCTCAAAAAGAGTCATTCCATTTTCGCTTTGCGTTATTATAAGAGATTTAAGAGAAAGCTCCTTCATTATTTTCCGGCCCAGAATCTCCGCTGATTGCTGGTCATATTTTACGCTTTCTTTCATGCCGCCGAAAGCTTCAGCCGTATTGGGCGTTATACAGGCCGACTTTTTATAAAGCTTAAAATGCTCAACTTTCGGGTCCACGAAAACCGGAATTTTTTTTGAAAGGCAAAAATTCATCATTTCCTTTATGGTAAAGGAGTTGAAAATTCCTTTGCCGTAGTCGGAAAAAATAACGGCCTGAGCCCCTGATTTTGCGGCATACTCAAGCCCTGAGATCAAATCCTTCAAAATATCCCTGTCCGCCTGAAATTTTTCTTCTCTGTCAACTCTGGCCACCTGCTGATGTTCCGCTATGATTCTTATTTTCTCTATAGTCCTGAAGCTTTTCCTTCTTATAAGTGCGGTGGAATTTATGCCTCTCTGCTCAAGAAGAGAAACAAGCTCGGCGCCCCTTTTATCCTCTCCGGCTATGGAGATAAGAAAACAATCCGCCTTTAGAGCTTTTATGTTGGCAGCCACATTTGCTGCTCCGCCGGGCACGGATTTTTCTTCATTAACTTCTATAACCGGCACAGGCGCTTCAGGGGAAATGCGTCTGACCCTGCCTTTAATATATCTGTCAAGCATGCAGTCGCCCACAATGGCCACTCTGGAAAGAGGAAATTTTTCAACTATTTTCAGAAGTTCTTTGTGCATATACTAATTATAGAAAATAATGGGGAAATTATGAAAAATAAAGCGGGTAAAATTCTTGTTTCTGAAATTACTGTTTTGCGCCCTCTATTTTCAGCAGCTTTGCCGTTATTGAGCCTATAAAAATTTCGGCCTTTAAAAGAACCGGTATTTTCTTGTCTTTTGACATATAGACAAGCATTCTCCTGCCCTTTTGAGGCACAAAAATGCCCTCTTCTCCAACCTGCGGTTCAAGAATATAGCATTTGAATTTGCCTGCAGGCGTTTTAACTTTTTCTTCTCCGCGGTTGTGCACTGTCATTTCCCAGTTCCTTTT
>JAJUJA010000115.1 GCA_029267355.1 Elusimicrobiota bacterium | reverse complement strand
CAATCCTTTCAAGCATCTCATATTTCTGTCGAAGCTTATCTCTTCTTTTTTTTACTGCCGGAAAATACTCAGGGATTTTACGCCGGATATAGTTTTGGGCACAGGCAGCTATGTCGCCTTCCCTATGATTGCCGGGGCATGGTTTTGCGGCGTCAAATCTTTCATACACGAATCAAACACGGTTATGGGCATATCAAACCGCCTTTCAGCAGTATTTGCCGACAAAATACTTATGGGCCTGCCGCTTAAAGACAATCCCTATCCGCAAAAGTCCGTTCTCGCCGGCACGCCTATCAGAAATATTTTCAATGAAAAAATCAACACTCAAACTGCCAGACAAAAACTCGGCCTTGCGCCTGACTCTTTTGTCCTGCTTGTATTCGGCGGCAGCCAAGGCTCCCGGAATATAAACGAGGCCTTTTATAAAATTCTCCTTGATTTTCAGAGGGAAAAGAAAAAAATCAATTTCATACAGCTCACAGGCAGGACCAATTATGATGAGATAAAGGGGAAATACGAGAAAGCAGAGCTTGATAAGGGAAATCTTATATTTGACTATTATGACAATATGCCGCTGCTTTACAGCGCCGCCGACGCAGTCATATCCAGAAGCGGCTCCGGGACCTTATTTGAGCTTATGGCCGTAAGGAAACCGGCCGTTCTAATCCCTCTGAAAACCGCTGCGGGGGACCATCAGACCCTAAACGCGCTTGAACTTGCCAAACACGGCTGCGCCGTAGTGATAAGAGACGATGAAAAGCTCAAGGAAAATCTCGCCAAAGCAATTGAAAAATTTTTGACTTCGGAAAACCTCAAGGCGATGGAAAAGGCCTATGACAGACTGGAAATACCTTCCTGCGGAAAATCCCTTGAAAAAATCCTTGAAGCGCTGAAATAAACAGCAAGAACAATATTTGTGGTTTCTGCCTAACTGAAGCATTCGGAAATCGTAAAAAAAATATATAAAATGTTTATTGTCTGATTTTTGATGCCGGAGGAATTATGAATAAGGAATTTGTTCATGTTAAAGTTGATTTGCTTAAAAGATTCATGAGGGATGTCTTCATAGGGCTTAAAGTTCCCAAAAAAGACGCTGAGATATGCGCCGAAGTTCTGGCCGCGGCTGATTTAATGGGCATGGACTCTCACGGCATTTCAAGGATGAAGCCGATTTACTATGACAGAATAAAGATGGGCATACAATTCCCCAATGCCAAATTTGAAGTGGTAAGGGAAACGCCGACAACCGCCGTTATAGACGGCCATCACGGCATGGGCCATGCCATAGCTTATAAAGCCATGGAAATGGCCATAAAAAAAGCCAAAAAATACGGGCTCGGAATGACAGCTGTCAGGAATTCCACCCATTACGGGATAGCCGGCTATTATCCTCTTATGGCCGTCAAGGAAGGCATGATAGGCCTGACCGGCACCAATGCCAGACCGTCCATAGCGCCGACTTTCGGCGTGGAGAATATGCTCGGCACCAATCCTCAAACCTGGGGTATACCAACAGATGAAAAATTCCCTTTCCTTTTAGATTGCGCCACCTCAATAACCCAAAGAGGCAAGATAGAAGTTTATGCCAAATTGAATAAAAAGATGCCTGAGGGCTGGGTTATAAATCAAAACGGCGGCACTGAAACAGATGCCCAAAAAGTCCTCAAAATGCTCACTGAAGGCACAGCCGCTCTGGTGCCGCTTGGCGGCATAGGCGAGGAGATGGGCGGTTATAAGGGCTACGGCTATACCACCGTCATAGAAATACTTTCAGCCGCGCTTCAGGACGGCGCCTATCTTAAACAGCTTATGGGCTCTAAAAACGGCAAGCCGGCTCCCTATGCCCTTGGACATTTCTTTATGGCCATAAATATAAGCCATTTCACTTCTCTCAATAGATTCAAGAAAACAGCCGGAAATATTCTCAGAGAGCTGCGCGCCTCAAAGAAAGCCAAAGGCGCAAAGAGAATATATACGGCCGGCGAGAAGGAATATTATACCTCGCTTGAAAGGAAGAAAAAGGGCGTGCCTGTTAACAGGCAGACAAGACTTGAAATGATAAAGATGAGAGATGAGCTGGGGCTGAAATATAAGTTTGATTTTGAATAAAACGGGGGGACTATGTCTTATGTCTTTCTTGCCGCTTTGGGCGCAATTTCTTTCATTTTTTCCTCATTGTTGTCAGCTTACAGGATAGAGCCGTTTCATACGCTTTACTATATGTTCGCCTGGTGGTCATATATACTTGCTGTTGACGGACTTAACGGCCTGCTCGCCGGCGATTCTCTGATAATTAACAGGACCAGATCTTTTATTTTAATGCTGCCTTTTTCGGCAGGGCTGTGGTTTATATTTGAGCTTTTAAATATCAGAATGCAGAACTGGGCCTATCAGGGCTTGCCTTTTGAGGAATCATTAAGAAAGGCCGGCTATATAATCTCTTATGCGACAGTGCTTCCGGCAATATTTGAAACCAAGGAGCTTATTGAAAATCTCGGGCTTTTCAAAAAAGTTTCATTCAAGCCGCTTGAAATAAGCAAGGCCTTTCTTAAGAATTCAATAATCGCCGGTTTCACAATACTTGTTTTAATTCTCATATTTCCAAAGGTGTTTTTTCCTTTCGCCTGGATTTTTATGCTCTTAATTTTAGAACCGCTAAATTATAAGATAGGCGCCGTGTCGCTTTTGAGGCAGGCGCAGTCAGGAGTGTATTTTAGAATATTTTCCATAATGACCGCCGGCCTTGTATGCGGACTTTTCTGGGAAATGTGGAATTATAACTCGCAGGCCAAATGGATATATTCCTTCCCGCTTTCATGGCTTATGCCGAAACTTTTTGAGATGCCGCTTCACGGCTATATCGGCTTTCCTTTTTTTGCGCTTGAATGTTATGCCTTCTTCAATCTTATTTCATGGATTTTCGGCGTTTCTCATTGGGAAAATCTTGAGCAGAAAGGGCATAATCTGAACT
>JAJUJA010000010.1 GCA_029267355.1 Elusimicrobiota bacterium | reverse complement strand
ATGGCTGCATCAGTTTGAATCAAAGAACGATAAGACCGCCCCTCCACCTTAAGAGAGGCGTCGAGGCCGGAAATTATGCCCTGAGTAATGGTCTGAGAATAGCCGAATGGATATCCTGCAGCAAACACTATATCCCCCGCTTTCGGCAGCTCTCTGGAAAATGTCAGAAAAGAAAACTTTTCGCCGGATTTTATCTTCAATACCGCCAAATCCATGGTCGCATCTCCGCCGATATAGTCCGCCTTGTAAGTTTTTTCGCCGGAATCTGTCTTGACTTTAATTCTTATCTCATCGCTTTCTTCCACAACATGATAATTGGTCAGCACATAGCCGTTATCTGTAACTATTACCCCGGAACCTGCGCCGGCTACTTTGTACTTATATATCCTTTCATCTGGTATGACATAGCCGAAAAAAAACTCCGGCTCTACAACTCTGGCCTCCTTTTCTTTCTCTATTTTTACATTGACTACGGCCTTGGAAGCCGCGGCAGCTATGGCATTAAATTGTTCCTGAAGCTCGCGCGGCAGAGAGGCTTTAAGGGAGGAAGCCGCCGCAATTATAAGGAAAAATATCTTCATAAAACCTCCTTCTCCATAGAAAAATTATACTTTTTTGCATTTTTTCTTGACAAGAACCGGTATTTTTTGGTAACATTTCTTAAGGGTTGATCCCTTAAGAAGTTTCCGTATCTTACAAGTCTGGCGGATATCCTTAAAGTCCAAAAGCTATCTGTCAGATGATGTCCCCGCTAAATTAGTTGCGGTCGGCGGGGCGCGTTAAGTTTCACCCACCCTTTCGGAACTTAGCACAAAGTATCGGAAATATAACTAAAATTATATTTCGGAGGCAAAGAAGTATGCTTAAAGCTGCTAAGTTGTTATCAATAACAGTATCCCTGGCCTTTTCGGTCTCAGCTCAGGATTTCGCCGAAAATGCCATAAGAAAGACCTTTTCAGCCACTGACGGACAGATGGCTCCTTTCATATCCCTTGAAAATTACAAAGGGTTTGAAATACCTTCTCCCGCGGGTTTTTCTGCGGATCCTTCCAAAAATTCATCGGAAACCGCAGATCCCTATCTTTATCTGCCCATATCCGTAAAGGCCGTCTATGAATACGAATATACCTCAAGCGAATTTCAGGGCGCAAAAAAAGTCGTCGTAGAGTATAAGGGCTATTCTGAAAAGGATTCTCTTACCGCAGCTTCGATAACCTATTACAACAGAAACGGTCAGAAGACTTATGACTTTACAATAAAGATAGCCAATAACGGCCTTATAGTTTCAGACACCATACTGGCCGGAGCCAGAGTTGAAATCCCTTTCCCTCTTTTCAAAGGCAAGGAATGGACTGAAAATGCCGATAAAAACAGAGTCTCAACTTTCTCAGCAAAGGCATCTGTACCTGCCGGAAGCTTTGAAAACTGCCTTAAGATAATCACAAAGATAGGCGGAGGAGACGCCGGCGTAGCTGAAAGATATTATGCTCCCAATGTAGGCCTGGTTCTTGAAAGCGTCAATGCCGAAGACAAGCAGGAGACATTGAAGCTTGTTTCCTTTTCCAAGAAATAAAAGGCAAAACATCTTTTTAAAAAACTCCGGCAGCAAACGCCGGAGTTTTTTATTTGGGGAATTTTCTCTGGAAATGGCAGATATAGCCGCCCGGATTTTTCTTGAGGTATTTTTGATGATATTCTTCAGCTTCCCAAAATTTTACAAACGGCTCAACTGCTGTAATTATCTTATCCTTCCAGTTTTTTTGAGCCCTTGAAATTGCCGCAAAAGCTTCCTTTCTCTGCTCATCGCCAATGTAAAATATAGCCGAACGGTATTGTGTACCTATATCGCCCATCTGCCTGTTCAAGGTGGTGGGGTCATGTATGCTGAAAAAATAATCAAGTATCTCGCCGTAAGATATTTTTTCGGCGTCAAAAACTATCATTACGCTCTCGGCATGGCCTGTCTCGCCGGTTTTAACTTCGCTGTATGCAGGATTTTCCTTTTGTCCGCCGCAATAGCCGGCTTTTAAAGAGATAACTCCGTCAAGACGGGAAAAAAGCTCCTCCATCCCCCAGAAACATCCCCCAGCCAGAACAGCTGTTTCTTCTTTCATATCAAAAACCCATGCCCATAGCCGCCTTGGCCGCTTCATTTTTGGCGTTCTTCATGGCTTTATTTAAATTTTCCAGAATAGAGTTTTCCAGTTTTTCTCTGTCCGACATCTCTTTTATTGAAACCGATAAAACTTCCATTGAGGCGTTCACTTCAATCTTGGAGTAATTGTCCTCAGAAGCGAACTTTAAAGCATCCAGCTTTTTCTTGATTTCTTCAGCTTTCTTTTTTAACTCCCACAAATCTTTCATTTTATCAAACATAGGGCCTCCTTAAATTCCTTCATTCCTCAAACGGCTGTTTTTGTAGCCGTAAAAAATATATATGACAATGCCGATTAAAAGCCATACCAGAAATCTCAGCCAGGTTATTTTATCAAGCCCCATTATAAGATAGAGACAGAAAGCAATGCCCAGGGCTGGAGTGACAAATCCGCCCGGCGCCTTGAACGGCCTTTCTCTTGACGGATCTTTAATTCTCAAAACTATGACGCCGGCGCATACTATTATAAAGGCAAAAAGAGTCCCTATATTGCAAAGATTGGCCATTTCGTCTATATTGCTTACGGCGGCAAGCCCCCCCACGAAAACGCCGGTCCATACCGTGGTGATATGTGGAGTTTTGTATTTATCATGGACTTTGGCGAAGGACTTGGGCAAAAGTCCGTCCCTTGACATTGAAAAAAATATTCTCGGCTGCCCCATCTGAAAGACAAGCAGCACGGCCGTGGTTGATATTACCGCTCCGAAGGATATTATTGCTACGGCCCAATTGCCGACGCCGTTATATTGAAGCCCCGCTACAAGAGGCTCGGATATTTTATCTCTGAGGTTCTCGTAAGGCATCATTCCGGTAAGAGCCATGGTCACCAGTATATAAATCAATGTGCAGATCAGCAGAGATCCTATTATACCTATAGGCATATCCCGCTTTGGATTTTTGGTCTCCTCCGCAACCGTGGATACCGCGTCAAAGCCTATATAAGCAAAGAAAATCGTGGCCGCCCCTATATGTATTCCCTTCCACCCGCCCGGAGCAAAGGGCTTCCAGTTATCCGCATTGAAATAATAAAAGCCTATGCCTATGAAAAGCAAAAGTATTGCTATCTTAAGCAAAACCATAAAACTGTTGAAAGAGGCGCTTTCCTTTATCCCCCTTACAAGAAGATAAGTTAAAAGGCCGACTATGACCATAGCCAGGAAATTAAACACAACCGGAATGCCGAAGATATGAGGCACTGAAGCCAGGTCCAGCCCCTTCTGCACAAAAGTGCGGTAATCGGTTCTAAGCCATACGGGAACATTTACGCCGAAAACGCTGAATAAAAAATCGTTGAAATAACCGGCCCAGCTTATAGCCACCGCCACATTGCCTATGGCATACTCTATTATCAGGTCCCAGCCTATTATCCAGGCTGTCAATTCGCCCAAAGTAGCATAAGAGTAGGCATAGGCGCTTCCCGATATCGGCACCATGGATGCAAGCTCCGCGTAGCACAATGCGGCAAAGCCGCAGGCAATGGCTGTTATGATAAATGAAATTACAAGAGAAGGGCCGGCGCCTCCTTTGACTGCAGCCTCTCCAACCATGGCAAAAATGCCGGCGCCTATGACAGCGCCTATTCCTATCATAGTGACGTCAAATGCTCCCAGAACCTTTGCCAGCTTGTGTCCGCTCTCTTGCGTCTCGGCGATTATGCCTTCAACTGACTTGGTCATAAAAAGATTTTTAAGCATAGTAGAAATTATATAAATAATGGCCGATGTAATAAATAGAGGTTTGTATTTAAAAAAATTTCAGTAAAACATTTCCTTTTTCCTGCAGCGGTCAGTTTCAAATTGCAGCGTAGTATGATAAATCCCGTATTTTTCTTTAAGTATTGATTCAACCTTCTGCGAAAGGCCGCAGGTCTCGGAAACGTTCATTTCTCTTACTTCCACATGAGCCTCGAAATAGACAGTGTTTTCATTTGTCATCCATGTATGGACATGATGTATATTGCTTACTCCATCTATGGACTCTATATCCCTCTTTATTTCTTCATAGTCAAGATTTGCAGAGGACTGCATAAGTATATCAAGAGATTTTTTGAACACTTTTACGGTTTGGGCTATTATGAAAAAACTCATAAGAAATGAAAGGGCGGGGTCGATCCAGAAAAGGCGCCAAAATTTTACGGCTAAAGCGCCGGCCATTACAGCCAGGGAAAAAAGAGCGTCGCCGAGCATATGCAGATATGCGCTTTTCCAGTTAATGCTCTCCCGAGAATCCTCCTTGAGCAGAAAAACTGAGGCGATATTTACGGCAAAGGCCATAAAGGCGGCGATAAGCATAAAATCCGAGTTTATTTCTTTCGGATTAATGAATCTCTTCACGGATTCAGCTATCAAAAAAACGCATACGGATATAAGAAAAACTGAATTGAGAAAAGCCGCCACGATTTCAGCCCTTTTATATCCGTAAGTTTTATGTTTATCCGGCTTCTTAAATGATATTTTCCAGGCAAAAAAACTTAATATAACGGACGCCGTGTCTTCAAGATTGTGGAAGGCGTCAGCTATGAGGGCGACGCTTGAGGAAATTACGCCGGCTATTATTTCAAAAACCGAAATGGAAAAATTGAGTATTATCACCCATATAAATCTGCTCTTTTTGCTTTCCTTGAATTCAATATGAGCATGGTTATGGCCGTCATGATGCTCATTCGTTTTATGTTCATGCATTGTCTTCTCCCTGCGCAGCCTTCCCTGAAGAACCTCTTAGAATTATTCCTGACCAGTCCCTAAGGGACACAGCCGCTATTATAGCGGCCAGCATCAGCATTATCGATGTAAGTGCCACATTTATATATCCCTGCGCATTTCTCATCGGAAGGTAATTATCGCTTATATTAATAAAGCCGGCCGTGAAAGTCGTAAACAGCATAAAAACAAAAGGCAGCAATGTTACCAGAGAATAAACTTTTTTGGTTCTTTTCATTATATAGGTTGTGCATACGGCCAAAGCTATGGCAGAAAGCAGCTGATTAGCCACGCCGAACATCGGCCATATAGTCTTTACATTTCCTGCTAAAAGCATAGCCGCCCATAAAAAACTGACCAGCGCGCTTGTTATGAGAACACCGGGCCACCAATTTATATTGCCGAAAGGGCTGTATACTCTGCCCAAAGCCTCCTGAGTTATGTAGCGCGCAACCCTTGTCCCGGCGTCTATAGTTGTAAGTATGAAAAGCGCCTCAAACATTATCGCGAAATGATACCAGTATGACAAAAGATGCTTCATCCCGGGCATATTTGAAAATATCTGCGCCATGCCGACCGCCAAAGTGACAGCCCCGCCTGCTCTGCCTTCAAGACTTTCGCCCACTTTAGCAGAAAGCTCAGGCAGATTTGTCACGCTTAAGCCCATTTTGGCAAAAATGTCAGGCGGCACATTTATCGCAAAATAGTCTCCCATAGGAAGCGCGGTTGCTGCTATCAGGGCCATCAAAGCCACAAAACCTTCGGTAAGCATGGCGCCGTAAGCGATAAACTTTATCTCGCTTTCGCTTTCTATCATCTTGGGCGTAGTGCCTGAGCTTATAAGACTGTGGAAGCCGGAGATGGCGCCGCAGGCTATGGTTATGCAGACATAAGGCCAGACCTTGCCCGGTATTATCGGCCCTCCGCCTGAAACAAAAGAGGTGAAGGCCGGAAAATTAACCTGAGGATGCACCCATATTATGCCAAGAGCCAGAAGCCCTATAGTTCCAACTTTCATATACGAGCTCAAGTAATCCCTCGGAGCAAGCAAAAGCCATACAGGAAGAACTGAGGCCATCATGCCGTAAACTGCCAGACTGATAGATATAGTTTTTTTTGAGTAAAGAAAATATGAAGCGTAACTGCCCGAGGCGATTTTTTCGCCGTACACTATGGCCGCTAAAACCAGCAAAACGCCTATGATTGAAGCTTCGGTTATTCTGCCGGGCCTTATTTTCTCCATATATATCCCTATAAAAACGGCTATGGGAATAGTCGCCGCAATTGAAAAAGTGCCCCAGGCGCTTTCAGCCAGAGCATTGACCACCACCATGGCCAGGCCGGCCAAAGCCGTTATTATTATGAAAAAGACCGCTATGCCGGTGGAAGTGCCGGCCAGCTTGCCCGACTCATTTTTGGCTATTTCGGTAAGGGAAATACCTTTGTATCTGACCGACATAAAAAGCACGACCATATCATGAACAGCGCCGGCCAAAACGGCGCCTATAAGTATCCACAAAAAACCCGGCAAGTAGCCGAACTGCGCGGCCAGAACCGGTCCCACCAGAGGCCCGGCGCCCGCTATGGCGGCGAAATGATGCCCGAAAAGCACCCATTTATTTGTGGGTTTGTAATCATATCCGTTTTTAAGGGCATAAGCCGGCGTCTGTCTGGCTGAATCAAAGGCCAGCACTTTTGAAATTATGAAAGCGGCGTAAAACCTGTAAGCCAGAGCGTAAACGCACAGGGCTATAACGAGTATGGTCACGGCATTCATATATCGCCTCTCAGGATTTTAGCTAGCCGGCTGCAAAAATATAGCTGTAAGCCGGCTGTCCGTCATTGCAATTTGAAGGCAAAAATAAGTCCAAACATATGATATGAAATCTCATTTTTCACTTTTTCCAGATCAAGATTCACCTTTTTATACCTGTAAGAAAGTCCCAGACTCCGGCTTAAGAAAAGATTTAATGTGAAATTGGCATTGCGTATTTTGTTTTCATGCCTGAAATATTCGCCGTACTTAAACTGCGCCTCAGCAAAACGGGCCGGCCTTATGCTAAGATTTGCGCCGGCTGCAAAATATCCGCTTTTTTGTGAAATATCGGTTTTTATATAGGGCGCCGGTCCGGCCGGGTCGACTCCGACATATCCGTCAAGGTCAGAAATAACAGCGCCGGCATAAGGCATGGCTGAAAACTCTATTGATCGCCATTCAGTCTTGTAATTAAGGCCGCCCCTCAGAAGATAAAGATTGACCTTTTTATCCGCCTTAAAAACCGCCAGCCCGGGAATTTTGTTGATCGCGTTTATTTCAACATTTATATTTTCAGCGGCAAGGCCGGCCGCATATTTTGTTTTTTCGCCGGCAGGGAAGTAATGGTCAAAATTGAAATGCCATCCTGAAAGTTCGCCGTAATTTATATCATCAGCTTTGTAGGCGAATATATTTCCCTGAAATTTTTCTCCCTTTATGTATTGCGCATAAATTCCGTTAAAATTATCTTTGTCCTCAAGCGTTGTGCCTTTTGTTTTATATACAAAATCGTCTTTTATCCTTCCGCCGTAAAAACCTATCACGGCAATATCGGCGGCGCAAACTGAAACAGGCATAATAAAAAGAAGCATAAGGATTTTTTTCATAAAAACTCCCTGTTAAAAAATTCCAGTATTTCATCCGCCGCCCTTTTTACGGCAGGGCTGAGGCCTTCGCTGTAGCCGACATCATGGGGCTGAACTCCCAGCACCTTTATTTCAAGATCCGGCAAATCCTGCTTTATTATTTTGAGTATCGCTTCAAGCGGAAAGCTGTGCGTTGACACTATTTTAAAGGATGAAAGCTTCTCAAAAGGCAGAATACGCATTTCGCCTGCGGAGCCGCCGAAAAAAGCGGCATCAACTATTATCAGTTTTTGAGGCGCCCATGATATTATGTCTTCCACATAATTTTCTATAACAGAGAAAGCGTTTATAACTTTAAGGCCTTCTTTTCTGAGATTCAGTCTGTTTCCGATATAGGGGCCAAGTCCGTCATCGGCTCTCAGCTCGCTTCCGATAAAGGCCAGAACAGTTTTATCTTTAAATTTCAGTTCTTTTTTCAGGGCCTGGTCCATGTAAACATTATATAAAATAAAAAAGCCCCGAAAAATCCGGGGCTTTTTTTGAGGAAGGAATAATTATTCCACGAAGTCAACATTGAGATAATGCGCCGAGCAGGAAATACAGGGGTCATAGGCTCTGACAAGCATCTCGAGCTTAAGCCTTATATCTTCCTTCGGCTCATTTATTATCTCCGGCAGAAACTTCATGAAGTCGTATTCTATGTTGTTTATGTTCTGATTCGTGGGAATGATGCAATTGGCGTTTTTGATAAGGCCTTTCTCATCAGTTTCATAGTTATGGAACAATATTCCTCTCGGCACTTCCACAGCCCCGACGCCATTGCCGGCTCTTACAGGAACTCTGTTCTTTTCGTTCAAGCCGACCGTTATTTCCTGAGAATAATCCACGCCGTTTTTCTTGAAATCCTTGAGAATATCAATGGCATGCTCATAGCAATGAACCAGCTCCACTACCTGAGCCACTGTATTCATGAAAGGATTGTAATTTGGCGCCTTAAAGCCGAGTTCCTTGGCCGCTTTCTTGGCCTTGGGATGAAGTTTAGCTGAATTGAGATTGAATCTGGCCAGCGCGCCGACCATATAAGATTCCCTAGAAAGCTTTGTGAACTTGGCCGAGGATCTGGGATCTATGAATTCATTTGTGGCATTCCTGTAATCCTTTTTATCAAACCTCTTTCCGTCGGAAGAGCCTATGTCGCCCATCAGCAAAGGATATTCGCCGTCATCAGAGACAAGAGCGACATATTCAGTTTCCCTGTAAAATTCCGGGAATTTCAGCTTGGCTGCAAGGGAAAGAGTTTCATTCATATCTTCTCTTATGCCCTCAAGCATGTCTATCATGTCATTTATTTCCTTGGCAGATGGCAATTTCGTGAAGCCACCTATGGTGGCGGTTATAGGATGAACATGCCTGCCCACAAGAACATCGCAGACATCATTATAAACTTTTTTCATCCTCAAAGCCCTTCTGACCACGGAATTATGCGTTTTTATAAGGGGCACAAAAGAAGGCACGCCCAGCACATCAGGGGCGGCAAGAAGATAAATATGAAGCACATGGCTGTCCAGAAATTCATAGTCCAGAAGCAGTTTTCTGAACTTTATAGTTTGCTCGCTTGGAGTTATGCCGAGGGCGTCTTCAGAGGCCTGTATTGAGGCTAGAGAATGCCCGCAGGAGCAAATTCCGCAGATTCTGGAGGTTATATGCTGAGCTTCAAATATTGAGCGGCCTCTAAGCATGCCTTCAAAAAGTCTAGGAGATTCAACCACATGAAACTCGCATTTCTCAATATTGCCGTTCTTGACATTCACGACTATATTGCCGTGTCCTTCAACTCTTGTAACGTAATCTACCTTTATATCCAGTTCCTTATTTTTTGGGCTCATTTGAAACCTCCTTGGCCTTATTGTACATCTCAAACTTGTTCTTCATCAGTTTCTCGTCCAGGTTATATCTGGCTATTATATCCTTGGCGGCATTTTTGGCCGGATTTTTGACCAGGCCTCTGCAGCCGTAACAGAAATTGCCGTTATTTGTGCACCATGAGTTGCAGCCGGCTTTCGTCCACGGGCCCAGGCATACAACGCCTTTGTCGTAGAGACAGACATTCTCATTTAGCTTGCATTCTGAGCAAACCGGCTTATCAGGAACCGCATAAGGAATGCCTCTTAAAGCGCATTTAAGCACCTCAACCAGCTCCGGCTGATAAACCGGGCAGCCGTGAACATAGTAATCAACCTTGACCACCTGATCAACCGCCTTGGTCGGAGTTGAATCAAAGTAATGATACTTGTCGCCGTAGACATATTTTCTTATTTCTTCAAGCTCAAAGGAATTCTTCATTCCGTTCACGCCGCCGAGAGTCGCGCAGGAGCCGTAAGCTATAAGCACCTTGCTTCTGGCTCTTATCTTTTTTATTCTCTCTTCGGCATGATGGTCGGTTATTGAGCCCTCTATTATAGAAACATCATAATCCTTGTCCCATTTCTCGCTCATTACTTCCCTGAACTCAACCACATCTATTAAGCCCAGAACATCCAGAAGCGATTCGCCTAAATTGGCGACCTGAAGCTGACAGCCCTCGCAGCAGGCGAAGTCAAAAAACGCCACCTTGGGTTTATTGGAAACTTTTTTTTCTTTTGCCATTTTATTCTCCCTTTATTAAAGTTTTTTCGCCTCTTTCACTTCATCGTAAGTGAAAGTGGGACCGTCCTTGCAGCAATAGTAATTCTTGGGATGGTCTATCTGGCAATGCCCGCATTTGCCCATGCCGCATTTCATATGCCTTTCCAGAGAAAGAACTATATGCCTTTCCGGGATATTCTTCTTAAGCAGCTCGGCTATGACGAATTTGTACATTATCGGCGGTCCGACTACCACCGCGTATGTTCTCTCAGGATTAAGATTCACGCCGGGTATAAGGCTGGTTATAAGGCCCACATTGCCTTTCCAGTCCGGCTCCGCTTTATCCACAGTGCAGGCAAAATTCACGTCCAGTCTCTTGCTCCACTTGCCTATCTCATCGGAGAAAAGCATATCCTTGGGCGATTTGCAGCCGAGCAGAATATCCACCTTACCGAACTCTCTCCTGTTATCCATCACATAGTTTATAAGCGATCTCAAAGGAGCTATTCCGAGTCCTCCGGCGACAAAAAGCAGGTCATTGCCGACCATGGTTCTTACCGGGAAAGGCTTGCCGAAAGGCCCGCGTATGGCGATAAAGTCTCCTTTTTCAAGCTTATGCATTTCTCTGGTAACTCTGCCCGCGGCTCTTACTGTGAGTTCAAAGCTTCCTTTTTTGGTCGGCGAGGAGCAGACTGAAATAGGAACTTCGCCTATGCCGAAAAGCTCAACCTGAACAAATTGTCCAGGCTCATGGTCCAGCTCTCCGTCCTCAAGCTGTATATCAAACCATTTCTCGCTGGCCGTCATTTGTCTGGCATTTATTATTTTGCCTCTTCTTATTCTCCAGTTTGAATTCTTTATGTCCATAAAAGCTCCTTAGAATTTGGATTCTTCAGCCACTTCCTTGAGAATCTCTTTGAGATTTATTCCGGCCATACAGGTTCTTGAACAGCGGCCGCAGCCTGTACAGAAAAATCTGTTGAACTTGTCCACCGGGAATTTGAATTTCCTGTAAACTCTGTGCCTTTGCCTCATGGAACGCTCTTCCCTGAAGTTCTCCCCGCCGGCAACCGTCGCGAATGTCTCAAACTGGCAGGAGTCCCAGCTTCTTATCCTTGAGCCGGTCTTGAGGTCAAGGTTGATGAAATCGTCCATATCAAAGCAATAGCAGGTCGGACAAACATTCGTGCAGTTTCCGCAGGAAACGCATTTTTCCCCTACTTTTTCCCAGAGCTTGCTGTTGTATACCTTTTCAAACATCTCAGGGATTTTCTTGGCATCGACATCAACCTCGTTTTTAAAGGAAGCTTTCTTTGATTCTCTGACCTTTTCAAGCGCAGCCATCTCGGATGCTCCGGCTTTGGGCAGTCCTATGCTTTCAACAAAATCCTCTCCTTTCTGAGTGTTCACGTTTATCAGGTATTTGTTTCCTATATCGGTGAAAAAGAGGTCGTACCCGCCGTTGGGCAGATGAGAATTGACCAGCGCGCAGCTGGCAAAGGAATCGCAGTATTTATTGCACTCCAGCCCTATTATGAAAAGATTTTCCTTCCTGAGAAGGTAATTGTAATCTCTCGGCCTTTCATTGAAAACTATGTTCAGGCACTGTATACCAGCCAAATCGCAGGTGTGTACCGCAAAAATGGCCATTTCGCAGGCGTCAAGGCCGGCCGTTTCCTTCGGCTCCTTTCCGCTCAAATCAAAATCCAGCATTTTTTCCCTGACAGGCATAAAATACTTCTTTGGAGGAAGTATGGTAGGTATATAATCTACGGCTATGTCCTGGGCGCTTTTTACTTCCTGAAAGGCATAATTGCCGCTTCCTTTTGAAACAGGAGCGACCACCTTCATTTTCTTGGCCAGGCTCTTTATGAAACAGTCCAGCTGTTCTTTTTCAAGCACATGGTATTTCACTTTAAACCTCCGTTCAAAACAACCGTTTATGATAAGAATTCTATATAAAATGAAGCCGCTGCTGTAATTAAAAAAACTAATTGCCGCAAGTATTAGAAAAACTTATACCCTTTTTTTAAAAAAAACCGTCTATTATGCTAAAATTTCCCTATGCTTGAAATACCATATATTCAGCATCTGGCCAATGAAGAAATAGCTGACATATCCCTTTACAGGAAAGAAAGCGCGGATTTTGCAAAGAAGATAGTTTCTGGAAAAAGGATCTCTGCTATCTTTGATAAACTGGCTCTTGAAGAAGAAATGCATCTGAAAGCGCTGTCTGAAATTTCAGGCAAAAACATAAAATTCAATATAAGAGCTGTGAAAACCTATTCTTCCTTGAGAAAAACTCTGGCTGTACACGCAAAAAGAGAAGAGGAAAGCGTAGGACTTTACAAAGAAGCTGCCTCAAAATGCGAAAATATGCTGAAAAAAAGGATTCTTCTGGCGATAGCCGAACAGGAAAGCAGACATCTGTCCGTGATAAGAAAATACCTTCATCTTACCGGCGGTTCAAAATGAAAATAGCATTCTTAAGGCATGGTCATGCTCTGGACGTTTTTACAGCCGGAGTCTCATCTGATTCCCAAAGGCCTCTTTCAAAAGAAGGCCGCAAGGAGACGGAAAACTCGGTTTTAAAGTTGAAAGAACTCGGTTTCACTCCGTCTTTAATACTGTCAAGCCCATACAAAAGGGCTTTGGAAACTTCAGCCATAGCGGCCAAACACTTGAATTGTCCGCGAATTGAAACACTGGATTCTCTTATAGAAACGGATGCCGACAAAACCCTCAATGCAATCTTTTCTATCTCCAAAGGCAATGACGCGCTGGTAGTCGGGCATCAGCCGCTGATAGGCCTTATGGCCTCGTTCTGTTCCAATGCAGACAACTTAAGTTTTCCCACTTCGGGCTTTGCATTGATCGATTTTCCTGGAAAGGAAAACTATGACGGCAAACTGATTGCCGCAGGTTTCGGGGGCGAACATTGATTTTTTTCTTTGCCGTTGCGGCATTGAGTATCTTTTCTTCTCTTCACGCCGGTGAGATAAGGATAGGCGTTTCTGTCATCAGGCCCGTACAAAATGCTGAAATAAGCTGCGAAAAAAAATGCGTTTCAGGCAAAAACAAGTTTTCAAAAGCTTCAATAAAAATCTCCGCAACCCAGCTTGAAGCTGTTTATGAAAGTAAAACCGAAAAAGCCAAAAAAATTCTCGTAGAATCCCCGGGTCCAATTGAACTTTCCTACTTAAGAAACAAGAGGAAATATTACGGAAAGCTCTCCTTTGAGCCCTCGGCAAAAGGCCTTAAGATCATCAATATCTGCGATTTGGAAAAGTATCTGGAAAGCGTGGTCTCGGCAGAGGTTTACGATTTAAAAAATTATCAGGCCTACAAGGCTCAGGCGGTTGTGGCAAGGACTTATACTCTGGCCAACGTTGAAAGGCATAAAAGGGACGGTTTCAATCTATGCGACAGCACCCATTGTCAGCTTTACAACGGCTATGATAACATAAAAGAAAAGGCGGCCCAGGCGGTAAAGGAAACCAGAGGAGAAATCCTCGAATACAGGGGAAGAGCGGCATGGACATTTTATCACTCAATATGCGGAGGTACTACCGACGCCGCCTCTGAGATATGGCCCTACGAAAAAAAGCCTTATTTGAAATCTGTGAAAGACGGCCCGCCCATAAGGCCTTACTGTTATAAAGCTCCAGGATTTTTATGGAGAACCAGGATAAATCTCTCAAAATTTGAAAAATTTGCCGCCGCCAAAATTTTTAAAGCCAAGCTCCCTCTGACTTCAGTCAAAATAAACGCCAGGACAACAGGCGGCAGAGCAAAAAACATCTCATTCATTTCAGGTAAATACTCAAAAAATATATCAGCCAGCGATTTTTATCATTTAGCCGGCAGATATTTCGGCTGGGAAGCCGTAAGAAGCACAATGTTTGACATATATTTTGAAGGCGCCTATATAGTTTTTTACGGCAAGGGGCACGGGCATGGCGTCGGATTATGCCAGCATGGCGCAGACGGCATGGCCGAACTCGGCTACGACTATACTCAAATACTTCAGCATTATTACGGGGATTTGAAGCTTGTAAGGAGACAATTATGAGTACAATGGAAGCTTTTTTTCTTGGTTTGCTGCAGGGAATAGGAGAATTTCTGCCTATTTCAAGCTCGGCCCATTTGACATTATTTCCCTACATTATCGGCAAAGATTATCAGGGACTGGCTTTTGATGTAATGCTTCACATAGGCACACTTTTCGCAATAGTCATTTATTTCTGGCGCGACTGGGCCGCAATTACGAAGGATGCGATCGTGAACCGCTCAAAGCCTGAAGGGAAAAAACTCTGGCTGCTGGCCGCTGCTACTGCGCCGGCAGCATTGATCGGAGTTTTATTTGAAAAGCAGGCCGAAACCTCATTCCGCTCCCCCCATGTTGTAGCGGCGGCATTGATTTTATTTTCGTTCGTACTGTACGCCGCAAATAAAAGAACTTCCCTAGAAAAGGAAGAAAAAAATTTTTCAATAAAAGACGCTCTGATAATAGGATTGTTTCAGGCCATAGCCATAATACCAGGCGCCTCAAGGTCAGGCATGACCATATCGGCAGCCCTTTTCATTGGGTATAAAAAATACGATGCAGCAAGAATTTCTTTTCTTATGTCTGCTCCGATAATACTCGGGGCCGGAATCCTGGAGATAAGAAAACTTAATTTTGCGGATTTAAACTTGAATCTCGCCATTGCTTTTGCCTCGTCACTGGCAGCCGGACTTTTATCAATAAAATTTCTGCTCAATCACCTGAAGAACAAAAATCTAAACATATTCATATACTACAGAGTCATTCTGGGAAGTTTAGTCTTAATAAAATATTTTTTCTTTTAAGCGGCAGGAAAAGTCAATTCGCAGCAGGCTCCGCCTTCAGCGCCGTTGTATATCCTGAACTCTCCGCCGTTTTTGGCGACTTCTTTCAAAACCGAATAAAGGCCGAGACCTGTTCCCCCTTCCTTTATTCTGCCTGTATTATAGGGCTTTATGCCGTCAAGTATTTGAGGAGGAAACCCCGGACCATTATCGCAAATTTCAAACTTCACTTTTCCATTTGCTGCGCCGGCCCTTATACTTACTTCCCCGCCCTCAGGCAAAACAAGGAAAGAATTTAAAAGGATATTGGCCAGACTTCTCTGAAGACTGAGCCTATCGGCATTTATAAAAAATTTACCGTTTTCAACATTGTTATCCAGTTTTATCTTCTTTGAGCTGAATTTATACTCCATAAGACGGCAGGTCTCTGAAATAAAATCCCCCAAATCAATTTTTTGCGGAGAAAAAGAATACTCCTTCTTGGCGGAAAGAGCGTATTTGGAAAGCTTGGCCGCATAAGAGGCGGCGGACAGAAGTCTTTCAGCCTCTTTTTTATTAAAATTCTCGTCTTTGTTTATTACCTGCGAAATTATGTAGATTACGCTTATTAAATTCTTCAAGTCATGAATTGCGACCGCGGTGAAATCGCTTTTTTCGGCTTCAAGATTAGGCTGTTCTTTTTTGCTGGAAACTCTGGATGCCTCGGCCAGAAGCATTTCCGCCTGTTTTCTCTTGAAGGCAAGCTCCGCCTCCAGAGCTTTTCTGGCCGCGGCCGAGTGTCTTATAAAAGCGCATGAAGCGGCCAGAACCGACCCTTTAAGTAAAAGCGAAAAATAGTCTCTAAAATCTCCGGAAAAATCAAATATATAAAAGAGGGATATGCAGCCGAAAGAAATGAAAAGCAGGATATAGGAATAAAAAAACTCGCCGGACAATGCCATAGCCATAACCGGCAATAAATGCAAAAACCACAGATATGAATCTTTTCCCCCCGAGTAGTTCATTACAAAGGAAATTGCCAGACAATTCACGGCATTTGTCAAAAAATAAAACCTTATATCCACTTCGCTTTTTTCTTTGAGAAGAAAATTAAAGACAAGATTCAGGAATAAAAAAGCCGCCATTGAAACAAGCAGACTGTAGTAGGTTTGGCCGTGAAAATCTTTAAGGAAAAAGAAACTGAAAATGGAAAAAATGGAAAGGGCTATTTCATAGCGCCCTCTTGAAAAGTTCGGCATTGTCCTGGGCCTTAACGCCTCAGCAAAAAAATTCTTAAACTTCGGCATACCTTAATTTTAAAACATTTTCGTTAAAATTTGTATACTATTGGAATGCTGAAGCTTGAAAAAAGGCATCTTTTCAACATCTTTTTTATCGGCATACTCTGCGTATTGCTTTATCATCTTATAAAGATAATATCACCTTTCCTTTCGCCGATATTTGTCGCTGTGGTGCTTTCGGTCCTTTACTATCCGATTAATCTTGCTTTCAGAGAAAAGTCAGGAAATATAAATCTCTCAGCTGTTCTTTCAACCGCATCGGTAATACTTACAGTGGTGCTTCCGCTGATAGTATTCGGCTGGCTTCTTTTCAAGGAAAGCCGGCAAATCTATCCCAGAACACTTGCCTATCTCAATGACGGCTCTTCGCTTAACCTCACAATACAGCTCCCGAGTTTTATAAAAAATGAGTCTCTGGATCTGAAGGAAATAGCCCTGAAGAATGTGGAGCAGATACAGGACAGGATCATAAAATCCGGAGCAAAAGTTTTGAAAAATATATTTTTCTTCCTGGTTGATTTTTTTGTAATGATTTTTACGCTTTTTTTCCTGTTTAGAGAAGGGGACAGGTTTCTTAAATGGGGCGTTGAAATAATACCCATGGATAATACCCACATTTACAGGATACTCAATCAATTTTACCTTACGATAATAGCCATAACAAAAGGGCTTCTGCTTACTGCGGCGGCTCAGGGCTTTGTTGCCGGAGTTGGATATTATCTCGCCGGCGCCCCTTCTCCCATACTTCTTGGTACATTAACCTCATTCGGCGCTTTGATTCCGTTCATAGGAACTTCCGTAGTATGGGCGCCTCTTGCAGCTATAATGTTTTTTTTCAAAGGCCATGCCGCAGGGATATTCGTGGCCGCCTGGGGTTTTCTCGTTGTCGGTCTTTTGGACAATTTTCTAAGACCGCTGCTTATAGGCAGGGAAGTCAAGCTGCCTTTTTTTCTCTTATTTCTGGGGCTTTTTGGCGGCTTGAGGATATATGGACCTATGGGGCTTTTCGTCGGACCGATTCTGGTCTCCATGGTTGCAACATTCCTTCAGATTTACAGGGAACACATAAAAAGCAAAGAAGCTCAGAATTGAAAATCCGCCGGCGAAAGATTCAGTTTTTTTCTTTTTTTATCTCGCTGAACTTGCAAAGTCCGGATATCTGACACAGATTGCAGTCGCCTTTTCTGGAATATTCCTGAGCCTTTATTTCCCCGCCGACCTTCAATAAAAATTTCTCAGTTTCAGAAAATCTCAAAGGATCATATTTTATTTCTATTTTCCTGCCCGAAGCCAGAAGCCAGAAGCTTGCAGCAGAAACTTCCAAATTCATAGCTCTCTTAAGCGCCAGGGCGTAAATGTCAAGCTGAAGGCTTTTTTTGATCTCCTCGGAATATTTTTCGCTCTCGCCTGTTTTGTACTCTATGAGCTCTATCGTCCCGTCTTTGCGTTTGTCCACCCTGTCTATCGTGCCTCTTACGGCAAAATCACCGAGAATAAACTCAAAATCCTTTTCAGCCGCCAATATGCGGCTGTCATTGTCTCTTTCCGCAAGCCAGAAATCTTCAAGCATTCTGGCTCCTTTTCTGTAATACTCCATCATAAGCTGAGGGGTGTCATAACCGGAATTTTCCCACGATTCTTCGTAGGCTATCAAAAGTCCTTCCAAATCTGTTTTATTTTCTCCGTATCTCCTGAGAGCTCTGTGCAAACTTGTTCCCAGAGATGAGGGAGGGGTCCTTGGGGGATACTTCTTTTCTATGTAGGAAAACTGATAAAGATAGGGACAAAAAAGCCAGGCGTTTATCTTGGAATAATTTATCTCAAAAAGGCTCATTTAACAGGCCTTATAAAATCCACTACGGTATCGCCGTATTTCTCGCTGCGGTAAAGCTCAAAACCTGCCGGCACGGACAGCGGCTCTTTTTTATGATGCTGTATTATTACAAAGCCGTATTCGGAAAGTATCTGCTCTGAAGCTATAAGTTCAAGAGTTTTAGAAGAATAAAATAGAGGATTATTCTCCTGATCCCTGTATGGAGGGCCCATATAAACTATATCATATCCTTCTGGGCTGTGATATTTAAGCCAGATAAGGCCTTTGAGTATATCGCCCTTTAATACCTTGGCGGATTCGGAAAAGCCAAGATTATCAACATTTTTCTGTATCATCTTAAGGCATTTCGGATCTCTGTCGACAAAAACCGCCTTTTGCGCCCCTCTTGATAAGGCCTCAAGCCCCACTACTCCGACTCCGGCATAAAGGTCCAAAAATATGGCTCCTGTGATATGCGGCCTTATTATATCAAAGACAGACTTTCGCATTCTGGCAGAGATCGGCTTGACATGATGCGACATGGGCAGAGAGTATATTCTCCTGCTTCTTCTTGAACCGGCTATTATTCTTATCATAATCTGTAAATCTTTTTGAAATAATTTTATAATTTCCTAAAATGTATAATATTATTATAGCTTTGAATTGGAAACAAAGCAAAGATTGACAAGGCATAGGGGCTTTTATGGATAATCCGGACATAATAGTTGTAGACGACGATCCCATGGTGGGACAGTTGTCAAGAGATCTCCTCACCGATGACGGATGGAAGGTTATGCTCATAGATGACTCCAGAGCTGCTTTCCCCGCCATAAAACAGCATATGCCTAAAATGGTCATAAGCGACATAATGATGCCGGGCATAACCGGGCTTGATATATGCAAACTGATAAAAACGGATCCGGCCACAAAAAAAATAAAGGTCATAATAGTCTCCGGAAAATCTTACGAAGTTGAAAAGCAAAGAGCCTTTCAGCTGGGCGCGGATTACTTTCTCCAAAAACCCTACAATGTTGAAACTTTCTCAAAAACTGTCAGGTCCATAATGGAGGGAGCCGCTACCAGCCAGGCGCCAACCCCTCCTTCGCTTGCCCCGAAAGAAGAGGAAAATATTCCGCCTAATCCCGTGAAACCTGATGAGATAGTGCTGACTGTCTACGGTCTGAGAGGCCTTCCTTCAAAGCTTACCGAAACCCCCTCAAAATTCGGCCGCCAGACAATGTGCCTCTCAATAGAGACTGATAAAAATATTTTTATTTTTGACGCAGGAACCGGAATAGTGGATCTTGGAAAAGATATAGTTTCAAGGAAAAGGTATTACAAGGAAATATGGCTTTTTATGAGCCATTTTCACCTTGATAATGCCATAGGCCTTCCTTATTTTGAACCCATACATGATCCAAGATTCATCATACACATAGCCGGTCCGAACGATCCGGAGAAATCTCTTAAGGAAATAATAAGGAGCAACTTTTACAGCTCTTTTTCCCCCATAAGGTCCGCGCCCAAGGCCAAGGTAGATCTGTATCAGGTCTTTGAAGATTCATACGAAATACTTCCGGATTTCAAGATAAGCACAATGTATGCCAATCACCCGACTTCAACCCTGATATATTTCATAAATGTAAGAGGGCTGAAAATCGCCTATGCCCCGGACAGCGAAATATGGGGCGACGCCACTGCGCTTCAGGATTATGACGAGCGTCTTTCAAAATTTTCGCAGGGAAGCGACATATTCATACATGACTGCCACTACAATGACTCAGATTATGAAAAGATGGCCAAACGCGGCCATTCAAGCGTATCCATAGCGGCCGAGTTTGC
This sequence comes from Elusimicrobiota bacterium, assembly GCA_029267355.1. Taxonomy (GTDB): domain Bacteria; phylum Elusimicrobiota; class Elusimicrobia; order Elusimicrobiales; family UBA9959; genus JAAYVI01. The sequence continues at coordinate 13,991 of JAJUJA010000010.1, read as the reverse complement.
GGCCAAAAACGGCATAAAAAATTTTATGCTCTACAATATAAATCCTGATTATTCAGACGAACAGATAGACAAAATGCTTGAAGCGGCCAAAGCCGCGGCCGCCAAAGAAAACCCGCAGACTCAATGCCTTTTGCCGCATGAAAAGAAAGAATATATTTTTAAGGTGAGCAGAATTTAGCTGTGGCCGTGAGGAGCGGCGTCTCTCTGAGCTATGGTTCCAAACCTTTCCTCATATCTCTTTACGTTCTCCGCAAGAGCTTGAAGGAATCTTTTTGTGTGTATCGGGCTTGAAATTATTCTGGCTCTTATTTTAGCCTTCGGCTGATTCGGCTGCATAAAAAGAAAATCAAAAATGAATTCTGTCTCGCTGTGAGTGACTCCGGCAAGGTTGGCATAAACGCCCTGGGCTGTCTGCTCATCTGCCTGTATTTCAAGCTGAACCGGCTGCTGCTGTTTTTCATTTTCTTTCATGCATGCCTCCATTGACATAAGTGCGATTCATTTTTAATAAGTATAATATATTTTGTATGAAAATCATAATAATGCTGATGCTGCCGGCCATACTCAATGCCCAGCTTTTTGAAAAAATAAACGGCAATCCCTCAATGGTAAAAAAAACCTACCTCAGAGCAATTAAAAAGAACAATTCATGGCAGCCCGGCCCTCCCGTTTCTGAATTTGAGAGCTACTATGACAGAGAAGGCAAGCTGACCAAAGAAATAGAAAAAAGCGGCGGTCAGATTGTGGTTCAAAAAAGCTTTATTTACAAAGACCCTCAGGAAACGCAGGATATATGCAGGGAAGCAGTAAAAAAAGCCGAAAAGAACACCTCTTTTTCCGAGGTACAGGAAAGCGACTTTTCAAAAATTTGCCTTAAACTGAAGGGAAAAGAGCTTAGAATGAAATTGCAATTCAATGCCTCCCCGCAGGAAAAATCCCCCAGACCGTTCAAGACTTACATTTATTATTCCAAAGGAGACAAATCTCAAGAATACGTTTTTGATGCAGACCTTTTCCTTGAATATATGGTATCCAGAAAGGCTGACGGAAAGAATCAGATTTCCCAGGAGATCAAATCGGACATTGACGGAAAACAGATTGAAAAAACCGTATACAAGTATTCAAGGCAACCCCTCTCGGTTTCAGTAAAATATTTTGATGAGAATGACCTGTTAAAAAGGGAAATAACAAAAGAGTACAGGGCGGACAATACATTAAGGATTCAAACAGAAATCGCCTATGACAATCTTGAACAGGTGTTCTCCAGAAATATTACAGAATGCGACAGTTCAGGCTTTCCTTCGAGCGAAAAGCAGTATGACCAAAACGGGGATCTTAATTACGAAATAACCTACTCATACGAATATGACGCTAAAGCCAACTGGATAAGAATGTTTAAACACAAGAAAAGAATAGTTTACGGCAAAAAGATGGATGACGAAATCCCGCCTGAAATAGCCAGCAGAGAAATAAAATATTATTGATTTTGTGACAAATAAAAAAACCCGGCCGAAAGCCGGGTTTTTTATTGAAAGAAAATGAATTACTGCTTGGGAGCTTCCATTTTCTTTACATTGACAGCCTTGGGACCTTTATCGCTGTTTTCAATGTCAAATTCCACTTCCTGATTTTCCTTAAGAGTTTTAAATCCTTCTCCCTGTATAGAAGTGTGATGAACAAACAGTTCCTTGGAACCGTCTTCCGGGATTATGAAACCATAACCTTTCTTGTCATTGAACCATTTAACTTTACCTTTTGCCATTTTTACTTTTACCTCTCTTTATTTCATTGGCCCTTTCGGGCCTAAAACCATTATAACATATTTAGGCTAAAAATATGCCATTTAATCAGTTATCATTCCACTTTATGTAAAAGGGCATAAGGGAATGCGGTATCTCCTCATTATTGGGAATAACCCTGACAGCAAAATCATGGCGTCCTGACTCATGGCATTTCACCCCGCCGGTATAAATGTGGGCATCCCCAAGTTTCCCCTCATATTTCATGTCAAAGGCGACGCCTTTTTTAAATATGCTTTCCCCGTCTATTTTTCCGACAACCGTCTGGACCTTTACATCCTGAGGATTGAGCCCTCCGAGCCATACTATGGCTCTCAATGGCACTATGGCCCCGCTTCTTATTTCCATATCGGGCTTGAAGTTGTCTATTATAACCTTTACATTTTCCCAGTTTTTCCTTATGTCCGCCCGCCATTTTGCCACATCATAAACCTTGTTTTCTTCAAAAAGTTTCTTGTAGGCCCTGCAGCTTTTAACGTAAAACTTCTCATAATATTCCTTGAGCATTCTGTCGGTATTGAACTGAGGCACAAGCTTGGCCACGGATTTCTTCATCATTGATATCCACTCTTTCGGCAGGCCGTCCTCCTTCCTGTAATACATAGGGACGATCACTTTTTCAAGCAGATTATAAAGCGATTCTGCCTCCACATAATCTCTTTCTTCATCGCTTCTGTAATTCTCACTGCCGCCTATGGCCCACCCTACCTCTTTGTCGTATCCTTCAACCCACCAGCCGTCCAGTATGGACAGATTTAAAGCTCCATTTATAGCGGCTTTCATCCCGCTTGTACCCGAAGCTTCAAGAGGCCTTATGGGGTTATTAAGCCATATATCCACGCCCTGAACCATATATCTGGCCACATTCATGTTATAATCTTCCACAAAAACGACTCTGGACTTGAAACGCTTATCCAGGCTGAGCGCTGCCACCGCTTTTATAAATTCCTTGCCGCTGGAATCAGCCTGATGAGCTTTGCCGGCTATTATAAACTGTACCGGTTTATCTTCATTGTTCGTAAGCTTCATTAGCCTTTCTATGTTCTTCATGAATAGAGTGGCTCTCTTGTAGGTGGCAAATCTTCTGGCAAAACCTATGGTAAGGTATTCCGGGTTGAGGATATTTTTTATCTCATCTATCACTGTATGGTCATAGCCGAGTCGCTGATACTGCCTGGCCAGCCTTTCCCTCACAAGTTTTATAAGCTTATTCTTTCTTATCAGATGAGTTTCCCACCACATTCTGTCGTCAATATTCTTTATCCTGTTCCAGTCGCAATTTCCAAAAGAAAGATTGTCAAAAGCGCCCTCATTATGAATGTTATTCTTGTAAAGCTCATAATGCTCATGGCTTATCCATGAGCTTGTATGTACTCCGTTTGTCACATAGTCTATGGGCATTTCATATTTCGGCAATTGCGGCCAGACCTTGCGCCACATATCCTTTGTTGTTTCCATATGAAGCCAGCTGACGGCATTTATATGAGCGCACAGTTTCATTGCCATCACGGTCATACAAAAGCCCATTGAATTTCTTTCTTCCTTGCCAAGTTCCAGAAGCTCTGGAAAGGAAATGCCCAGACCGGACGAATACTTTTCAAAATATTTTCTCACCAGCTCAAAATCAAAATATTCATTGCCGGCCATGACAGGAGTATGAGTTGTAAATACTGAACTGGCCCACACAATCTCTCTTGCCTGTTCAAAGGAAAAACTTCTTTCTTCAATAAGAGACCTTATTCTCTCAAGAAGCAAAAAAGCTGAGTGGCCTTCATTTACATGGAAAACCTGAGGATTCAATCCCATCGCTTTAAGCGCCCTGTATCCGCCGACGCCAAGAACTATCTCCTGCCTTATTCTGTTGTCTCTGTCTCCGCCGTAGAGCTGCTCGGTTATAGCCCTTGCCGCGGGAGAATTTTCAACAAGATTCGTATCCAGAAGATATAAAGATGTTCTGCCTACAGGAACCCGCCATACCCCTACCGCCACATTTTCGCCGGCCAGGTCAACATAGACTTTAAGAGGATGTCCATCTTTGTCTTTAACTATCTCCACCGGCATATTGTACCAGTCATTCTCCGGATATTTTTCTGTTTGCCAATTCTCTCTGTTTAATACCTGCTGCACATAACCCTTTCTGTAAAGAAGGCCCATTCCTATGACAGGCATACCCATATCTGAGGCGGATTTGAGATGGTCGCCGCTTAACATTCCAAGACCGCCGGAATAAATAGGCAGGCCTTCGCCTATGCCGTATTCCATGGAAAAATAGGCCACAAGCATATCTTTTTCGCTTTCCTGGCGGTTTTTATTAAACCAGGTGTCGGAGTAAGACATATAAGAATCAAACTTGGCTTTTATTTCAGACAGCTTTCTCAAAAAATTCTCGTCATTGCCCAAGGCTTCCAGCCTTTCATAAGGCAAAGCGCCAAGTATCCATTTGGGATTTCTGTGAGATCTGTGCCACAAGTCCTCGTCAATGCCGACAAACATCATTATGGCTTCCCAGTTCCATGTGAACCACATATTGGTGGACAATTCCTGCAATGATTTAAGCTTCTCCGGCAAATTCGGTATGACGTTAAAAGAGTATGTTTTCATTTTATCTCCTATAAATATTATCCGAATAAATTTTACAAATTTTAGAGAGAGTAATGAATGTTGATTTTAAGAGTCTCTTTTTTATATAATTCAATTTGTACCCTTATCATGGGCGTGTAGCTCAGCTTGGGAGAGCGCCTCGCTGGCAGCGAGGAGGTCAGGGGTTCGATCCCCCTCACGTCCATTTTTTTATTTCCTGTAAAATATCCGACGTTCGGGGAAGCCCCTGTCACGCATAGTCCGCACAGCGGCCTTGCGCGACCCCGCCGTCCATACATTAATTTGCCGCATTTTCATGACGCAAAAATTATAAAATTATTTAAATGAAAAAAATTCTTGTCGCCATAATGAATTTTAAAGGTCTCTCCGGAGCTATCAACTATGTCAACGAGGTTTTGCCCTTATTAAAAGACACTTACGGGATTGAGGCGGATATTTTGACTGCAAGAAAGGAAAAAATTGATTATCCATTTAAAGTGAACAGCTTGCCGATAATAAAGAACTTGAGAGGCTATTGGAAAAGAGCGGCTTTTTCATACTGCGCAGGTTTTATTTCAAAAAAATATAAGGCCGTAAACGGTCACGGCGAGTTAATAAAACAGGATATACTGACATTACACAATCTCATACATCTGACATATCAAAAACTCAACCGCAAGCCTGACGGGCTTTGGGATTTTCACCGCAAGATGCTTTCGTCTCCGGATAACTTCAAATTTCTAATAGCAAACTCCAATTTGATGAAGCAGGATCTGGTAAACCGTTTCTCGATAAAAGAAGAGAAGATAAAAGTAATATACCCTTCGTTCAATGCAAGAGCTGTGAGAAATATGCCGGACAAAAAAGATGCTAAAAAATCATTCGGCTTAGATCCCGAACTTTTCTGTTTTTTGCTGCCTGCCTCAGGGGACTTTGAGAAAAGAGGCGTAAAAAGATTTATCAAAATTCTTAAAACCCTTAAAGACTTAAAGTATGATTTTCAGGCTATGATAACCGGAAAAGACTCGCGCTCTGATGAGTACATACAGCTGATACATTCTCTCGGCGTGGAGAAAACAATAAAAATCATGCCGCCTGTAAAGAACGTCTCAACTTTGTACGCCTGCGGAGACTGCGTCATTTATCCCGCTGAGATAGAAGAGTTCGGCATAGCTCTTACTGAAGCCATGGCGGCTAAAATCCCTGTGCTTTGTTCGCCTCACATAGGCGCCTGCGAGCTTATGACCAAAGAGGCATACGATTTTTCAATTTGTGAAAAAGATGAGGAATATATTCACAAGGCCATAGCCTTGTTTGAAAGAAAAGTCAAAACAGAAATATTTTCTCAAAATGCCTGGAATATATCGCAAAGGACATGGGAAAAAACAGCGGGAGAAATTTTTAGTGTTTATAAAAATTTTATATGAGGCTTGTATTTTTCAAGCCAAATATGGATAATAAATTATGCTTCATAAGACCATAATAGATTCCTCATTCAGAGTTTTCATGGCATATCCCAAGCTTATATTGCCTATTTTTTTTGCCTGGATAATGTTCTTTATCATTTCAACAGCGAGCCTGTTTTTTGTGCAATGGAATTTTACTAACAGCTATGACATCCTTTATCCCCTTTTCGTATATTACATTCTTTTTGCCTTTCTTATATCGATCGCCTGCTCAATGCTGCTTGAAATGATAGAACAGATAGAAAACAGGGAAAATCCCTCATTCTTCAGGTCTTTAAAAATAACACTGTGGGAAAATTTAAACGATATGATTCCGATAATATTCGTCTGGGCTCTGCTATGGGCAGGAATAACTTTTATTGAATCGCTTCTTTCCAGAGCCAGAGAAAACGCGAGAAGAAGAGATTCTATTCAATATGGATACGGCGGCGCTGTTGAAGAAGCTGACGATATCAATAAAGCCCTTGAATTTTTTAACGGCAATTTCAGTTTGAGTCTTGGAACAGTTTTCTTTGAGATTTTAAAGCGGGGGCTGAGAATGATGGTTATGATGTCCTTTTGCGCAATCGCCTGGGATAATCTCGGCTATTATGACGCTGTAAAAAAAGCTTTCCGCGCAGTCAAATCCGAATTCAATGAATTTGCCAGCGGTTTTCTTACAACAGGCCTTGTTCTGGCTTTTATCTTTCTTCCCCCCGCCGCAGCTTTGTTTTACTGGTCGCAGGGATATGGAGAAATACATGTAAGAAATATCGTTTTTCTCGCCATATATGTTTTATGCGCGCTGAGTTATGCCATATATATGGAACAGCTTTTCATGGCCCAGTTCTATATGTGGTACAGAAAATGGGAAGAGGTGGCAAAAAAATCTCTTGAAATAGGCAGGCAGCCTCCGCCCATGGAGGATATACCTGTGCCCTCTATACTCGACAAGTATAATGATTTAAGGAAAAATGCGTGAAATAATATTTCATTTAGACGACAGTAAAAATTTCAGAGGCGGAGAAAGACAAGTCATTTATCTTGCCGGCGCCCTGTCTAAAAGGGGCATCAGGAATTACATAGTAGCCAGAAAAAATTCTCCGCTTGAAGAAAAAGCCCAGCTGAAAATTATCCCCAATTTTTCGCTGCCCTATTTTTTTGAATGGGATATAATATCGGCCATTTTGCTTTGCCGCAAGGTAAGGAGAATATGCGGTAAGGAAAATATCCCGGTTCTTCATGCCCATACAGGCCATACTCCTGCCGTAGCCGTCCTGGCCTCTTTTTTCCTGAAATGCCCTGTGATAGTGCACAGAAGAGTAGATTTTCATTTAAACAGAAATCCACTGACAAGGTTAAAATACAGCGGCGCCTCAAAAATAATAGCGCTTTCCAATGCGATAAAATCAATTCTGACTGATTACGGCATAGATGAAAGCAAGATAATAGTGATTCCTTCGGCTTTTGAATTAAATAATGCCGCGTCCGCAAAATCGATGAGAGAAGAGCTGAACAGAAAATTTTTAATACCGCCTGACGCTTTTCTGGCAGGTACCTTGGCGGCTCTTCAACCACATAAGGACCCTTTTAATCTTATCAAAGCCGCCGAAATATGTCTCAAACAGGACAGGAATATTTTCTTTTTATGGGCAGGCGAAGGGCCGCTTAAAAAAGAATGCGAGCATGAGGCAGAAAGGTTGGGGATAGCAGACAGCTTTAAATTTATCGGGCAAATTGAAGAAAACATATCATTTCTCAAGGCCCTCGATATTTTCATACTGCCATCCAAAGAGGAAGGGCTGGGCAGCTCAATCATAGAGGCCATGGCCTGCGGTTTGCCTGTTGCGGCAACCAAGGCCGGCGGCATAACTGAACTTGTAAAAGACGGCATAAACGGTCTGCTGGCTCAAAAGGAGAACCCCGTGCAGCTTGCTGAGGCCGTAATGAAGATCAGGAAAGACAGCGAACTTAGAAAAAAGTTTTCCGCTTCCTCTCTTGAACTCTCAAAAGATTTTTCAATAGATAAAATGGCTGAAAAAACATTAAAAGTATATGAAGAAACGCTTAAAAATTTTAAACCTGATTGATATACCATGGGCCAGCGCTGCGGCAGATTATGCCATGACTCAAAGCGCTGTTATGGCTCAAAAAGGCCATATAATATACTTTGGAGCCTCAAAAGAAAGTTTTAGTTTCAAGGCCGCTCAAAAAGCCGGATACGGTCTTTTTAATTTTCCTGACAGAAAAAAAACTCTCAGCCCGGTTGATATTTTTTCTCTTGTTTCATTTTGTAAAAAGGAAGGAATTGACATTATAAATTCCCATACAGGAAGGGCTATGTCAGCGGCCGCCGCTGCTAAAGTTTTCATGCCGAAAATTAAAACGGTAAGGACAAAATCCGATGCCAAAACGCCATCTGTAAATTTAATTTCAAAAAGTGTTTCGCTCATAATATGCGGTTCAAAGCATATAGAAAATATGTACAGACAGAAATCCTCAAAACTTCCATTGAAAACAATATATAAAGGCTGCGGGGAAATAAGACTTGCCGTACTTCCGCCAGCGCCGCCGTTTAAGGCAGGCCTGCTGGGCAGGCTGGACCCGGTAAAAGGACACAGCATTATGATAAAAGCCGCAATTTCTCTTTTGGAAAAAGGCAAGGATTGCGTTTTCTTTTTTGCCGGAAACGAAGCGAACATTAAATGGAAAGAACTTGAGGAAATCATTCCTTCAAAGTTTAAGTCAAAGTTTATTTATCTCGGGAAAACAGAAAATCCCGGCTCTTTCATAGAGAGCTGTCATATAGGAGTAATACCTTCTCTTTCAAGTGAGGCTGTCTCCCGCGCCGCTCTTGAATGGATATCCGCGGGAAGGCCTCTTGTATGTTCAACTGCAGGTTCTTTGGGCGAATATGTGCCGGAAAATTTCTTATTCAAACCGGGAAAATATCTGGATTTGGCTTCAAAACTGGAAAAGCTTTTGGATAAAAATGAGCTTGAAAAAGCCGCAAAAGAAAATTTCAAAACCGCCTCGGAATTATTTTCCATTGAAAGATTTGCTATTGAAACGGAAAAGGCCTTCTTAGAACTTTTTTGATTTTTCAAGTTCTTTTCTTTTAAGCCAGAAAATCATCTCATTGAAACAATCGGTAACAGCTGAGAAGAATCCTACCGGGCCGTCCATAAAGCCGAGTTTTATAATATAAGCCCTGAAAAATTTCTTAAAAGCGGATAAAACCGGATTTTTGGAGGTTTTATTAAGTCTTATATCCTGTATGGCTCTTCTGTAGGCATAGGATTTTATTTTGTCTATGAACCAGTCCACATTATCGGCGACATTATGCGCCATGGCGCTTTTTAAGCAGCCGACTTTCCCCTTTATTTCAAGCCGCTCATGAATATTCACGCAAGGGAATCTACCGCATCCTTTTTTAAAAAACCTTAACTGCCTGTCTGGATACTTGCCGCCATATTTTAGCCATCTGCCGAAATAATAGTTTTTCCTGGGTATAAAGAAAGCGGCAAAGCCGCCGTCATTTTCCATTTTTGAGATTATTTCTTTTTTTAAATCCACAGGCACTGTCTCATCCGGGTCCAGATAAAGTATCCAGTCACCGCTGCATTGTTCTATGGCGAATTGCTTATTTACGTTTATATTAAAATCATTCTCTCTTTTGAAAATTTTCGCATTAAATGAGGCTGCTATCTGTATACTGTTGTCTGAGCTGCCGCAATCCACATAAACTATTTCATCGGCCCATTTTACGCTTTCAAGGCATTCTTTCAGAAATAAGGCCTCATTAAAGCCTATAATTGACACAGAAATCCTCGGCATAGTTATATGATATAAAATAAGGTGCCAGGCATAAAGTATAAAAGGCCTTATTAACCGCATTTTTGATGTATAATAATAATATGAAATCGTCTAATCTGATAAAAATGCTATTCTCCATTTTCTGCCTGACACCTTTATCAGCTTCAGATACTGAAAGCAATGTTATCTTCAAGGGATTATCATACCCTTTTGAAATAAAGGTAAAGTCATCCGAAAAGGATGCGGTTCTTTATGAAACCCCGGTTTCTAACGCTCTAACCGGTAAATACAACCTTGTTGTAATACAGGGCGAGACCGGCTGTCTGGACATTTCAATTTCCCTAAAAATGGTCAATGATGATGAAACAGCCACAGAAATATCCCCGGAAACAATGAAAATTTACAAAAACGGCCGTTTCTGGGCCAGATTTAAAACAAAGGTGCCAGGCACAAAACCTTTTAAGATCACTTTTAGGGGTATATCAGCAACTCCTGAATTTAAAATCACGGTTTATGAAGTTCAGTCTTTATACGAGCTGACAAAACAAAAGGCCGAATACAATTATATCCCGGACCCCTCAATGTCCGTGCCTGACACCCTGAATGTGATAAAAAGAGCGCAATGGAAAGCCGCGCCGCCCAAAGAGCCTTATGTGGAACATATACCAAGGGCTATAACCATACACCACACGTCAGGTAAACTCACTAAAACCTTGGATGAGTCAATTTCTGAAATTCAGTTCATACAGGATTATCATCAAAATGCGAAAGGCTGGAACGATATAGGTTACCACTTTTTGGTGGACCCTATGGGAAACATATTTGAAGGAAGGCCTTTAAAGGTTGTAGGCGCACATGTCTACCTCAAAAATACAAATAATATAGGGATATCACTGATGGGCAATTATCATCCGTCGAAAAATGACATACCTTCGCCGGAAGCTTTGAAAGCCATTTCTTTTATCGCTTCCTATGTGACTGACACCTACTCGGTTCAAAAATCAAGTTTTTATGCCCACAGGGATATAGGAGCCACTGATTGCCCCGGCGATATACTTTACGCCAAAATTCCTGAGCTTAAAAAAGAAATCTTTGAAAGACCTTCCATAGATTTGGATATCTCTACATCAGCGTATTTAGTGGAAAAACTTCTGCCTGACACCTTTTTTAAGGAAGTTTTTAAAAGAAAACACTAAAAACCTGTAAAATCCTTATATTCCTGCCTTTTTCTTGCCAGTTGTATTTTTTTGCCTGACACCATTACTTCGGCAGGTTTTCTCCTAAGGTTATAATTTGATGACATGGAATAGCCATAAGCTCCGGCAGACATAAAACAAAGCAGATCTCCGGTGTCTGGCACCTTTATTTTTACATTTTTGGCCAAAAAGTCCCCGCTTTCGCAGACTGGCCCATATATGTCAATAACTTCTCTGGCCTTATCATTTTTCATAATATTAAACACCGGATGACTGGCACCATACAGGGAGGGTCTTATAAAATCGTTCATTCCCCCGTCTACTATAACGATATTCCTATTACCGCTTTTCTTCCTGTATAATGTCTTAACGACAAAAAAACCGCAGGAAGCCACTATGGACCTGCCCGGCTCCATAATGAAAGAGTAATCATCCTTTTTGGTCCTAAGAAAAGACGCTATTTCGTACGGAGGATTAAGTTTTTCTCCTTCCTTTACTCCCCATCCCCCGCCAAGATCTATTGTATTTATGCGTATCCCTATACTGTAAAGTATATCAACAAGCTTTTCAACTTTTTGAAAAGCTTTAATATATGGCGCCGAACTAAAAATCTGAGATCCTAAATGATAATGCACTGCTACAGGGATTAAAAGCTTGTTATGTCTTGACCATTTATACATTTCTAAAGCTTCACCAACAGAAACACCAAATTTGGAGCCGTATTTGCCTGTGGATATATACTTATGCGTGTGAGGATCAACATTTGGATTTATTCTTATTGAAAAATGCACTTTCTTTTTCTTGGACTCTGCTATTTCTGAAAGTTTTTTCAATTCTTCAAAAGACTCAACATTTACAAATTTTATTTTTTTCTCTATCGCAGCAGACAGCTCATCATAAGTTTTTCCTACGCCGGAAAATATCACCTTGTCAGGCTTAAATCCGCAAGACAGAGCTTGCAGCAGCTCTCCAAGACTTACGACATCTGCTCCAAATCCATTTTGAGCGATAGTCTTTAAAATGTGTGGATTAGAATTGGCTTTAAGCGCATAACAGAAGGATACATCAATACCTGAAAAACATTTCTTGTATTTGGAAATATTGGACTCAAGATCGTCTTTAAAATAGACATAACAGGGGGTGCCATACTCAAATGCTGCCCTGATTATACTGTTGATTTTATTTTTTTTGTCCAACATACCGGCATAATAAAAAATGCGCGGGAAGGGACTCGAACCCTTACGCCAGAGGCATACGCCCCTCAAACGTACGCGTCTACCAGTTCCGCCACCCGCGCGACATTATTATATTAGCATTTTTTTAACGCTATTCAAAATGATAAAATAGTCTAAATGATATACTTCGCTGAATTGATAATCGCAGCCGGTTTTCTGTTGATGAATGCGATTTTTGTTCTCGTAGAATTTGCCATAGTTAAAGTCAGATACACAAGGATAGAAGAACTTGCACAAAAAGGCAATATAAACGCTAAAACAGCGCTGGAAATACTTCAAAACTTAAACTCATACCTGGCCTCCATACAACTTGGGGTGACAATGGCAAGCCTCGGCCTTGGCTGGATAGGAGAGCCGGCCTTTGCCAAGCTTATAGAGCCGTTATTCGAGTCCATGAACATAGAGTTTTTAAGGGCATATTCTTACACAATATCTTTTGGCTTCGCCTTTGCAGTAATAAGCGCTCTTCATATAATAGCGGGAGAACAGGTACCGAAATACATTGCTATATCAATATCGGAAAAAATAACGCTAATATTTGCCATACCTCTTAAGATATTCTATAAACTGACCTACTATCCCATGCTTTTAATAAACGGCTCCGCTAATCTGATGATAAAACCTTTTAAATTGAAAACAAATGAGCATGAAATGTCTCATTCAGAAGATGAATTGAGGATAATTCTTGGCCAAACAGAAGAAATGGGAAAGATTTCTTTGGGAAGACTTATGATGTTTGAACACCTTTTTGACTTCGGAAAAACCGCAGTAAAAGAGGTAATGACTTCCAGTTCAAACATATCTTCAATAACTTTACCCGTAGACTTTGAAAATTTAAACAGGATAATCAAGGAAAAAAAGTATTCAAGGTACCCGGTAAAATCTGAAACTGGCCAGTATCTGGGTTTTATCCATGTAAAAGACCTGATATTCAATCTCTCTCAAGTTAAGGTGTCAGGCACATTGGATTTGGACCCATACATCAGGGATATAAAAACCATAGAAGAAAACATGTCTCTGGAAAAAGCTCTAAAATTCTTCCAGGAAAACCGAATAAAAATAGCTTTAGTAAAAGGTGACAGGCAACAAAAAGAAGAGGTGACAGGCATATTGACTTTAGAAGATATAATAGAGGAACTGACTGGGGAAATAAGGGATGAATTTGAAACGCCGCCCAATTTCACATTAAATGACATATTTAACAAGGAGTTATCTTCTTTTGATATAAAGTCCGAAGATAGATACGGTGCCATACAAGAGATGATAGATAAACTTTTTGAAAACAAGACTATTATAGACAAGGATGAAATAACCAGAAAAATAATGGAGCGAGAAAAAGCCTTTTCTACGGCTATGGGACATCAAGTCGCATTTCCTCACGCCAGGCTGGAACATTTAAAAAAACCGATACTGGTAATCGGCAAAAGCGCCAAAGGCATTTCATTCCCTTCACCCGATAATTCTCCGGTTAAAATGATATTCATGATACTGACCCCTTTTAACGATCCGAGCATTCAGCTTACCATCCTTTCAAAATTATCTAAAATAATATCTAACCTGACTTTAAGAAAAAGGCTTTTATCGGCAAAGACTTCCGAAGCTGTTTCAAATGTTTTTTCAGCATTTGAAAATAAAATCCCGGAACAGCCCAAAAATTAGATTTTTACCTTTTCCCTTATAACAGCCATCATTCTATTGTTTACGCTGTTTAACTTGATTAAATAATTTATTTTCGAAAAAACATCTCCTGAAATCTTTTCCCCTCTAATCCTTGAAAGTTTCAAACACAGGTCTTCATTCCTTACTCTATTTAAAACTCTGAATTCTTTCTCTTCAATTTTTGAGAACATATAATCCGAAAATTCTTTTATATCATTTTCAAAAAAAGACAATATATAATCCATACCATTAACAATAACT
>JAJUJA010000068.1 GCA_029267355.1 Elusimicrobiota bacterium | reverse complement strand
GGGTTTTTGCTGAAAAAAAAAAGATAGCGCGCAATATACACCTTCCTGACCAAAGCGGCTCTGACAGAATTCTTTCGGCCCTGAAAAGAGGATATACCGTAAAAAGATACCTTGAAATAATTTCAAGATTGAGAAAAGCCGACGCTTCCGTATGCGTCTCAACGGATTTTATAGTCGGGTTTCCGGGCGAAAAGAAAAAGGACTTTCTGGAAACTCTAAAAATAGCCCGTGAAACAGAATTTTCCTTTGCCTTCTGCTTCAAATATTCGCCGAGAACCGACAGGCCTGAAGATGTAAGCGAAATAAGCGCCAGCGAGATGTCCGATCGGCTGGCCTTGCTTCTGGAAGTCATAAGGAAGAATTCAAAAAAGGTTTTCACGGAAAGAGTCGGACAGAAAGAAGAAGTTCTTACGGAAAAAGAATCTTTCGGCAAGACTTCTTCAGGTTTCAATTGTGCTATAATAGATAGTGGAAAAGTAAAGCCCGGCGAGAAGGTTGAGGTTGAGATAAAAAAAGCGGCGGGAAATACATTGTACGGGAAGGTCTTAAAATGAAAAAAAACAGCAAAAAAACAATTTTCAAAGAAAGAAGAAAACATGTGCGTCTGCCTATGCTTCACGGCATACTTGAGCCGGTTGAAATACAGTTTTTCTCCAAGACCTCAGACGGCAAGGTAAAACCGCAGCCGGCCATATTATCAGACCTTTCCGCCGGCGGCATGAGACTTATAACCTTTTTAGAACCGCCTCACTCAAAAGAGATAAACATAATACTCAAGCTTGAAGGCCTTGACGAGGTTCCCGTGACCGGCAGAATTTCCTGGGTCAAGCAGAAGGGCGAAGTTTTCATGACAGGCATAGCTTTTACTTCAATATCTAAGTCCAATCAGAAGAAGATAAACGAAATGGCCGAAGATTATTCGGACTGCGACACAAGAATAACCCTAAAGCTGCCCGAAGCCTGCGTTGAAGGCTGTAAAGCTCACGGTTTGTGCAATAAACCGCAAAAAGACGATACTCTATTCAAATAAATGTTTCCTGTAAATGCGGGGAAAAAGCCCATAGTAATAATGGGGGCCAATGCCTCCGGAAAAACTCTGCTTTCTCTTTTTCTCGCAAAAGCTCTCGGCGGGGAGATATTCTCAGCCGATTCAAGACAGATTTACAGGCATTTAAGAGCCGGCACATCCAAACCTTCCGGCAGATGGGAAAAAGATGACAGCGGGGAAAGTGTATATCTTTGCGAAAATGTTCCCTACAGACTCGTGGATTTTCTAGATCCTAATTTCACCTATGACGCGGCCAGATACGCTCAGGATTTCTCAAGGGAATACTCAAAAACCCTGAAAAACGATAAGATACCTATAATAGCCGGCGGCACCGGCATGTATCTTAACGCTCTTTTCAACGGACTTGACCCTTTACCGCAAAGCGACAGGGCGTACAGAAAGGAGCTTGCGGAGATAGCCGAAAAAAAAGGCAAAAACGCCGTCTATGAAATTTTAAAGGAGAAAGACCCGGTCTCAGCGGCAAGGATACATCCCAATAATATTCACAGGGTCATAAGGGCCCTTGAGATCTACAAAACCTCCGGCAAGCCGGCTTCTCAGGCGCTCAGCGGAAATTTTATGAAGGATATAACGCTTTTCCCCGGTCTTTTCGTATTTTTAAAATGGGAAAAGCCGGCGCTCAAAGAAAGAATAAAGAAGAGAACGGAACTGGAGTTCGATGAATGGATAAAGGAAACTGAAAATCTTATATCAAGCGGCTATGCCTATGATTGTCCCGGGCTTAAATCTCTCGGCTATCCGCAAGTGCTTGCTCATATAGAAGGCGAAGTAAGCCGCAGGCAGGCCATAGAGGAGATAGTGACGCTTTCAATTGATTATGCCAAAAGGCAAAATACCTGGTTTTCCAGATATTCTCACACTCTAAAAATCGAGTTTTCATCGGAAAAAGATTTTGAAACGGAAAAAATAGCCGACTTGATCTTAAACCGCTATCTCAGCCTCAAATGAACACCTTAATAGTTATAGCCGTAAACCGCAGGGATAAAGAAAATCTTGACCTTGAAACGCAGCAGGCCGAACTGGAAGGGCTGTGCAAAACGGCCGGCTTTAAGCCCTGCGGCGTTAAAAAGATAATTCTTAAGGAAATAACGCCTTCTCATTACATAGGCAAAGGCAAGGCCCAGGAATTGGCTATGGAAGCCGCTGCAAAAAAAATAAAAGCGGTGCTTTTCATGGAGAATTTAACTTCGCTTCAGCAAAGAAATCTGTGCGAGCTTTTAAACGCGCAGGTAATGGATAAAACATGGCTAATACTGAAAATATTTGAGCAGAGAGCCCGCTCTCCCGAAGGCAAGCTTCAGGTAAAACTTGCCAGGGCCTCTTATGAAATGACGCGGCTCTATGGAAAGGGAAGCTCCATGGACCAGCAGGAAGGCATGATAGGAACAAGAGGCGCAGGCGAAAAGATAGCCGAGTACAAAAGACGCCAGCTAAGAGATAAATTTTCAGCCTTAAAAAGAGAGCTTGAAAAAGTGAAAAAGGAAAGACTGGTTCAAAGGAACAAAAGACGCTCTGTACCACTGCCTCAGATTTCAATAGCCGGATATACTAACTGCGGCAAGTCCAGCCTGCTTTCAACTTTGACCATGGAAAAGCACAATATTTACGCAGACGACAGGCTTTTTGCCACGCTTGACGCTTTGACAAAAAGAGTAAAAATGCCGGCCGGCTACAGCATGCTGTTTTCAGATACCGTCGGATTTATAAGCGGCCTGCCTGCCTTTCTGGTTGAAGCATTCAAATCCACTCTTGAGGAAATAAAATATTCCGACCTGATAATTCATCTCAAGGACCTGTCAAATCCAAACTGGCAGCAGCAGAGCGATTGCGTAAAAAATCTGCTTGACGAAATAGGCGCCGGCGAAATGCCCGTAATAGAAGTTTTCAATAAAATAGATAAGGTGCCCTCTTCAGTCATAGAGTCGATGAAGTCAAACCCTTTGTATAAAGATCACATCTTCATCTGCGCTAAAGACAGAGCTTCACTGTCTCCGCTTCTTAAAGCTGTTCAGGATCATTTCTCAAGGACGTGGGAAAGGAAGGAATTGATATTAAGCCATGAAAAAGCGGCTTCAGTTCTTGGAGAGATAGAAAACAGCGCCCTTATAGAAAAAAGAATATGGCTTAAAAATGAACTTCGCCTTTCGCTTATCGCTTCAAGAGGCAATATGGAAAAAATAAGAAAACTTGCGGGGGATTTCAGGTAAAGGCCGCTGTTTATTTTATATAATCTAACTTATGGACATGTACAAAATACTTGTCATAGCGTTTTCCTATATTCTCGGCTCCATACCCACCGGCTATCTTATAGGCCGTATGAAAGGGATTGATATAAGAAAATGCGGTTCCGGCAATCCGGGCACCGCAAATGTTTACAGAACTTTGGGAAAATGGCCGGGTATAGTAACATTCGCCATAGATTTCATTAAAGGCTTCCTGCCCGCTTTTGCCGCTGTCAGACTTTTTCCGCAAGATTATTTGACGATAATACTCGCCGCAGCCGCCGGAATAGCCGGGCATATATGGACTATATTTCTTAATTTCAGAGGCGGAAAAGGAGTAGCGACTTCGGCTGGAGTTTTTATGGCTTTTCTTCCCGCTCCAACATCATTGGCCTTTGTAGTTTTCGGCATAGCCGTATGGCTTACCAAGCACATTTCAGTCGGTTCAATGGCCGCTGCTTTTACTTTGCCGGTTTTTTGCCTTATTTTCAAATCGCCGGCGCCTTTCGCAATTCTGGCCTTTTGCGTTTGCGCCCTGATAATATACACCCATATTCCTAATATTAAGAGAATATATGCAGGCAAGGAATTGACCTTTCACCATAAAAAATGAGCAAAGAAATAGAGCTTAAAATTTATTCCATAGCCAGCAGCCTGACCGAATCCATAATTTTTTTAGATGAGGCGGAAGGCATAAGAATACTTCCCATATGGATAGGCCCTGCTGAAGCGCAGGCCATAGCGATAAAAATGTCGGGCTATCCTTCCCCAAGGCCCATGACCCATGATCTGCTTTACTCAATTCTCCATTCCCTTAAATACACAATAAAAAAAGTTTTGCTTTCAGACATAGCCGATAATACTTACTATGCCAAGATATTCCTGTCGGGCCCGGCCGGAGAGCTTGAAATAGATTCAAGACCCTCTGACGCCATAGCCATGGCTGTAAGATTCGGCTGTCCCATAAAAGTGAAAGAGGAGATTTTTTCAAAAACGCAGTCTCTCAACAGGCCTATAAGCGAAGATGATGTCTCCAGATTTAAAAAAGAGCTTGAGAACCTCAAGCCCACTGACCTGTTCAATAAAAAAGAGAAGAACGAAGATGAATAAGAACGACATAATCAATGCCATGAAGGCTTATTTTGCCGAACCAAAAGAAGCGGAGAAGGCGGTTGAGGCCTTTTTAAGAATAATAAAAAACTCCCTGAAGCAAAAGGAAAAAGTTGTCATCTCGTCCTTCGGGACATTCATACCTTTGGAAAAAAAGCCGGCTTTGAGAAGAAACCCGAGAACAAATGAAAAGGTTATGACCGCCGTAAGAAAGAAGGTTAGATTCAAACCCTCGAGAAAACTTTTATCAGAAATTTGATGGAAAAAAAGTATTTCAATATTTCAGAAGTCTGCGAAAAAGCTTCGATAAGCCAGCACACGCTGCGCTACTGGGAAAAGAAAACAGGCCTTATAAGGCCCATACGTCTGGCCGCCGGACACAGAAGATACACTTTAAACGACCTTGAAAACATAAAAAAAATAAAAGATCTAATATATCTCAAAGGCTATTCTCTTAAGGGTATTTCCAGAGTGAAAAGGAAACTTCAGGAAGAAGGACACATTATAAATCCTGCGCAGGAAAAACATAAACACAAAAGAGAATCGTCCTTTCTCAAAGAAATTCTCAAAGACCTCAAAGCGGTAGAAAAATCGCTTAAATAATTTCCCAAAACGATTTCTTAAGAGCCGCAAAAAAATTATTTTTCTATTGACAAGAATTATTCTAATATGGTAATATTTATTAAATTAGAATTATTCTAAATAAGGAAAACATGAGAAACACCTATCAAAGACTTCAAATCTTAAAGCTGATGGAAAACGACAAAACCCATCCCTCGGCCAGACAGATATATTTGAGGCTTAAGAAAAAGATTCCCTCGGTTTCATTTGCCACCGTTTACAACAATCTTTCAAAAATGGCCGAAACGGGGGAAATTCTCTGCCTTGACGCGGGACTCAGGGAAAAAAGATATGACCCATGCGTAAAGCCGCACGGACATTTTCTATGTCTTAAATGCTTCAAAGTTTTTGATTTCAGCTGTTCCGCCAAAAAGCCGTCTATAAGAAATTTTAAAGTTTTTTCTTATTCAGTTCAGGCCAAAGGGCTTTGTCCAGCCTGTTCAGAAAAGGGAGGGAAAAAATGGAAACAAAAAAAATAATAAAAGTTGGCGATAAGGTTCCTTTTTTTGAAATGGAAACCTATCAGCCTTCCAGGAAAACTTTCGGAAAATTTTCTCTGGAAGAGGCGGTTAAAAACGGCAAATGGACGGTAATGGTTTATTACCCGGCTGATTTCACGTTCGTCTGCCCCACCGAGCTTGCCGACCTAGCTGAAAATTACAAGGAGCTTGCCGAAGCCGGAGCTGAGGTTGTTTCAGTAAGCTGCGATACCAAATTCGTTCATATGGGCTGGCATGAAAGTGAAAAGCTTCTCAAGGATGTCTCCTATTCCATGGCCTCCGATTCCATGGGCAAAGTAGCCGACTCCTTCGGAGTTCTAGATGAAAAAACAGGCCTTCCTTACAGGGCCACTTTCATAATAAACCCTGACGGCATACTGTCTTCAATCGAGGTAAACCTCAATAATGTCGGCAGAGATATGAAAGAGCTTGTCAGAAAAGTAAAGGCCTTTGTGCATTGCAGAAAAAATCCTTCCGAGGTATGCCCGGCGAAATGGAAGCCAGGCGCAAAAACACTGAAGCCCTCTGAAAAAATAGTCGGCAAGGTTTACCAGGAACTTTCCTGATTTATACCGAAGAACCCCTGTCCCCGCGCGCCGAAAACGCGCGGGGACCCTTTTTTTATATAATTTTTTCAATGCCGCAAAGAAAGACAGTCTTCGTTTACGGTTATGAGCCCTCCGGCCATTCAATAGCTGCCCGGGCGCTGTCCCAGTATATTAGCGAAAATAGAAAACCGCTGTTCATAAACCTCTCAGCCATTTATCCGTCCATAGGCCCGCTTCTGGCCTCGGCATATTTCAAACTTGTTCAAAAAACTCCAGCGCTTTGGGGTTACTTCTACGACAGCAGGTATCTCTCTGCGGCCCACAAAAACCTTAGAGCCATAATACCCGGCATATTTTTTAACCGCCTTAAAAAAATCTTAAGCGACAGGGATATAGATCTTGTAATAAGCACTCATGCCTTCGCCTCGCTGATGGTTTCCAGAATGCATATAGGCCTTTCTCATATCAGAAGAGCCTGCATAATAACGGATATTTATCCGCATTCCTTCTGGGACGACAAAGCTGACGCCTATTTTGCGCCCTGCAAATTTTCAGAAAAAATACTTAAACAGAGATTTTCCCAGGAAAAAGTTTTCTGCTTCGGAATGCCGGTAAGAAAGGAATTTACCGAAACCAGAAAGGAAGAGTTTCAGCTGAAAAAAAACGGAGTTCCGGTTTTCCTTATAACCGGCGGCAACAGGGGCTTTATGAGCCTTGAGGAAATTAAAAAGGCCTTTCTGAAAACCGGAAAGAAAGCGCATCTCAATGTGATGTGCGCCGAAAATGAAAGAATCCGAAGAGGAGCCAATCAGATAGGAAATTTGACCTTTTCATACATACCGTACAGGCAGGACCCTTCTTATCTCTACGCCAGCTGCGATTGCGTGATAGGAAAGCCGGGAGGTCTGACGATATTTGAAACAGCGGCCTTTGAAAAACCTTTTATAGCCCACTCGCCCCTGCCCGGCCAGGAGGAGAGGAATCTCTCTTACCTTGTTAAATCCCAGAAATGTTTTTTCGCCAAGGATAACGGCGAACTTTATGCTCTAATTGAACTTTTTTACAAGAACAGAAAAGCTTTTTCGCTCAGAGCCCAAAGACTGGCCTCTCTCTCAAAACCTTCTGCAGCCGCCGAAATAATGCGCAAGCTGGACTGCCGGGATTAGACAGTTTTCAGCCGTCTATTGATTTGTCAATATCTCCTTGCCTTATGTCAATCATTTTGATATTATTTTTTCGTGAATGAGACCGTGAGCTTTTTGGTCAGAGGCAGAGTTCAGGGCGTAGGGTTTAGAATGCATGCCAGGCTTTGCGCCTTAAGGCTGGGCCTGAAAGGCAAAGTAAGAAACGATCCCGGCGGCAATGTCTCCGGAATCGTATCAGGAGACGGCGAAAAAATCGGGCTTTTCCTTAAACAGCTCAGAGAAGGCAGCTCCCTGGCAAGAGTTTCTCAGATTGAGACCGTCAATCAGCCCTGGCAGGATTTTGAAGATTTTGAAATAGAGTACTGACGGAGGAAAAATGTATTCTGACGAAGAAAAAGAAAATCAGGAAAATGAGGAAAAAGAAATTTCCGCCGCCCATAATGAAGAAAATGAAGAGGCGGAAGAAACTTCCGTTAAACTGCCGAAAAACGATCTCGGCGCCATAAATATAGATTCCACAAATCAGTACATAAAGGCCATAACGAAAATAGACAATAAGGTTACAAGAGAAGAAATGCATGAGCTGTGGAAGCGGGTGAAAAGAGGCGACAGAAGAGCCAAACAGAGAATAATGGAGCTAAACCTTAAGCTTGTCATCCCCATAGCCAAGAAATTTCTCTATCCCGGGGCCGACCTTATGGACCTGATAGAAGAGGGCAATCTCGGGCTTCTTCATGCCATAGACAAATTTGATCCTCAAAAAGG
>JAJUJA010000089.1 GCA_029267355.1 Elusimicrobiota bacterium | reverse complement strand
GGCCTCGGTATTTTTTATGACTTCTTCAACCGTGGTATCTTCAGCTATTTCCTCAAGCACAAGACCTTTTTTGGTGACCCTTATAAAAGCCAGCTCGGTCACGATAATGTCCACCTCCCCCTTGGCTGTTAAAGGCAGGGTGCATTTTTTAAGTATTTTCGGCGCTCCGTTCTTATTAGTGTGCTCCATCGCTATTATCACATTTTTCGCGCCGGCCACAAGGTCCATGGCCCCGCCCATGCCCGGCACCATTTTTCCAGGTATCATATAGTTGGCAAGGTTTCCCTCTTCGTCAACCTCAAGAGCGCCAAGCACCGTGTAATCCAGATGCCCGCCTCTTATTATAGAGAAAGACATCGCTGAATCAAAAAAACAGCCGCCTTTTACTATGCTTACAGGCTTGCCGCCGGCATTTACTATGTCCTTATCTTCACTGCCCTTTTGCGGCGCGGGCCCCAGCCCTATGAAACCGTTCTCCGAGTGAAGCAAAATGCTTTTTCCCTCGGGCAGATTATCGGCCACGAGCGTAGGCATTCCTATACCGAGGTTAACCACAGCTCCATCGGGAAACTCTCTGGCTATTCTTTTTGCTATTCTGACCCTTTTCAGCTCTTTTTCATCCATAAAATCTCCTTAAAATCCCCTGTCATTAATTTCCGCCTCTATAATCGCGGAAACAAAAACTCCCGGCACTGTCACCATATCAGGATCCAGCTCTCCGACTTCAACTATTTCTTCGGCCTCTGCGACCACATAGTCCGCAGCCATGGCCATAACAAGATTGAAATTTTTGGCTGATTTGGCTATAAAGCAATTTCCGTTTTTATCCGCTTTTGTGGCCTTAATAAAAGCGAAATCGGCTCCGAGCGGCTCTTCAAGTATATAATCTTTGCCATTCACATTAAACTTCTGCTTACCCTGCTCAACCTGAGTATTTGCGCCTGTAGGCGTCAAAAAACCGGCGAGACCGGCGCCCTTAGCCCTTATTCTTTCAGCAAGAGTTCCCTGCGGAACCAGATCCACTTTCATTTCGCCTGAGTTCATCTTTTGACCTGCCACCGGATTCAGCCCTATATGAGAGGCTATCAAATGCTTAACCTGCCCATTGACTATCAGCTTACCTATACCCTTGTCCGGGAAACCGGCATCGTTTGAAATAAGGGTCAGGTCCTTTACATTTCTCTTCAATAACTCTTCGGCAAGAGTAAAAGGATGGCCGCAAACCATAAAACCGCCCATCATTATGGAAGAGCCGTTTTTAACTTTTTCCGCTATTTCAGAAGCTTTTTTTATCGGTTTCATTTTGTTCTCCGGTTGATGATTTGAACATATTGATATTTTATAAAAATATTCACGATATGCGACATAAGAGCTCAAAAATTGTAAAATATTACAGGGAAAAAATGGAGAAATTATGCATAAAGCACATATAGACCATCGCGATTCTTTGATTAAAGAAAGAATGGCTAAAATAAAAAACAAGATACTTGTTATGAGCAATAAGGGCGGGGTGGGCAAAAGTTCAATATCCATAATGCTTGCCAAAGCCCTGTCAGAAAAAGGTTTTAAAGTTTCCCTTCTTGACGCCGACATACACGGGCCCTCGCTGGCCAAAATGGCCGGGATAGAAGACTTAAACCATGAGACTGTCGGCGAAGATATCATAAAGCCCATAGAAAAATCCGGTATGAACATCGTCTCAATGGGCTCAATAATAAAAGATACAGACAAAGCCCTCATATGGCGCGGCCCGATAAAGATAACCGTAATAAAACAGCTGCTTGCGGATTTTGACTGGGGCGAATCGGACTATATGATAGTCGATCTTCCTCCCGGCACCGGCGATGAACCGCTATCCATAGCCCAGCTTATGGGCTCAATAAACGGGGCGGTAATAGTTACCACAGGGCAGAAAATTTCTTTTTTGGATGTATCAAAGGCCATGGATTTTCTGGAAAAACTGAACATAAAAGTGCTTTCTGTCGCGGAGAATATGTCTGAATTCTGCTGCCCGCATTGCCAAAAGTCATCAAAACTTTTTTATTCCAAAGATGATATTTCTTCAAAACTAAAAGGCCTTAAGTTTGTCAAAATTCCTTTCTATGCTCAGATTATGGAAAATCTTGACGAGGGTCTGATTGACGGCATATTCAAAGACAGAGATGAGCTTAGAGACAAAATTTTGTCTCTTATTGGATCTTGATTTATTCGGACTATGGAGGGGATCAATGGAAAAGATAACCGTTAAGATAGACAAGGACCTTATGGACATAATACCTGCTTATCTGGAACACAGAAGAAATGACTGCAAAAAGATAAGAGAGCTTTTAGCGGCAGATGATAAAGATGAAATAAAAAGGATAGGCCATAAAATGGCCGGCTCCGGCGGCGGTTACGGTTTTGATGAAATTTCAAAGATAGGCAAGGAGATAGAAAATAATGCTCTTACTGACAAGTCTATCATAGAAAATTGCCTTAATAGACTTGAATCTTACCTTGACAACTTAGACATCGTTTATGAATAAAACAGCAGCCATATCGCCGGAAATAGATCAACTTAACCTTATAAAGGCGGCTCTGAATTCCGGAAATTATCAGTCAAAGGTTTTTAATGTTGCAGATATCAAGCCGCAGGCTTTTATTTCAGAAATTCTCTCTTTTTCCCCTTCCCTGCTGCTGATTTCTTCCGCTTATCCGCTCTCTGATATTTCGCAGCTGATGACAAAACTGAGAGAAAAAAACAAAAAATGTTATGCCGTGCTTATCCCCAAAGATCAGGCCCAAATCGAGTTAAAGAAGCTTTACTCCAACCTCGTTTCCGGGTATATACCCTTGCCTTTGACAGGTGAGAAAGTTTTAATGTCCGCCAGAAAGATTTTCTCTTTTATAAGCAGAGAACTTGAGTCTGAAAAACAGAAAAATGAAAGCAATGCCAAATTAAAAAATCTTGACGGTTTTTGCAATTTGCTGGCCGAAAAATTTAAAGCAAGTCCTTCCCTCATAAAGGATTACCTTAAATCAAAGGATAATATGCCTGAAACTTTGGCCGCCCTGCTGCAGACGCGGGAAAATGAAATCTTTTCAATCCTTTCCGAATATACCGGCTATCCTTTTATAGAGATAATAAACCCCGACGAGATAATAAAGGACGCCATCCCCTTCAAATTCTCCCAGGCGAATAATGTCCTTGCCGTAAAAAGTTCCGAAGGAAATCTTATTCTGATGCCTAACCCTTTTGACGAAAACATTTTGTCCGCCCTTTCGGCTCTGGAACTTAAAGATTTTAAATACGCCCTTTCCTCTTCCAAAAACATAAAACCCATACTTCATTTATCAAAGGATATACTTTCCGAATCCTCTGTTTCCATTGAGAAGGAGCAGGGCGGGTATATCGATATCGGAGAAAAAAATCTCAAAAACAAAATACAAGATACTCCGGTGATATATATAACCAACAAGATAGTAGAAAACGCCATAACCTCAAAGGCCAGCGATTTGCATCTGGAACCGAAGGAGACATATTATTCCCTCAGATTCAGGATAGACGGCGATTTAAGAGAATTCACCAAACTTAAGCTTGAAACCGGCAATATGGTCATAACCAGAATGAAGGCTCTGGCCTCAATGGATATAACGGAAAGAAGGCGGCCTCAGGACGGCGCGTTCTCGGTAAGGCATTCCGGCAAAAAATATACACTGAGGCTGGCCACCACTTCAACAGCCCACGGCGAGTCTATAGTGGCAAGAATAATAGACAATGAAGCCAGACCAAAGCCTCTTTCTGAATTGGGAATGTTTGAAAATCAGGAAAAAATAATGGCTGAGCTTTCCCAATGCAGTCAGGGGATAATACTGATAGCAGCTCCCACCGGTTCAGGCAAAACCACGACTATTTACAGTTTCATTTCTTCCCTGGACCTTGACAGAAAAAGTCTTATAAGCGTCGAAGATCCTATAGAGTATAAAATAGCCAAAGCCAATCAGCAGCAGATAAACGATAAGGCGGGCGTAACATTTTCAAGCCTTTTAAAATCTTCAGTCAGACAGGACCCGGATGTGCTTTTTCTCGGCGAGGTAAGAGATGAAGAATCAGCCCGAATAGCGTTTGATTTTTCCAGCACAGGACATATGACCATAAGCACAATACATACTTCAAACGCCACAACGGCTATATTCAGGCTGGAAAGATTTTCAATAACAAGAAGGCAGATGGCCGAAACGATACTGGCGCTTATCTCTCAGAGACTTATAAAAAAACTCTGCCCTTTCTGCAGGCAGGAAAGGTCTTTATCGCCTCAAGAGAATGAAATCGCCTCAAAATTCGGCGTAAAAATGCCTGAAAAAATATATCAGGCAAAAGGCTGCCCCAAATGCTCAAACAGCGGATATATTTCAAGGCAGGCCGTATACGAAATAATGAGATTTACTCCCGAAATAGCTGAAATGGTGGCCTCAGGCGCGCCTGTGAGAGATATTAGAAACGCTTTGATGTCAAAGGGAGAATTTCTTATGCCGGTCAGTGCTTTGAAACGCTGCGCCGAAGGAATATTTGATTTCAAACAGATTTATGAAAGAATACTGGCTGAAGAGCTCAAAGACCTTGAAATAAAAACCGGGGAAAAAGAGCTGCCGGGCGTGAAATCTGCTGTTCAAGATCCTCAGCCGTCTGTGTCATCCGGACCATCAAAAAAGAAGATACTTGCCGTTGACGATGACCCTGACCTTTTGGAGCTTATATCCAAGGTTCTAATTTCAGCCGACTATGAAGTCGATACCGCTCAGGACGGGCTGGACGCCATAATAAAAATATCCAAAAACAGCTATGATCTTGTCATTTCCGACATAGATATGCCCAATCTCAACGGCTTGAAACTGACCGAGACGGTAAATCAAAAAAATTTAAACACAAAGATAATACTTCTTACAGCCACCACAGATGAAACAGCCGAACAGAAGGCCCTTGAATTCGG
>JAJUJA010000070.1 GCA_029267355.1 Elusimicrobiota bacterium | reverse complement strand
GCCCCCTTTCTCCGAAATTGATAAATCTTCAGCTGGGCACTCTTCTCAAATTAAATTTCCAGATCTCATACCTTACATATAAGGGCGGATGGGAATACCTCGGCCTTTTCAATTTCAGATATTCTTATTTTCCGAGAAGATAGTTTTATTTTCCCTCAAGAATTCTAAGGTAACGCGCCGCTTCGCGGTTGTAAGGGTCCAGAGACAAAACTGAAAGAAGTCTTCTTTTTGCCTCCGCCTTGTTCTTATCCCAGTAAAGAACTGCCAGATTGAAATGGGCCTGAGGCAATTCAGGATTTAAATTGAGAGCCTGCAAATACGCCTGTTCGCTTTTATTAAAAAAACCAGCTCTTTCATTTGCCGCGCCGAGGGTCAGAAGCGCCTGAGCGCGCGAATTTTTTATTGATTCAACAATGTCAGGCAGAGCCGCATATTCCCTTGCCTTCACTAAAGATGCCAAATACGCGGCATCGGCTTTCTCAAGATATCCAAGAGATTCTTTGTGTTTACCTTCGGAAAAAAGATAAAGCCCTCTAAGGAAATAAGTGTCAGGGATTGAATCGTCCAGCCATTCGGCCTTATCCATCTTTCCCATCAGAGAAGAATCAACTTTTTTATCCTTTAAGGCCTGCGAGAAAACCTCGCAGACGCCCATGGCGTAGGAAAAGGCAATATCTTTGACAAAAAAATCGTTATAAGGCTTTTTAAAAGAAGAAAAAGAATGTTTTTCAAGGCATGAAATGCAGGGTCCGCTATTTTCAGGATATAATTCCCAGACAAGCCCCATGGCTCTTTTGGGTATATCAGGCGGCAAATCGCAGTCATTTGTGGCAAATATCCTTTTTCCAGATTTTTTCTTCAGCCGCAGCCAGCTTTCAGCGTCCTGGGATAAACGCTCCATATATTCAACTTTTCCTGAAACTATCGGCGATTTTGCATACCAGTCCGCCCCGCTCAAACCCTGTGAAACGATGGCCAGATCCGGCCTCTTATTTTTTGCATAACCGTAATACCAAAGCGAAAAAAGCTGTACATCCTTTTTGGCAACCAGAATAGAATTCTCCGGAACCAGAGAAAAAACATCACGAGCATAATTCCCAGCGACCTTTAAATTCGCCCGGTAGGATTGGGGAAAATTTAAATATAGCGTAAAGAAAAGCGTCATAGCGGCCGCTGTCTTTACGAAAAGCGGAAAGTTTTGCGAAAGCGTTTTAATGCCGTAAGCGGCTATAAAGACCAGGGCAAGATCAGCCGCAGCGTAGTAAGGCTCAACTATGCTTAAAGAATGAGGATTGGGCGGCATATTGGCAAGGTAGAGGAAAAAGGGCCCCGAGAAAAAAAATATTGCCAGAAAAAAATAAATTTTTTTCTTTTCCTCTCCGGCAAGCCCGGCCAGCCCGGCTGTCACAAAAAGGATTGATAAATTGAAGTTTAAGGCCAGATGTTTTCCATAGGCTATGATATTAGGCAAAAACATTTCTCCCTTGTCGTAATTAAGCGATATCAGGTCCAGAGTTGAACCATAGCTTTTTCTGGTTATTACAGCCCAAAAATTCTCAAAATTGCAGGGATTGGACCAGTTTATGAAGGGGACAG
This sequence comes from Elusimicrobiota bacterium, assembly GCA_029267355.1. Taxonomy (GTDB): domain Bacteria; phylum Elusimicrobiota; class Elusimicrobia; order Elusimicrobiales; family UBA9959; genus JAAYVI01. The sequence goes on along the minus strand of JAJUJA010000070.1, from coordinate 6,209 downwards.
AGCAGGACCTTGCCATAAGGTAAAAATATACGCTTAAACCGAAAAAGAAAAAAACGGCCGACAATAACAGAGTCTTCAAAGGAGAATCTAAATCCCTCAGTCTTGACAGAAAGACAGCCAGAAAAGCCGGATATAAAAGGGAAATATCCGTCCTGTTTCCCAGAAAAAGCCCGCACAAATAAGCGAATAGGAAGAAATCAAAGCTTTTTAAATTCTCCGCTGAAAAAAATTTCAAAGCCGTTTTTATCAGGATAACGGCGAACAAAATATTCAGAGCATACATTTCAGAAACCGAAGAAAAGGTCTGCACGGTAAAATTAAGGGAAAACAGCACAGAAAGGAAAAAAGCCGAGTATAGTTTCAACTCTTCCTTAAGCGCCGAAAATAAAACGGCGCAGGCCATAGCCCCGCAAAATGCGGAAAAAATATTCAGCGCATAGGCAGCGTCTAAAAAAGGAAAGAATGAAATCCATGCCCTGGAGAGAAGAGCGTAAAGCGGATAGCCCGGCTGATGCGGTATTGACATGGTCCATGCATCAACTGCCATTTCGCCGGCATCCCTGTAGACCGCCAGTTCTTTTGGAAGGCAGCAGAGATAAAAAGCGAAAATAGAAAAGAAAACTTTCCAAAAGCCCAGATATTTTTTGAATTCCCAAGACACTTTTTCAAACATAAGCTAATTCCCAACTTTGGGGATATTATCCATAATGGCTTTAGCCTGACTGAAACATCCGGTATCTCTCAAGGCCTTGTACAGATCTCTTTCAGACTCTTTTATTTTTCCGTCCTTGAAAAGTATTCTGCCTCTGAGAAGAAACGCCTCGCAGCTGTTGTTTCCATTTTTAAAAGCTTTTTCTATAAAATCGGACGCCTCTTTATTTTTGCCGGCCCTGAAAGCGAGTTTGGCCGCCCTGTAAAAATTGTCCTTTTTTTCACCCTTCATAAACCCCGGCCAGTTCAAAAAATCTTCCAGGGCGGAAGGGAAATCTCCTGCCTGTTCATTGATAACGGAACGCTCATAAAAATACTCTTTTGCTCCATACTCTATGGCCTGAGATATGGCAGACAGCGCGGAGGGGAAATCTCCTTTTTTTCTTTTCAAGGCCGACAAGGCGGCCAGAGCCGCAGGCGAGCTCGGATATTTTTCCAAAACAAAATTTATTTTCTCCTGTGCACGTTCCAATTCTCCAGTATTTACATATACTTCAGCCAATTTAAGAGCTGCATCATAAAGCAGCTCTCCTTTCTGGGAAAAAACGACAATAAATTCTTTTTCGGCCTTTTTGTATTCCTTTTCATACAAATAGGCAAGCCCTTTCTGATAGTATCCCGCGTCGTATGACGGGTCCAGAGAAACGGCTCTGGAAGCGGCCTCAAGTCTGGCGTTTTGATCGTCTTTTTCTTCACCCATTATATCGGCCTTCAATAGGAGAGCCTGAACTTCAGGGTATCCAAGGGAAAGAGATGATTCAATCTCGGCCAAAGCCTGGTCCGGAGAATTTATTTCTCTGAAAGCCAAAGCCCTGAGGTACCTTATATTCCCGTCTTTAGGGTGAGTTTTCAGCAGAAACTGGCTTTTTTCCAGGAAACTGGAATATTGCCTTGAAGCAAAGAGTTTTTCCGCTTTGGAGTAATCAGTATCTGCCGCTATGTCTGAAAAAGATTTCCAGAAAAAATATGAAAACGATGCGGCAAGAAAAACAGCCAGAGCAAGAACCTCCGATTTTTTCACATAGTCTCCCTTGGGGAAATTATATAAAATTTTTTCTCGCTTAAATGGAGCCTGTTATTTTTGTTACACCACACCCTTGACAAAAATCAATATAGATGGTAAAATGAACTCGTTAGGGCTGCCTCCCTCACCCTACCCCCCATAAAGGCAGCCCTACCTTTATTTAGGGACAAAAATTAAGAAAAAACATGCCAGTTTTCTATTGATTTGAGCCCTCCTATTTTTTATAATTTCTAATATATTATTTGCGGTTGGATTTGACGGGGGAGACCTTGTCCGAAACAAAAAGAATAGTTGTAGTTGACGACGACCCTAATTTGGGCCTGCTTGTATCAGCTTTGTTCAAAAATTACAGCTATGAGGTTATCCCCTTATTCACAGGCAGCGAGCTGACCGATTACCTTTCAGCCAATAAGCCGGACTTGATACTCCTGGATTTGAAGCTTCCTGACGCAAACGGCTTTGAGCTCTGCAAAAAGTTAAGAGAAACCCCGCATATTTCGGATATTCCGATAATCATAATAAGCGGCGTTTCAGAAGTGGATTCAAGGGTGAATCTTATAGAAACCGGAGCAGACGACTATATCTCCAAGCCTTTTGACGTAAGAGAGCTCAGGGCCAGGGTGAACAGGATACTCAAAAGAAAGAAAATTGATGTTTCCCTGAACCCTTTGACGGCTTTGCCCGGCGGTCCTGCCATAGAGGAGTATGTAAGAAAAAAAATGGAGCAAAACCTGCCTTTCGGTTTCGCTTACATAGACGCCGACAATTTCAAGGCCTACAACGATGTTTACGGCTACGCAAAGGGCGACATGGTAATAAAGGAAATAGCCGGACTTCTAATAAACGCCGCTAAAAAGTTTTCTCCGCAGGACTATCTGGTAGGCCACATAGGCGGAGACGATTTTGTCCTGGTCTGCCAGCCGGATAAAATAGAAAATGCCGTCATGGAAGCCTTGAAAAATTTTGATTCAGTGATAGGCAGTTTTTACAATGAAGAGGACAGAAAGTCCGGCTGTATAAAAACTTTAGATAGGCAAAATAATCAAATGACATTTCCGATAATGACGCTTTCAGCGGCTTTGGTAATCCCGTCAAAACCCGTCCATTATGCAAAAATAATAGAGAATGCGTTTGAAGTGAAGAGATACCTTAAGTCTTTCAAGCAAAAAAAAGAAAGCCAGTATCACAAGGACAGAAGAATAAATGAATGACAACGAATTTATAGGAAGTATTTTTGCCGGCTGCAAGATAATAGCCAAAATAGGCCAGGGCGGCATGGGTTCGGTTTATAAGGCCGAACATCTGGCTCTGGGGAAAACCGTGTGTGTAAAACTCCTTTCAAAGGAGCTCTCTTTTGACCAGAGGAATATTGAGTTTTTCATGCGGGAAGCCAGGTCCGCCTCGAAGCTGGACCATCCGAATATAGTGCATGTTTACAGTTTCGGCGAGGAAAGGGGACTTTATTTCATAGTGATGTCTTATGTTGAAGGCAAAAGCCTTGAAGATATTTTGAAAGAAAAGAAAAAAATGTCAATTCCTGAAGCCGCCGAATACATCATAGGTATCCTTGAAGGGCTGGCGCATGCGCACTCCAAAAATATAATTCACAGAGACATAAAACCTTCAAATATACTGGTGACAAAGGAAGGCCTGCCGAGGATAGCCGATTTCGGCCTGGCAAGAAGCGTCAATGAAGAAAAGCAGCTGACCATAGCCGGCGAAATGGTTGGAACGGCTTATTTTATGTCTCCTGAGCAGGGCCTGGCTGCAAAAGTTGACACGAGAGCGGATCTTTATGCCACAGGGGCTACCTTTTTCTATCTGATAACCGGCAAATATCCCTACGAAGGCAAAACCTCAATTGAAGTTATAAGCAAGCATATAAACGAACCGCTGCCCAATCTTTACCAGATAATGCCTGAAATCCCGCTTTGGACCGCAAAAGTGATAGAGAAGCTGATGAAAAAAAATCCTGATGAAAGATATCAGACCGCGCAGGAGGCCCTTGAGGAGATAAAAAAGCACAAGGCCAACGGCTATCAGGACATGCTTTCAGAAAATGAAAACGAGAAAACATATGATCTTGAAGACTTAAAAAAAGTCTCGGCCAAAACGGAAGTAAAAACGGAAAAAGAGAAAAATGAAAGGCAGCGCTATGAAGATTTTTCCATAGAAAAGGAAAGAACAGGCCGGGAACAAAAAAAACAGGAAGAACCGCCGCAGATTTTTGACCCGAAAAAAGCGAAATTCCAGCTTGGAGCCGTTTACAAGATAACGCGCTTCGTTTATCACATGGGACTTATGTTTGCCGCTTCGGTTTTTTCCATGTGGGGCGGAGCTTTTCTGTCGCAGAATTTCTCTTATTCGGGCAATCTTGTTTCTTCTATTTTTTCCGCCGCCCTGAAAAGTCCGGTTCAGCCTCTGGCCGGAATACTTCTGGGCATATTTTCAGCCTTTCTGGCGTCAAAAACAAAACCGTTCAAAACTACTCCGGGGCATTTTTTAATCTCATGCCTTTTATGCCTGTCTCTGTTTACCGGCGCGGCAGCTTTCGCTTATCCCCAGGAACCTGACTTATTCTCAAGGCTTTTCATTGATTTCTATTCGGCCTTAACTGCAGGCCTGAAAAGTCCCAATCTCTGGCTTATATCCCTGACAGCTCTGATTTTCTATCTTAAGACAAGGAAATTCAAAGCGCTTCCTGTCAGGCTGGCAGCTGCAGCCTTTCTGGCCGTAGGAGCTGTTCTTTTTCTCAGCTTTTCTCAATGGGCCTGCGATTCAGCCAATAATCCTCCGGCGATGGAAAGAAACTTTCTCTACGCCGCGTTCGGGCTTTCCGCCGTGGCTGCCATTTTGACGGCAGCAGGAAAAAGTTTTTTCATATTCGGACCTTTTCTCTTCTATCTTTCAGCTCTTCCGCTGTTTTTTGTCCATAATTTTGAAGGCCTGACGGAAAGGTTTTATGCCGAAATATCCAAAATTGAGGACCAGAGATATTCAAGGGAAATGGAAATATACAATCTTCAGTCTTCAATTTCCGAATATGAAGAAACTGGCGAGTATGACGCGGAGGGAAGGCCTGTTTTGAAACAGAAACCTAAGGCGCAAATGAGCGCCCCGATAAAGAAAAGCGATTCTGAAATAAGAAAAGAGACTTCTTCAAAAGCTCTGCAGGCGGTTCTGAAGAGATTGAAAAGTCAGGCCTTAAAATCGGGAGCGCTGCTTTTCCTGGGCTTTTTGCTTTTCATCTATTTGAATGCAATGTACTGGGAAGAAACTGCTTTTTACGAAAAACATTACTTGCAGGTATAAAAATGAAAAAAAACCTTACGCTATCCGTTTTATCTTTTCTGCTGGCCGCGGCTGTCTTTATTTCTTATCTCAACAAATCAGGCATTGAAAGTTTTGAGCTGAAGTTCTATGATTTTGCCTCTTCATTCAGGGATAAAAGCGACGGCAGGAATATAATGCTTATAGCCATAGACGAAGACAGCGTTTCAAAAATGGGACGCTGGCCGTGGAGCAGAGACAGAATAGCGTCCCTGATAAGCTATCTTAACGAGCCGGTTTCAAGACCGGCCGTAATAGGCCTTAACATATTGTTTTCGGAGCCTGAAAACGATAAAACGGCGGCCTTTATTTCACAAATGAGGCAGGCGTACGCTAAAGCCGTTGCGGACAGGGAAATAAAAGAGGCAAAAAAGGAAAATTCCCTGAAAGATTTTCTTGACGCGGCGGAAAAGGAAAATGACAATGACTCAAAGCTTGCTATCGCTATTTCCTCCTCATCGCCGGTGGTGATTCCAATGTTTTTCAATATTGAGGAAATAAATGCCAAGCTTAAGGAAGAGCCTGCCGCCTTCAAAAGAATGGCGGTTACGGTAAGCCATAATTCGCCGTCGGACAGAGAAACAATGGAAGCATCTTCAATGATACTTCCCATAGAAAAGATACTTTCAACCGCCGCGGCCGCAGGACATGCCAATGTATTCAACGATTATGACGGTTCGGTAAGAAAGCATTACCCGTTTATTTTTTACAATAATTCCGCCTATCCTTCATTCCCGGCGGCTGTGGCTCTGGCTTACTCTTCCGCAGCTGCGCAGGAGATAATACTTAAAACCGGTGAAAGTTTCTCCTTCGGCAAAAAAGAAATTCCATTGGACTATGACGGCTCCTTTTACGTGGCTTACGGCGGGCCCAAAACTTTCAGAACGGTTTCTTTTTACGACGTCATAAACGCCAAAGTCGCGCCTGAAACTTTCAGGGACAAGATAGTGCTTGTGGGGCTTACGGCTCAGGGACTCGGCAGTTTTTATGTGACCCCCGCGGGGAAAAATTTTTCAAATCTTGAATACGCAGCCGTGGTTACGGAAAATATCCTGAACGGAAACTACATATTTATTCCGGGGTGGGCGCCCACGGTTGAAATTATGGCCATGCTGCTCATAGCAATATTTTCAATATTCATCCT
>JAJUJA010000143.1 GCA_029267355.1 Elusimicrobiota bacterium | reverse complement strand
GGGGAGACGCCGCTCGCACTTAGATACGCCGCGTAGAGCTGGACGTGCGCGGCCCCGAGCGAATGTCCCGTGACCCACACTTTCTTCGGCCCGCCGCCGAACGCCTTAATCACTTCGAGCGTCGCTTCGCGAAACGGCCGGCCATTTGGTATGCCGCCAGGACTTTGGGTTATGAGACTCATCCTATGGACGGCTTTGACGAAGCGGCGGTAAAAAAGGAATTCAATATAAGCCAGGAAAAAGCCGTGCCGGTGCTTGTGGCCGTGGGCAAGTTTTCGCCTTCCGGAAAACTTCTGCCCAGAGCTTGGAGAAAGCAGGTTAAAGAATTCTCAAAAATAGTCTGATTAACCGTATAAAATAAAAAACCCGCCGTGAGGACCGGCGGGTTTTTTTATCTTAAGCCCGAATCTTATCTGTCAAAAGAAAACCCTCTGAGGTCTATTCCCCTGGAATTTTCTATGAAAGAGAAGGTTTCTTTCTGAAGAGAACCCGTATCCATATCCGTTGAAACCTCGGCATTTACAGATTTGCCGCCCGGTATGAAAGAAGCAAGCAGCGAGGCATAGGTGACATCTTCCCCTCTGCCGTCATTCTGTTCTGTCCTGTATGAAACAGTGCAGCCGGCAGGGCTTCTTTCAAAATCAGTGTCGCCTCTGACCAGAATGCCTTCTATCAAGTTCGTCCTCGCATTGAAAACCGGCGAGCCGGAATTGCCGCCGAAGGTGTCAAGGTCTGCGATGAAATAGCCGTCCTGTTGAGCGTCTCTCACCGTTGAATCATCAGCCAGCTTTACCGGCAATCCTACAGGATGGCCTATCACAAAAAGAGGAGTTCCTTTACTCAGACCGCCGTTTCTGTTTATGGGCAAGGGCTTATGGCCGGTAACCTTTCTATCCAGCTTTATAAGAGCGTAATCAGGGCCTAGTCCGACGCCGTCGGGATTGTCGGCCGTAGGTTCAGGACCAAGCTGCCTTTTTACTATGCTTTTGCAGGAATAAACTTCCGAGGCAGGCATAGAGGTTACTGCTTGAGAATTCGGGGATTTTACGGCATAGCCAAAAACGATTTTTGTATCGGCGCATTTCGCCTCATCTGTTATACAGTGGCCGGCTGTCATTACAAGGTCCTCTCCCACCAGCGAACCGGAGCAGAAGGCGCCTATCGGCTGTTCTCTGAATTTTTCATCGGGGCAAAGATTCAATCTTTCGCCAAAATTAACGGTTTGCAGTTTATATGAAGCCGAAGCGGAGTCATATTTGACTGAAGCGTTTTCCCAAAATGAAACAACGGAGTCGGCAAGGGCCTTTTTTGAAGCTGTCATGGCATAAAAATCTGTCCTGTTGTCATCGCCATATATCATCTTGTCTGAGGCAAAGGAAATATGGCTCATAGCGAGAATAACTGTTGATATTATCAAAGATGCGGTTTTCATTTTTCCTCC
>JAJUJA010000063.1 GCA_029267355.1 Elusimicrobiota bacterium | reverse complement strand
GTGGTCAACATGACCCATAATAGTTATAACCGGCGGCCTCGGCTTCAATTTGGACGGATCTTCCTTCTCCTCGGCTTCCTGTATTTTTTCGTCTGAATAAAGCGGCACCATTTCAAGGTCATAGCCGTAATCCATTGCAACAAGTATGGCCGTGTCAGGGTCAAGGCGCTGTGTTATTGTGGCAAAAACGCCCATGCCTATGAGTTTTTTCATCAAATCGGCCGGCTTTATTTCCATTTTTTCAGCCAATTCTCTTACCGTAACCTGAGTTGAAACCTGAAGTTTTTTGAGGTCCTGTCTCGGCTGCAGCGGCTCTTCTATTTTTTGCTCTTTCGGCTGTTCAGCCTTAACAGTTTCCTGTTTCAGCTCCTCCTGCGGCTGCGGTTTCGGGGCTTCCTGTTTCGGTTTTGACGAAGTTTTATGTTTCGGAGCATGATGAGACGTGATGCCGGATGAATTTATCGTATACGTTTCAAACTGGGCTTCCTGTTTTTTTTCTTCCTTTGCAGCGGGCTTAACCTCAACCGCCGGTTTTTCTTCCTCAGCGGATTTTTCCTGCTTTTCCGGTTCAGGCGGGAGCAGGCCGGCCTTTTTAAGTTTGGCTTTTTCCAGCAGGGCCTTTCTTCTGGCCGCTTTCTCTTCATCGGTAAGAGCCTTTTTCTCTGCCTTTTTTTCCTGCTGAGCCGGCTGCGGCTTTTCCTCTTTGGACGCATCTTTTGAAGCGGCGTCTGATTTCTTTTCCGCGGCTTTTTTCTTTTCAAGCAAGGCTCTTCTTTTGGCAGCCTTCTCTTCTTCGCTCAGCGTTTTTTTTGCGGACGGCTTAGCCGTTTCCTCTTTCTTTAAATCTTTTTCCTGCTTGTCTTTTTTTGTCGGCATTTTTTACCTCTTTGGCTTTTCATTATAAGATAAAACTATTCCTTGCTTCCTTCCTCAAGAAGTTTTTTTGCTCCTTCTATTATTTTTAATGCTGTTTTTTCTCCTATACCCTGAAGAGAAGAAAGGTCTTCCGGCTTCATTTTCGCTATTTTGTCTATTTCCACATATCCCATGGCAGCCAGAGTTTCAGCCGTCTTCTGCCCAAGGCCCTCTATCTTCAAAAGTTCGTCAACCTGAGTCTGAATGTTCTGGGCATTTTCCTGTGATTTCTGGCCCTCTGATTTAACCTCAAATGAGTAGCCGGTAATTTCACTGGCCAGCCGCTTATTCACGCCTTCTCTGCCTATGGCTATGGCAAGCTGATCGTCTGGCACTATGACAATGGCCCTCTTATTGACTTTGTCTATTGAAACGGACATAACCTTGGCGGGGGAAAACGCTCTGGCTATAAGCTGAACAATATCTTCAGTATACGGGATGAGATCTATTTTCTCATTTGAGAGCTCTCCCATTATGACTTTTATCCTTGAGCCTCTCACGCCCACGCAGGAGCCAACCGGGTCAACCTTGGATGAATTGCTTTTTACTATGACTTTTGACCTTACTCCCGGCTCTCTGACTATTTTGACAAGCTCCACTATGCCGTCCGAGATCTCCGGCACTTCATTTTCAAAAAGGGCTTTCAAAAACTCTATTGAGCCCCTTGAAAGCACTATCTGGTAGGTCTTATCCTTTTCAACCCGCTGTATTATGGCCTTTATCCTGTCATTGACATTGTAATGTTCCTTTCTTATCTGTTCATAGTAGGGCAAAACCGCTTCGGCCTTGCCTATATCCACAAATATGTCGCGGCCCATAAGATGATTTACAAGTCCGGTTACAATCTCGCCTTCTCTCGGCTTGAATTCCTCGTATATCTTGTCTTTCTCTATTTCTCTTATCTTTTGAAGCAGAACCTGCTTGGCCGTCTGAGCGGCTATTCTGGCGAAATCCTTTACCTCAACAGGTATCCTTATCTCCTCATCCAATTTGGCGTCTTCCTTGTATTTTTTCGCATTATCAAGGCTGACTTCTATTTCAGGGGTATAAACATCCTTGACGACTTTCTTTATCAGAAAGGCCTTCATCTCGGCTGTGTCAGGGTCTATATCGGTCTCTATCTGAACCGTTTTTCCGTAGTTTTTTCTCAAAGCTGAAGAAAGAGCGTCTTTTATCGTTTTGAAAACATCATCTTTTCTGATATTCTTCTCCCTTTCCAGCTGTTCAAGTATTACCATAAACTCGCCTTTAGATTTTTGTTGTTTTTCCATATTTACCTCGCTTTGTTTTTAAGTAATTGATTGTAATCGGGGTTAAGTCTGACTTCCTGTAAATCTTCCATCCTGAACTTGAGTCCGCCTGAAAATGAAACCTCCGAATTCTCCATGTTCTCTATTTTCCCGTAATAGACCCTGCTTCCATCCATGGGTTTCTTAAGTGTTATTTTGACCTCGCATCCTTTGAAACGTATAAAATCCTTCTCTTTCTTGATGATACGATCCACTCCAGGAGAAGAAACTTCCAGGACATAGCCGCCGGAGATGAGGCCGTTCATATCTATGTAAGAGCCGATTTTATCAGTCCAGGTCTCGCAATCCGACAGAGTGACATTCCCGTCATTTTTGTCTATGAAAATCTGAAGCAGAACTTTGCCGCCGTGGCCGGCCACCTTTATATCCACTATTTCAAACCCCGTATTATCCGTCAGGGGAGACAATTTTTCTTCAAATTCGCTGGCATTCATAATTTTTCTCTCTTAAAAAAATAACGTGGCCGTTAAGCCACTAATAATATAATAGCATTTATCGGCTCTTTAAATCAAAGGAAAAAGGCCGGCAGAGGATTTACCGCTTCAACAAATTTACAAAGGCTTTAAAAGCTTCCTGAAACGGCTCTTTAGGCGCAGCTACAACGCCGGCTCCGACCTGCCCCACGCCCGGGTCTTTATGCGCTACTCCCGTATCTATGAAAGGCATAATTCCAGTTTTAGCCACCTTTATGAGGTCTATGCCTGTAGGTGTACCCTTGAAGTCCATGGCCGGTATCTTATAGACATTATTTTCAGCGCAGGTGATCGAATACATCTTCTTAGTGTAGTTAAAGCTGTCGCCGGCGCTGCCTCCGACAAACTGCACTATAGCCGGCGCTGCGGCTATGGCAAATCCGCCAAGGCCATTGGTCTCCGTTATGGCGCTGTCGCCTATATCCGGGGCGGCGTCTTTTTTGGAATAGCCGGCAAAAAAAAGAGCGTCAGGTATCAAAGCGGGGCCTGTGAACCATTTTGAGCCCAAAGCTGACACCTTTATTCCGAAGTCCGTCCCGTTTCTGGCCATGATGTAAACGAGAGATGAATTTTTCACTCCGGCCGCAGGGTCCAGAGAAGCTTTTGACATGGCCATGGAAAGATTGAGGTAGAAATGATCATTTCTGTTTATAAATTCCAAGCAATCGCAGGCCTCAGCTGGATTGGAAGTCTTTATTATAGCCGGCGCCAGCGTCCTGTAAAGAAGAGAAGTGCCTGCTCTGTTTCTGTTATGAACCTCATCTCCCATATGCAAGGCCTGCGCCGTCATGGCCTTAAGGTCTATTTCACCCAAGGCTTTTATGGCCCTGTGCAAAACAGGGTATAAAACATTTTCCATCCATTTAAGTCTTTCTATGACATCTTTGGAATAGGCCCCGTAACGAAGCACTTTGCCCAAGCCTTCATTCATGGTGGCATATGACCAGTTGCCGAACTTTTTGTTTTTAACTGCGAATACGGGCATTGAAGCCGAGATTATGCCGGCCATCGGTCCTACGCAGCAATGGTCATGGCAGGGTTCAAACTTTATCCTGCCGCCGGCGGCAAGTTTTTCCGCTTCAGCCGGAGTTTCAGCCATTTTCTCATAAATCAGAGCCCCTATCACTGCTCCTTTCATCGGTCCGCACATCCTATCCCATGTTACAGGCGGGCCTGCATGGAGTATGAGATTTTTTCTCATGCCCGGCACCATATCTATCGCTTTGCCCATTGAAGTCAGAAAAGGCTGAGCCGCAAGAACTCTTTCAGCAGCTTTCTGATTGGCCCTGTTTATCTCGCCGATTTTTGAGTTTATCAATGACCATTGCCAAGAGTCGCCGCAAATCGGCGGACTGAAAATGGCTCTTACAGTGAATACTGAATTTGACTCAAGGGCTTCAGCAAAGGCCTCAAGGCCGGCATTCACTACTTTCAACCTGCTTTCAAAAAGTTTATTCTTCATGATTTTCTCCCGGATTTATTTGTCCCTTATTATTTCTCCGGCCGCAAAAGCCGCCATATAATTATTGTCCAAAGCCATCACGCCGATCTTCTCAAGTTCTTCAATTAGATATCTCCTGTTCTGGGGATCCATATCAGTGCCGGTTACGGCAGCGATTACCGTAAGGGCGGGATTTGCTTTGACGGCTTTTTCCAAAGTTTCTTTAAGGTCAGCAAGGGGGGACATATTCGAGCCATAGCCCAGCACAATGTCAATGAGCATGACAGAAACCTCTTTCTTTGATGCCTCGCTTGAAATCATTTTCTTTCTCAGAGAGTAATCTATCATAGGATGGGGGCGGCCGAAAGTGAATTCATCTTCGCCAAGGTCTATTATTGAATGCTTTTCAAGCTTCATTGAATTCTTAAGCTTAAACTTTTCGCTTGAAGGTATATTTGAATAAACGCCGCCGATAACAGGCTCAAGAAGTCTTATGGCCTGAGAGGCAAATGTGCCTCCGGAAAAAAGGCCTCTGAGATATTTTGAGTCCTTGTTCTTTTTGGCTTTCTCGCTCTTTATCCTTTCTGAGAGGGATATCTTATCGTTGTAAATCTTTTCCCTGACAAAATTGAAGGACTCTCCTTTTGAAAGGCAATAAGATTTAAGGGCTGCCTCATAAAGGTTTTTGGCCTGATGAATATTTCCGGCTGTCAGTTCCTTTTCTTCTCCCAGAAAAAGCGCCACCACCGGCTTGCCTGTTTTATTTGCTGCCGACAGTATTCTGGCCATGGACTTTTTTTGAGGCGGTTTTGATATTATAGCTATTACAGAAGTTTTAGCATCTGAGACGAGCATCTCAAGAGCCTGAACTGTGGTTATGGCTCCAATATCGTCTTTAACATCTCTGGTGCCGGTGCCTATGGCCTGAGAAATGCCTCCGCCCAGATTTGAAAGCAGGCAGGAGAACTCCTGTATCCCCGTGCCCGAAGGGCCGACAACTGCGACATTTCCCGAATTGACCTTATTGGCAAAGCCCAGCGGCGCCCCGTTTATTATGCATGTGCCGCAATCAGGCCCCATGACAAGCAGATTTTTTCTGGCTCCGAGTTTTTTGAGTGCCAATTCCTTTTCTAATGGCACATTATCTGAAAAAATCATAACGTTCATATTTTTTTCAAGAGCCTCAAAAGCGAGGTCCGCAGCGTATTTTCCGTTCACTGATATCAGGGCAAGGTTAAGCCCTTCATAAGACTCTGCCGCCTGAGAAATGCTTTGAGCTGTAAGGTTTGAAGAAGCGGCTTCTTTTTTGCCGGCAAGCATTTTCTCCGCCTCAGCCAAAGCCGAAGCAGCCGTTTTTTCATCATCTGCCTTTACGGCTATGGCTAGGTCATTGTCAGAAGCTTTCTTTATCTCCTCGGTCAAAAGGCCGGAAGAAGAAATTATATTCTTGTTCTCTTTGGTCGCCATTATCACGGCGCTGTCTGAAACTCCTGAAATTGAATTTATTTTTTCCGCTATTCTCATAAGGCTTATGGAATCAAAATATACGCCTTTTCTCACGATAGTTTTAACAGGCATAAAACCTCCGGATAAATTCAATTATATTACAAATGGCGGGGGGAAACAATGAAGCCGGACGTCTGTCAATACAGGCAGGATGAAAACAGGAAGCCGGCCATAAAATCCGAGCCCGAGGTTGACCCGAACTCAACAGCATCCTTGAATTTTTTCAAATGGGGTTTACCAAGTTTTAAGGCGAAAAGGAAAGACTTGAATTTTGCCGTGCAAAAACCTTTTCTTGAACTTTTCAGTCCCTTTATTGAAATCAGGTTTTCTGTCTTGCAGCCTGTAAAAACCCTTTCCGCTTTTTTATTGCGTCCAGATATTTTCAATCCCAGAATTAAACCTGCAAGGAAATCGTCTCCCGAAGGAGTAAGGCCGTGTCCAAGTCCGCTCAGGGCGGCCGCGCCTCTTGAAATTTTGCCTTTTTTCAGCAGATTAATTCCATTTTTCATAGCTGAGAGCATATTTTTCAGAAAAGGTGCGGAGAAAAAAGCTTCCCTGCGGCCGTCAAAAATAAAAGCCATGGATAAAGGCGGGGCATACTTTAAAAGATTTCTTCTCGATTCGTCAAATTTTTCGCCTTCAATCTTTAAGAGGAAATTGACGGCCGGGTCATATGATTTGTCAGAAAGTTTATGAGGCCTGCCGTCCAGATATATGCAGCCATTGGAAATTTTTATTTCTTTAGCGCCGCTAAGGCGCGAAACAACAATATTGCCGGGGCCGTCGGAAACTCCCGGCAGCACCAGAGAGACAATATTTCTGCCCCGGAAATAATTTTCAGCTTTTGAAAAAGAGGAATGCAGAAAATAAACGCCGGGACGTATATCTCGGGAGAAAGAAATTATTTTGAAGCCGTTTTTCATCTTGAGACTGCGCTATGCGCGTCCCAGGGCTTTCTTTCCTTCAAAAACGGGAATCTTTCTCTAGTTTTTGAAACAAGGTCCGGCGATACTTCAACTTCGCTTAAAGCTATGGTCTCATCGCTTTTTGCGTCTATTATGACCTTCCCGAGAGGGTCAAAGCCCATTGAATTTCCGCTGTATTCAATTTTACCTTCAAAGCCGAGCCGGTCCACGCCGAAGCAATAGGCCTGATTCTCAACGGCTCTGGCTCTCAGCAAAGTCATCCAGTGCTCGGCCCTTCTGGCCGGCCAGGCGGCGATAACAACATAAGCGTCGGCCTTTTCAGCCGCATTCCAGAAAAGATACGGAAATCTCAGGTCGAAGCACACAGCGGGCATAACTCTCAGTCCTTCAAGCTCAAAAACAACGCTTTTGCTGCCGGCTTTATAGTATTTATCCTCTTCGCCAAAAGCGTAAAGATGTATTTTAGAATACTCGTTTATTCTACCGCCTTTCCTGTTCAGCGTTATAAGCTTGTTATAACCGTCTTCAACGCCTCCGAATGAAATATTCATATTGTATTTTGAAGCGAGATTTGCAAAAAAATCCCTGTCTGAATCATCCAGGGAGGAAACTGAAAGGTTCATAGTGAAGCCGGAGAGAGTCATTTCGGAAAAAATGAGCCAGTCTATTTTTCCCTTATACGCGGAATTTTCAATTATGGAAGAAATTTTTTCCTTATTGGCCTTTTTGTCTTCCCATTTTATGTCATATTGCAAAAGCCCTACTCTCATAAAAACCTCCGTTTTTCAGGCGTTCAGTTTTTTAAAGCTTTCATCTCAGCTTTTTACTTTCACGGCGGCCAGAGCCACCTTTTCCTTTGTTACAGGCATTGACTTTATTCTTATGCCCAAAGCGTCATAAACGGCGTTTGCCACAAGCGGGGCGCAGGGAATCATAGTATGCTCTCCGACGCCGCGGGCGCCGAAAGGCCCGTCGGGCTGGGCAGTTTCCACTATTATGGGAACTATTTTCTCAGGCATATCCTTGGCTGTGGGGATTTTATAGTCTGAAAAATTTGGATTCAAAAGACGGCCTTTATCGTCAAAGCGCATATCTTCGTACAATACAGTGGCAAAACCCTGCAGCATGCCTCCTACTATCTGTCCTTTTACAAGGTCCGGATTTATGGCCTTACCGCAGTCCACAGCAAGAACCGCCTTCTTTATTTTCATCTTTCCAGTTTCTTTGTCCACTTCAAGCACAAGGCCCGCGGCGCCTGTCGTATAATGGACATTGGGATGGCCGCCTTGGCCCGTTTCGGGGTCGCCTATCGCGGAGGCGAATTCAGGCATGAACATTCCTACTCCCATTATCGGCCCGCCCTTGAATGTATGGTCTTGGGCCTGTATCCCGTTTATTACAAAGTCGGAATATTTCAGCCGGAAATCAGGTTTTGTCCTGCATCTCACGGATTCATTTTCAAGATAAAGATCCGATTTATCTATGCAGTAAACTCTCTGTACCAGGTCAAATATTTTCTCTCTGGCGTCTATGGCGGCTCTTTTGACGGCATTGCCGCAGCCCCATGTGACATGTGAGCCGACAGTCTGCCATTCGTAAGGGTTTCTGTCGGTATCGGGAGTTTCAACTCTTATTTTTGACACAGGAACTTTCAATATTTCAGAGGCTATCTGAGCCATAACGGTAAGCAAACCCTGGCCTATCTCCATGCCCGAAACAAGTATGTTCAGACTGCCGTCCTCATTGAATTTCAGAAAAGCGCTGGAAGAGGCATTGGGCGGCATAGCCGGAGATTTCCAGAAACAGACCAGAGACTTTCCAATTTCCTTGTTTTTGTCCTTTGATTTCTCTTTTACGCCCCATTTTATTTCCTTTTCAACTTTCTCTATGGCCTCCTGTATGCCGGTGGGATTCATATGGGCGCCGTAAGGCAAAGTATCGCCTTCTGATATGGCATTAATTTTTCTGAATTTGACAGGGTCTATGCCGAGCTTTTCG
>JAJUJA010000076.1 GCA_029267355.1 Elusimicrobiota bacterium | reverse complement strand
ATCCCAGTAATCCGAAAATAAGGCATGGGAAAAATTGCAGAAATCTACGATATAAAGGTTTTTTTTCAAAGTTTTCCGGTCTCCAAATAAGATTTTCTGTGAAGGGTAATTCCCGCAAGGCCTTTACCGGCCTGAACCGAACAAAACATGACCGGGAAAGGGAAGAAATCCTGTTTTGAAAAGTAAGCTCCGCAAAAACCTGCGGCTGAACCGGAAATTTTTACCTGAGCTGAAAGATAAGACTTGGAACAATCGCTGTCCGTTTTTTCGCAAATATAAAAAAAACTTATTTTAGCCCTGATTTCAAAAGGACTGACAAATGAAAAGGTTGAAGATTCAATCTCCACATATCCCGGATTTTGAGGTTTTTTTATGCTGAAGCTCAAAGGGATATCCGCATTTACCGGCCGCGGCAGAATATCGCCTTCATTCAATACCCAAAAACTCACAAAACCCGAGGCCGAATATTGCTCATGCCCGGTCTGCAAAGCTGTATTTTCGCCGAAAATATGACAATACAAAAGCCCTATCAAAGCAAAACAAAAGCCCGTTTTTTTAGCCGTCATAATGGAATTATACCTTTTTTTGATTTTATGGCGTTTTTTTTGCTATATTTCAATTCTATGGCAAACAGCGTAATAAAATTCGGCACCTCCGGCTGGAGGGCCAAGATAGGCGAAGATTTCAACCTGAATAATATACGCCGTGCCGCTCACGCCACGGCTTTGCATATAAAAGAGAACAAGGTATACGGCTTTAAAGGCGAGGAATACCTGCTTCATTTACAGTCTCAAAAAAATGCCCATGAAAAGACCCCTCTTGTTGTAATAGGCTACGATACAAGGTTCTTTTCTGAAAATGCGGCCGAAGCAGTTGCTGAGGTTTTCGCCTTCCACGGAATAGCGACTTTGCTCAGCCACAGCGACTGCCCTACTCCGGTCCTGGCCTGGACAGTAATGAAGAACAGGGCCGTCGGCGGAGTGATGATAACCGCCAGCCATAATCCCCCCGACTACAACGGCTATAAATGGACGCCTTTCTGGGGCGGGCCTGCTTTGCCTGAGATAACGGCCGATATAGAGATAAGGGCGCTGTCGCTTTCTGCAGCCGCAGTTGAAAAAAGGATCCCGTTTGAAGAAGCAAAACGCTCAAATCTCATCAGAGTCGCCGATTTCAGAAAGTCCTATTTTGAGCAAATATCAGGTTTGATAGATGTAAAAGCCATAAAGAAATCAGGATTGAAGATAGCCACGGACAGCGTGAATGGAGCTTCAAGGAATTATTTAAGGCCTTTCTTGGAAGGTCTTGGACTTAAAGTAACAGGCATGAGGGAAGAAAGAGATGTCTATTTCTCAGGCAGGTCTCCGGATACAGACGCTGAAAATCTGTCGGCTCTAAGGGAAACTGTTGTTAAAAACAAGCTTGACCTGGGTCTGGCCTGCGACGGTGATTCAGACAGATTCGGGATAATAGATTCGGATGGAGACTGGCTTTCGCCAAACACAGCCCTGGGCCTTCTTTTCAATCACATGGCCAAGAACAAAGGCCTTAAGGGAAAAGGCGCAAGAAGCGTGATGACTTCTCACTTTATAGACGCAGTCGCCAAACTTCACGGCTGCGAAGTGAGAGAAACGCCCGTGGGATTCAAATACATAGGAAATCTTCTGAGGACCGGCCAGTATCTGCTCGGCGGAGAAGAATCTGCGGGCATGTCCGTAATGAACCATGTTCCTGAAAAAGACGGCATAATAGCGTGTCTGCTTGCGGTGGAAATGCTGGCCTATGAAAAAAAATCTCTTAAGAAGATACTTGCCGACATAAGGAAGGAAACGGGGACTTTCCACAATGTAAGGATAAATTTCCATTTGGATGAAAAAATCGACATAAGCTCTGTCATAGACAGGCTGAACAGCAATCCGCCGCTTAATCTCGGCGGCTCTCCGGTATGGAGAATAGACACTACGGACGGTTTCAAGTTCATACTGAAGGACGGCAGCTGGGCCGGCTTGAGGCCTTCAGGGACAGAGCCGGTAGTGAGAATTTATGCCGAATCCAGGGATGAGAAAAAACTTAAAGCTATAGTGGAAGAGGCAAAAAAAATAGCGGTAGGCAATTTCTAAGGAGGAAATATGGATGCCAAGATAAAGAAAATAATCGCCAGGGAGATTTTAGATTCAAGAGGATATCCCACAATAGAGACAGATGTGTATCTTTCAGACGGCTCTTTCGGCAGAGCGGCTGTGCCGAGCGGCGCTTCCACAGGCAGCAATGAGGCCCTGGAATTAAGGGACGGCGGCAAGAGATTTCTGGGCAAGGGAGTGCAGAAGGCCGTTGAGAACGTGCATAAACACATTTTCCCCGAAATAGTGGAAATGAAGGCCTGCGAGCAGCAAAAAATAGATGAAATGATGATAAAACTGGACGGGACAAGGAACAAGACAAAGCTTGGCGCCAACGCCATCTTAAGCGTTTCAATGGCGCTGGCCAGAGCCGCCGCCGCTTCAAATAATATGCCCCTTTACGCATATATAAGAAAGGCCTACGGACTCAAACATAAGGATTATCTCATACCCACTCCGATGCTGAACATAATAAACGGCGGCAAACATGCTGACAGCGGATTAAGCGTGCAGGAGTTCATGATAGTGCCTTCAGGGGCGAAAAAGTTTTCAGAGGCAATAAGGATGTCAAGCGAGATATACCACACCCTTAAGAAGATTCTGGCCAAGGGCGGCTATACCGTGGCAGTGGGCGATGAAGGCGGATTTGCGCCGAAAATATTCACCCATGAGGCAGTGCTTGAAACAATAGTCAATGCCATAAAGGAAGCCGGCTATTCGTCCAAAGATGTTCAGATAGCCCTGGATTCTGCTGCCAGTGAATTCTACAAGGAAGGCAAATACATATTTGAAGGCACAAATACCGATTATCAGTCACTGGTTTCCAAGTATACGGAATGGAAAAAGCACTTCCCTATAATCTCTTACGAGGATCCGCTCAGCGAATTTGACTGGGAAGGCTGGGATTATATGACAAAGCAGCTCGGCAAAAAAATGAGACTGGTCGGAGACGATATCTTCGTCACCAATCCTCATATTTTTGAAAAAGGCATACAGGAGCATGTGGCCAACGCCATACTGATAAAGCTCAATCAGATAGGCTCCCTGAGCGAAACAATAAAGGTCATAAACATGGCCCATGAAGCCGGCTATGCCGCTGTAATTTCCCACAGATCCGGGGAAACTGAAGACTCATTTATAGCCGATCTTGCCGTGGCAACAAATGCCGGCGCAATAAAAACCGGCGCTCCATGCCGTTCAGAAAGGCTGTCCAAGTATAATCAGCTTATAAGAATTGAGCAGGAACTCGGCGCCAAGGCGAAATACGCCGGAAATTTTGCCTTCAAGGTTAAATGAAAAAATTCGGGAAAACCGGCGCGAGAAGACTGTCATTTACTGCGGCCGCCGCGCTGGTTTTTTTATTGCTTTTTTCAAGAACATTTTACAGGCTGGCAAAAAATGTCTGGCAGTACTACAGGGCAAGAGCCGAGCTGTCCGAGGAAATGAAGCGCAATGCCGGCTTAAAGCGGGAGCTTGAGCTTTATAAAAAGGACTATTTCATGGAGTATTCTGCAAGAACAGAACTGGGACTAAAGAAAGAAGGAGAAATCGAATACCGCTTTAATCCTCCGAGGGAAAAAAAATGAAAGTGGAGATTTTCAGAAACGCCAGGATGGATAATTTATCCTATCTCATTTTTGACGCTGAAAGCGGCAGCTGCGCTGTCATAGACCCGTCATGGTCTTACAGGGAGATAATATCTTTCATTGAAAAAGAGGAACTTTCACTGAAAGCTGTTCTGCTGACTCACGGACATTATGACCATTGCGACATGACTGACGGGCTTGAAAAAACGCAAGCGGATCTTTATCTCGGCAGGGAAGATATTTTCTTAATGCCAAAGCCGCCTAAAAAATATTTCCCCCTGAAAGACGGTCTTGAAATATCTGTCTGTCCAAAAATCAGGGTTAAATGTATTTATACTCCCGGTCACAGTCCGGGTTCATATTGTTTTCTGTGCCGAGACCTGCTTTTTACCGGAGACACTCTTTTTCCCGGATGCTGCGGCAGAGTTGATTTGCCCGGCTCCGACCCGAAACTTATGCGCCATTCTCTTCTCAAGCTTTCCGCACTGCCGCCTGAGACAAGAATATATTCCGGGCATTATTATAACGGCGGGCAAAGTTCAATAGAAAAAGAGCTGAAAGACAATCCCTGTTTTCTCAGCATAGATAACGAAGATTCCTTCATAAATGAAATACTCTAAAAGATACGCTCTTATAAGCGATTTCGACGGGACAATAACCACAAGGGATGCCGGCGATTTCATACTTCTGCATTTCAGGCTTGTTTCAAAAAAAGACATAGACGAAGGATACTCAAAAAACATTCCGGTTGAAAAATGGATGAAAAAATATTTTTGCAGAGCGGCAAAAATAAAGAAAAACCTTATAGAGAAGGCGGTGGTTTCCAAAATAAAGCTCAGGCCGCAATTCAGGGAAACCGCGGACTTTTGTCTTAAAAACCGCATACCTTTTGAAATAACGAGCGGCGGAGTGGATCTTTATTCAAAACCCATACTTAAAGCCCGAAAAATTAAGGTCAAAAGTTTCTTTGGAAAATTCAGATACAAGGGCAAAAAAGCCTGCATAGAGTACCCTTACCTGAAAAACATGACGCTTTCACAATTCAAAAAAAGCAGAGTGCTCCATTACCAAAAAAAAGGATTCAAGGTGATATTTTGCGGAGATGCCCCTAACGACCTTGAAGCTGCAAAGGCCGCAGATACGGCATTTGCCTCAAGATTTTTGCCGGCTCTTTTAAGAAGGGAAAAGAAGCATTATAAAAGGCTTGTATCCTTTTCGGGCGTGCTTAAAATCCTGAAAAAACAAATATCAAAAAGAAACCAGTAAATTTTCAGTTTTTTTCTTTATCAAGCCTTTATTTTTTTACCGGTTTTTTCCGAAGCTATTTCAAGAAAGAGCCGGGAAGGTTCGGCTTTAATAAAGATTTTTTTAGAAGTGAAGGGGTGTATGAATTCAACGCTTTCTGAATGCAGCATAAGCCTGCTGCAGGGCTTGCCCCCGTATACCTTATCGCCGGCTATGGGCGCATTAAGGTGGGACAAATGAACTCTTATTTGATTTGTTCGGCCGGTCATGGGTTTTATCTCAAGATATGAAAATCCGCCGCCGGCAGCCAGAACCTTGAAAAAAGTAAGTGAAGGCCTGCCGTATTCATAAACTCTCAATCTTTTTTCTCCGCAAGCCCGTCCTATGGGTGCTTCAACAAAGAATTCATTTTTTTCAAAAATTCCGCAGGCAAGGCCGAGGTATCTTTTAACTACCTGTCTTTCGGCAAAAAGGCTTCTTGCGGCAGACGCAAATTCTGCAGTCTTTGCCACCAGAATAAGTCCGCTTGTCTCCCTGTCAAGTCTGTGTATAAGCCCCATTTTTTCATCGCCGTCGCAAAAATCAAAGCCGTAGCGGCGGGCCAGTATGGAGACCAGAGTTTCCTCATATCTTAAAGCCTGCCTGTCTCTGGTCCAGTTCGAATCCGTTGGATGAACTATGAGGCCTTCCGGTTTGTCAAAAGCCATAAAATGGCTGTCCTCAAAAACCGGCTCGCCCAACTCAGGCAAGTCTTTTTTTTCATATGAGAAATTCTCAGGGGCTTTGATCAAAATTTTATCTCCGGCGGAAAGCTTAAACGAAGGCCTGGCGATTTTGCCGTTGACCAGCGCCTCTCCTGAAAGTATTATTTTCTTTACAAACTCTCTTGAATATTCTGCATAGATCTTCTTCAGGTAATTATCAAGCCTCTCTCCCCCTTGGCTGCACACAATTTCCTTATCTGCCATATTTTCTGACCTTATAAATTAAAAAAACGCAGGCGGCGCAAAAGACGAAAAATGAAACAAGCTGAGCCTGGGAAAAGCCGAAAAAGAAAGCGCCGCGCGAATCAGCCCTGAAAAATTCATTCACAAACCTCAACACGGAATAAAGACAGGCGTAAAGGGCGAAAATGCCTCCCTCAAAATTGAAGAAATTCCTTCTGTACAGGCGCGCCAAGACAAGAAATATCACAATATCACCGGCAGATTCATAAAGCTGAGTCGGATGTATTTTAACTCCGATAAGCTCCGGCGCTGTCTGGCAGTACGGATGAGAGAATATGACGCCGAGGAATGAATCAGTAGGGCCGCCGTGACAGCATCCTGCCATAAAGCATCCTATCCTGCCTATGCTGTGAGCTAAAGCCGCAGCCGGAGAAAAAAGATCGGCAGTTTTGAGAAAAGAAATCTTTTTAAGACGGCAATAGAAAAACAAAAAGCCGGCCGCCCCGGCAAAACCGCCGTAAAAAACGAAACCGGCTTTAAGATTGTCCAGGGAAAAGGCGCCCTTCAATCTTGAAACGAAATCAAAGCCGAAGCTGTTCCAGAAAGTGGCAAGATACAGAGTCTTCCCGCCCAAAAGGCCGAAAATAAGCAGATAAAACAGGGCGTTTTCCAGAAAATCCCTGTCAAAGTTTTCCCTTGAATGATTTTTTCTTATCCAAAAATAACCTGCGGCATAGGCTAAAGCCAGAGCCGCTCCGTAAGAGGGCAGCTTTAAAAAGCCGAAATCAATAATATATGGAAGCATAATTTAAAAGGACGCGTCGGGACAGACAGCGCGGAAATCGGCCATTCTGAATATTGAATTTTCCTTCTCAAGCCGGCCGAGTTTTTTCTCGTCTATATTTTTTTCGCTTATTTCCTTTATCAGGGCTGCGGCATTTTCAATATGCATATTAAAACGGCGCTCGGCATACTCGCCGTGCGGACCGACATAAAGCATAAAAGCCCAATCGCTGCTTTGAGCAAGAAGAAGCT
>JAJUJA010000094.1 GCA_029267355.1 Elusimicrobiota bacterium | reverse complement strand
CAAATTTGAGAGTAAGATTCAGAATTGACGGCATACTTCAGGATATGCTGAATGCGCCGAAAAATTCGCAAATACCGATAACGCAAAGAATAAGAGTGCTCGCCGGTTTTGACCCGGAACCGCCGACCACCTTCAGAAATGAAGAAGGCAGATTTCAAAAATTGATAGCCGGCCGCCCGATACAGGTCAGGGTCTCATCTTTCCCTACGGTCAACGGCGAAAAACTTGTGCTCAGAGTTCTTGATAAAGGCCAGCTGGGCCTGAATCTCGAGCAGCTTGGGTTTGAACATGAAACGCTTACGACCATAAAAAAACTTATAAGAAACCCTTACGGGATTTTCTTCATAACAGGCTCCACCGGCTCGGGCAAAACCACATCGCTTTACGCAATGCTGAAAAATATAAATACGCCCATGATAAACATAATAACGCTGGAAGACCCTGTGGAGTACAGACTTGAAGGCATAAACCAGGCCCAGATAAACTTGAAAACGGGTTTTACCTGGTCTGAAGGGCTCAGGACCATACTAAGGCAGGACCCGGATGTTATAATGGTGGGCGAAATAAGAGATTATGATACCGCTGAAATAAGCTTAAGGTCTGCGCTTACAGGCCACCTGCTTTTTACCACTATACACACAATAAACGCTCCAAGCATAATAGAAAGGCTTTTTGAGATGGGCATACCTCCTTTCCTAATCGCTTCTTCAATGCTTGGCGCCATGTCTCAGAGGCTTGTCAGAAAGGTCTGTCCTCATTGCGCCCAAAAAGCCGACCCGCCGTCTGAATCCGTGGTCAATGAATTCATAAAAAACATGGATCCTGCCGAAGGTGCAATAATAAAGGAAATGATTCTGGCTCCCGGCGCCAATTACAGAATTGAAAAGGGCTGTCCGCAATGTAAAGGCACAGGATATCTCGGCAGGACGGGCATTTTTGAGCTTATGCTGATGAACGAGGAAATAAGAAAGAAAGTTTTAGACCATGCCCCGACCGATATCATAAAGAAAACTGCGGTGCAGACAGCTAAGATGAGAACTCTTCTTATGGACGGGATTTCAAAGGCGAGGGAAGGGGTTACCACTTTAAGCGAAGTGATAAGAGTAACCGCAACCATGGTCTGAGATGAAATCGCCTCTGGTTCTCAAATTCGGCGGCTCTTCTCTGGCCGATTCGTCAAAGTTTTTCCATGCTGCTTCAAAAATAGCGGCAATAAAGAAAAAAGAGAATAGGCCGATTGCCTGCGTTCTGTCCGCGCCTGCTGATATCACCGACGACCTTTTGAAAATCTCAAAAGCTTTTGTCCAAATTCCAAGGGAACAGGATGCGCTGGCCTGCGTGGGGGAGCAGATAAGCGCCGCCCTTATGGCTATGGCTTTAAAAAAGCTGGGCGTTCCGGCCGTTTCCTTTAACGCCTTTCAATTGCCCATAGAAGCTCGCGGCAAATATCAGAAAGCTGAAATAAAAAGTGTTGGGACAGAAAAAATAAAAGCCGCATTTTCAAAAGGAAAAACCGTTTTAATTACAGGTTTTCAGGGCATACTTGAAAATTCAGATATAGCCACTCTCGGCAGAGGAGGATCTGATTTGAGCGCCGCTGTAATAGCCAAATTCTTAAAAGCGGAAAAATGCTTTTTATTCAGCGATGTAAGGGGGGTATATTCAGCCAACCCTTCCATTGTCTCATCAGCCCGTCCTCTTGAAAAAATATCATATGATGAGCTTATAGCTCTTGCTCGGGAGGGCTGTGAGGTCAGGCAGTTAAAATCGGTTATTTATGCGAAGAAAGAAGGCGTCAAATTGCAGCTAGCATCTTCTTGGGAAAAAAGCGGCGGAACTCTCATATCAAATGAAAATTCAGGCAGAGAAATATCCTGCATAAATCTCTCATACAGCCCGAATATCGCCAGAGCCGCTCTTATAGGACCCAATCCTCAAAAAAATCCGGGACTTAAAAAAGCCGTAAAGGATCTTTGCCTTAAAAAGAAGATAAGGCTTTTCTCATTTTCTCAGGCAAAAAACAGACTCATATGTTTTTGCCGCCCCTGCGACGCGGACAAACTTGCCAGGGAATTGCACTCCCTGTTTTTTTGAAAAACTCATTTTATTGAGAAAGAGGGGGATGTCCTTTTTATGTACATTCCGCGCGGCGCGGAAAAAAGTCCTTTTTCATAGACCAGCATGCCCCTGAGAAAAACGCTTTCAACCTTTCCCTGAAGCTTTAACCCCTCGTATACCGAATAGCCGCAATTATTCAGCAGGATATTTTTATCCGCCGTAAACGAAGCCTCAGGGTCAAAGAGAAAAAAATCAGCGTCATAACCTTCTTTCAAAAAGCCCTTATTGGGCAAACCCGCCAGGACAGCGGGATTTTCACAGCAGATTTCTTTGAGACGGCCGAGTGAAATAATGCCTCTTTTAACGCCAAAGGTATACAGCAGAGGAAACATGAATTGCGCCGAGGATACCCCCATATACAATTTATCAAGATCTCCCTTCCAGCTTTTTTTCATTTTTATTGAAAAACCGCAGCTGTCCGTTGAGACAACCGACAGCACCTTATCTCGCAAGGCCTTCCATAAAAGCGCGCCGGCATTATTGCCCCTCAAAGGAGGGCAGAAAGAGTAAAGATAAGCGTCTTTTTTTGAGTATACCTTATCGGACAAAACCAGATATTGCGGACAAGTTTCGCCCCTGACGGGCATTATTTTTGATGCTTTTTTTATCTCCGCGGCCGACAGAGGCGAAGATATATGGGCAAAGCACAATTTGGCTTTTATTTTCTTGTTTATGTTTATTATTTCCCTGACGGCGTTTATCTCGGTCTCTTCGCTTCTTATTCTGTTAAAAGCCTTCATCGGAGATCTTTTTTTAAGCCCGGAGAATTTGACGGAGTTTTCTTCTATTTCCTCTTCCTTTTCGGCATGAACAAAAACATAAGCGTAATTTTTCTTCGCCGCCCATAAAATTTTTTCTATTTCCTGCGGATTGAGTTTAAGGCCCCTTTTGCCGTAAGCAGTAAAAATCTTAAAAGAGACAAGCCCCGCCTTAACGGCCGATTCAACCTGTTTTTCGAAATTTTTCATTGCAGAAAAAGACGGCGTTATACAATGGAAGGAATAATCGCAATATGAGGCCCTGGCGTCTATAATTCTCTTTTTTAAAGCCGGCAAAAAAGGCTCGCCCGGGCCCTGGTCTGTAAAATCCACGACTGTAGTTATGCCAGAAGCCAGAGCCGCCTTTGTGCCGGACGGAAAATCATCGCTGTTATAAAGCCCTTTGCCGAGTTTTAAGGAAAAATGCGTATGCACATCGGCTATGCCAGGGAAACATATCTTCCCGTCAGCATCGTAGATTTCATCGGCATGAGGAATGCAATTAGGCTTGAAAAAGGCGAAAATACGCCCGCCCCTTACAAGCATATTCCTAGGCTCCAAACGGCCGTTTTCTTCAAAGAGGGCATTTTTTATAAGCAGAAGCTTATTCTTCTTCGCTGTGGGAGTGAGGGAAAATGACATTGTAGGTTATGAGGCTGGAGGCTATAACTGTTATGCCGTACATCACCGCATAAGCCCATTTATGGGCCGCGGACAAGGCGCCTTCGAGAGTTATATAAAACATATAGGCGGTAAGAATAAGCGAACAAAGCCAAGCCGCAAAAAAAACTATTTTAACAATATGTTTCATATTTATGATTTTATGAGTTTTTTTCCAGCTTGTCAAACGGAAACAGTCCGTCTTTTATAATGCGTCTGGCTTCCTTTATGTCCAGTTTTATCTGTTTTATAAGCTCTCCAGCTCCGGAAAATTTGCTTTCTCCTCTCAATTTTGAGAGGAAAAAAACCTCAAGCTCTTCCCCGTATATATCCTGAGAAAAATCCAGAATATGCACTTCAATGAGCAGGGCCATATCCATGGTTTTGAAAGTCGGCCTTCTGCCCACGCTTATAACGCAATCATACAAGACGCCCCGGCAAATAGTTTTGCCGGCAAAAATTCCCTCAGGAAGTATTTTACATGGATCATTGCTTAAATTCGCAGTAGGAAAGCCTATTTTTCTGCCGATGCCTGCCCCTCTTATAACTCTGCCTGCGATTGAATAAGGCCTGGCAAGGCATTCCGCCGCTTTTTCCATTTCTCCGTTTTTTAATAAATTCCTTATGAGAGTGGAAGAAATCTTATGTCCGTCCTTTTTAACGGTCCCGGCGTGAAAAAATTCTATTCCTGACTTAAGGCATTTTTCCGAGAGAAAAGATATATTTCCGGCCCTGTCTTTGCCGAGAGCAAAATCGGGACCGACAGCCAGCACAGCCGCCTTATGTCTTTCTACCACGAATTTTTGAAAAAAGTCATCGGCCGGCATATTTCTTATTTTTTCGTCAAAAATCAGCTCTTCCGCCAAATCAGCGCCGGCTTTTAAAAGCAGTTTCTTTCTTTCACTTACTGCGGTTATCAGGTTGCCTTCAAATTTTCCGCTTATGTAAAATTTGGGGGGTATGGGGAAAAAAAGGACTTTGGCTGGCAGGCCCGCCCTTTTTGCGTTTTCAGATAGTCT
>JAJUJA010000047.1 GCA_029267355.1 Elusimicrobiota bacterium | reverse complement strand
TGAGGGGCTTGAGAAAAAATTTCCCCTTCCGGCATAAAAGAAAGCCATTTTTTTAACAATTTATAGGACTTTTTTATCTCCATGAACCTTATATAAGCTCTGGCAAAGACATCGCCTTCAAGCGTCAGAGGTTCAAGCTCAAAATCCTCATAGGGCGGATTTTTGTAAATAGCGCGGATATCAAAATTAACTCCGCTGGCTCTCGCCGCAGGCCCGACAAGGCGCAGCTTCAGCGCATCGTCAAAACTTACCTTCCCGGTATTTACAAACCTGTCCATCACCGTTTTTCTTTCCCATAAAAGCGAAATGGCCGAAACCGCATCATTAAAAGCAAGGTCAAGCTTATGAGAAATTTCTTCTCCAAGCTCTTTATCAATATCAAAAGCGGCTCCGCCAGGAATTATGAAATTCCTTCCGAATCTGCTGCCGCAAATCAAAGCGGTCAAATTCAGGACTTCACCTCTTATACGGCCGCAAAAGGCCGCCGCAGGCATATATGCGACATCTCCGCTTAGAGCGCCGAGGTCTCCGATATGATTTGCCATACGTTCAAGCTCAAGAGCAATTCCTCTCAAAACCGCCGCTCTTGGCGTTATACTTATGCCGGCAAGGGCCTCAAAAACCTTGGCGCAGGTCCAGGCATGTCCTATGGTCGTATCTCCGGCCGCGGTTTCCATAAACTTTATTGTCTTTCCGTCAGGCCCGCCTTTCAAAGCCTCTTCAATTCCTCTGTGCTGATAGCCAAGCTCTATTTGAAGATTAAAGACATTTTCTCCAAAGCACTGGAATCTGAAATGGCCCGGCTCTATTACCCCGGCGTGAACCGGCCCTACGGCAACCTCATGAACTTCCTCCCCTTCCACCCTGAAAAAAGCTCCTGAAGCGGCTACGGCGGATTTTTTATATCTGACAGGATTTAAAACAGGATGCCCCTCGAACATCAATCCGGTATTTTCATGGATTTCTCTCTCAAAAAGATGCAGCTGCGGATAAAAGGCGGTCAAAGACGGCATTATTCCGCATGGCCGGCAAAAAAGGCTTTTTATCTCGCCGGACTTTCTCATTATGAAGGCAAAGAGCGCAACACCGTCACTTTCTTTTTTGCCGAAATAAGAGCATATCCCGGCGCCGGTTGAAAGCTCCCGGGAAAGGGCTTTAAGGAAATTTTCCTTTGAGAGAATTTCCTGCCCGTTTAAAGATCCGCATATGAAATCCTGCATTTATGCACCTCTTGAAAAATAAAAGAAAGCGAAGAACAAAAGCGAGGCGGCCGCAAAAAATATCCATGACGGAGCGAGAATCAGTTTCTCCTCCCTTATACGTTCATCCTCTGCATTCTGAGAAAAAACCATACTGACAAAAATTCTCGCAAAACCGGCAAATATGAGAGAAAAAAGAAAGATGAGCAGGAAAGCGGAAAAATAGCTCCCCGACATAAAAGAAAATTTCAGTATGAAAAATTTCGGGAAAAAAAGCGGAGAAGGCGGAGCCCCTGCAAGAAGAATGAAACCTGCAAACCACAAGGATGCCGCAAAAGGAGACCTTTCGGCCATATTTGAAACCTGGAAAAATTTCTTGGTCTTATAGTACATAAGTATCATGCCGGCTGTAAAAAACATGGCTGATTTTATGAAGGAATGACCCAGAGCATTCAAAAAGATCAGTTTGTAAATGCCGTTATCGCCTCTTGAAGCAAATCCGAGAAGCAGCGACATCACCCCCATATTTTCCACGCTGGAATACGCCAGAGCCCTTTTGTATTCAGATTGGTTTAAAATGAAAACCGCTGAAACAAATATCGTAAGCATTCCGAAAGCTGTTAGAATTGATGAAGAAAAATCTCCTATGCCGGCCCTTACCGCTATCTCATTCGTTTTCCAGATTCCCAGAAAAGCGCAGTTGAGCAAAGCTCCAGACAAAAGAGCGGAGACGACGGACGGCGCCTCGCTGTGGGCGTCCGGAAGCCAGGTATGAAGAGGAGCAAGTCCCATTTTCGTGCCGTATCCGACAAAAAGGAATATGAAAGAAAGTTTTATCCATAAAAGGTCATACATTGAGCAGGAGAGTAAATCCTTCAGGTATAAAGAGCCGCCGCTTTTGTGCGAAGCCAGAGAAAGAAAGAAGGTTCCAAGCAGGGCTATGGCTATTCCGACAGAACAAACGACGAGATATTTCCATGTGGCCTCAAGAGATCTTCTGCTTCTGTGAAAATAGATAAGCGGCGCTGAAAAAAGAGTAGTGGCCTCAATTGAAGCCCACAGCAAACCCATATGAGCTGAAAAACAAACGAGAGTCATTGATGAAAGAAACAGCAGCATAAAGGCCACAAAGACGGCCTCCGGCTCATCGTTGAGGATAAAACCCTCCTCATCCTCCCTCTGGGTTTTCTCTTCAAGTTTGAGATACCAGTAGCCGTACCATGATGCCCCGCAAAAAAGAACTGAAACTATAAAAAGGAAAACGGCATTTTCGGCGTTTCCTGAGAAAGATTCTATAAGCAGGGACGTTTTTTGCCCGCCGTCCAGGCCGCCGCTGTAAAAAATGGAAGAAAGGATAAGCAGCGTTATCAAAAAATGAAAGAAAGAGCCGGTCAAAAGCACTCTTTTTCTCTGGGAATTTGAAGAAAGAAAAAAGGAAATAAGGCCAAGGAACGCAGGCATAATTGTCAGTATCAGAGACAGTTCCCTAAACAGAGCTGAAGAGTACGCTGCTATTGAGTTGATAAAAAAAATCATATTTTTACTTTCCTCGGCTATACTTCCTTTAACTCGCTTAATTTCTCGCTGTCTATATCGTCAAATTCTCTTTCTATATGAAAAACAGCCATCCCCATAACGAAAACCGCAACAAAAATATCAAGCAGAATGGCCGCCTCAACCATAAGCGGCTGATTGACAAAAACCGCCGAACCAAAACAGTAAATCCCGTTTTCAAGCACCATATAGCCGGCGATCTGCGAAACTGTCTGGGACCTCAGTATTATCAAAAGCAGCCCTGAGAATATTGTCATAAATGAGGCCGGTATTATCCAGGCAAGAGCCTTGGTTTCAAAAGCAAGTCTCGCCGAAAGCCAGACCGAAAGGAAGAAAACTGACAGATAAAGCAGGGCAGAAATTGCGCCTGAATAATGAGGTTTCCCGTTTGAATATTGAACATTCTTTTTTATTATCCTGTTTAGAACAAGAGGAAAGAAAAAACCTTTTAAGAATATGACGCAAATTGCAAAAGCCGAAGCCTGATACTCAAATTCGCTTGAAGACAAAAGAGGAAGAGCCGCCGTCAAAACTCCCTGTATGGCGGTGAATTTGACAAGTTCGGACGGAGAGTAAGAATACAAAAGAAAGAAATTGCAGAAGATAACAGCCAAAACTATGAATTGAGATATTATTTCCATATTTATCCCTTAAAACTCTGAAAAACAAAAGCCATAACCGAAACCGAAAAAGCCGCCATCAGAAAATGCGGCACGCGCAAAAGTCTGAGCCTTGCCATGACGGACTCCGTTACAGCTACGGCGACAGCCGACAAAAATATGCCTGCCAGATAAAATAGGCAATCCGACCAGAAAATATCGCTGTGCCTGGGCAGTATTATGGAGGAAATAAAGGAGGCAAATATCCACATCTTAATGGAGGAAGCGTACAGGATATAAGCCAGATCCGGGCCGGAATTATCCAGAATCATAACTTCATGTATCATGGTGAGCTCAAGATGAGTTTCCGGGTCGTCAAAAGGGACTCTCGCCGCCTCACACAGCATAAGAATAAAAAGGGAAAACACCAGCAGCGTGAGCACCGGCGCATTTACGACCCAAAGGGACGGATTCAGTCTGGAAAAAATTCCATATATTGAAATCTGGCCGGTTATTTTGGAAAGGGTTATCATAGCCATAAAAAAAACCGGTTCGGAAAAAACAGCGAATTGCGCCTCTCTTGAAGCGCCCATACCCTCAAAGGATGAGGCAGTATCCATGGCTGAAAGTATAAGCACAAAACGCGACATTGCCAGGATATAGGAGAAAAAAATAAAATCCCCCGGAAAGCTTATAACTCCCTTTTGCCCCCCGAAAGGAACTATCAAAGCAGCGGTAATAGTGAGCGACAAAATCGCGACAGGAGCGATTTTAAACAGCGCGGTTACGGAATTTGAATAAACAGCGCCCCTGTTGAGCAGCTTGTAAATGTCATAGTAAAGCTTGAAAACGCTTCTTCCCTGCCTGCCGGCAAACACGGCTTTAACCTTGTTTATAATGCCGAAAAGAAGCGGCGAGAGGGCCAGCATCGCGAGTATCTGAAAAAGTATTCTTAAATTTTCCATATTATCAGAGCCGCAAGAGCGATAAATATATAAAAAACATACAATCTGAGATTTCCGCTTTGTATAAAAGAAAATCTTAAAGCCGCCGCTTTTATTTTCTCGGCTGCAGGCAGATACAAAGTTTCATAAAAAAAAGCGCGGGAAGAAGCGGCGTAGGAGAAATTAGAAGGGAAATATCCATTTACGCTGCGGCAAGCTCCCGGCCTGCCTGCCACTTTACCGAAAAAATCGGTCAAAAGCTGTGAAAAAGATGACCCTGTATACTGCGCTCTTGGAACTTCACTGGAATAACCGCAATCCCATGTAACCGAATGACTCACTAAAGCCTTTGAAAAAATCCTTTTCCTTGCAATGTAAAGTATTATGAATAGAAAGACTGAAAAAGCGTACACGACGGACATTAAAAGCAGTATCTTTGACAAATCAAGCATAGTTCGGCTTTCTGAAAAACCCTGATTGAAGCCTGAAAAAAGGAAATTGAATGAAAAGTAAGGCAGCAAACCTGCAAACAAGCAGGATGAACTTAAAAAAATCATCGCCGATTTCATATAAAATCCCGGGTCTTCTATTTTCCTGTCTGTTTTCATTTTCGGGCGTCCCTGAAAAACTGCGGAAAACATCTTTGAGAAAGACGCAGCGCCGAGAGCCCCTGCCAATGAAAGAAATAAAATCGCAAAAATAGAGAATGAAGTTTCGGCATATTGAAGCGAAGAAAACGCTGCATAGTAAATCACAAATTCGCCGGCAAAACCGTTTAAAAAAGGCAAGCCGGCCGCGGCAGCGCTTCCGATGAGGAATGCTGAAGCGGAAACGGGCATCTTTCCGGCCAGGCCGCCGAGTTCATCCATTTTGCCGCTATGCGCCGCATGCAGAACCGAGCCGGCGCCCATAAACAGAAGCGATTTGAAAAGGGAATGATTGAACACATGGAATAAAACTGCGCAAAAAGCGGCCATTGAGAGTTCATTCAATTTCAGAGAAAAAAGCAAAACGGCCAGTCCCAGCCCTATCATTATTATTCCTATATTCTCCACGCTTGAATAGGCAAGCACTTTTTTTATTTCCTTCTGGCCCAGAGACATTATAAGGCCCAGCAAGGCGGAAAGGCCTCCGATAGCCAGCATTGTCCAGCCCCATGAACTGTGCCAGGGCGAAAGAATAGACAGCGCCCTGAAAATGCCGTATATCCCCATTTTTATCATCGCCGCGCTCATAAGCGCCGAGACATTGCCCGGCGCTGCCGGATGCGCTTCAGGAAGCCATACATGCAGAGGAATAAATCCCGCTTTAAGCCCGAAACCTGCCAGAGCGAGAAAAAAAGCGAGAGAAGAATGTGAAAAAGTCTGGACGAAACTATATGAAGAATCTGATATAAATGAAAAAGCGGCAATCAAAAACAAAGCCCCGATGCCATTGGCGCACAGATATATGAAGCCGGCATGCCTTACATGTCCGGCCTTATGATCTGTCATAACGAGAAAATAAGAAGAAAAAGCCATTAATTCCCAGAAAAGAATAAACAGGGCCGCATTTTTTGAAAGCAGCACCGCGCACATTGAAAAAGAAAGCATGTGAAAGTTGAACCAGAAAAATGAAAGAGATTTTTTCTCCCGGTACGGCTTCAAATAGTCAATGCTGTAAACGGAAACAAATAATATGGTTAAAAATACCACAAAAAGAAAAAAATGGGACAGATAGTCAAGATACAGGTAATGCGCCCAAAATTTATGGGTTAAAGGCAGGAATTTCCCGCCGCTCCATATCCCGCAGGCGGCGCCGGTCAAACCGGTAAAAGCGCCGAGAATGGACATGGCGGAATTGAAGCTGTTTGATTTTCCGTAACCTGAACTTAAAACTAAACTGAAAAAAGAGGAAAGCAGAAAAATCGCCAGAGCCGCAACGATGAGCATCATATTTTTTCAAAACTCCTCTAATTTTCATTATATATCTTTCAGGACCTTCTGGCAAAAAAACATCAGTATTCCGCCATTTTTCTTTTTTTCATTTTTTGGACGGCCGTCTTAAAAATGACAATTTTGCAAATAAGAACCGGGGAAGAATTAAAGGTTTGAGCCGCTGAAAAGATTTTGATAATCTTCGGGAGTGTCAAAATCTTTCAATATGCCGGGGTCTGCAACCTCAAGCTCTTTGACATTTACGCTTTCATGATGTGTCACCCAGTGAAGCCCCTTGTCGATCGGACCCTGAAAGCAAAGCTCTTTGTAAATTTTCGCAATCACTATAGGATGGCCTCTTTTATACCTTTTCTCAGACGGAGAAAACTCTTTGAAAAATTTTGGAATTATCAGCGAATCCGGATTTTTCAGCGCAAAATCCTTTATCATTTCATAGGTCTCAGGCTTTATCAGCGGCTGATCCGCAAGACATACCATAAAGGAATCATTGATGCCGTTTTCAAGGGCCAGTCTCAATGAGTGTATTTGCCCCAGCTCCGGCCTGTCATTAAAGACGAGCTTTTCGCCATTAGGACGCCATTTTTCCAGCACAATATCTCTGTCTTTGCCTAAAACGACTGATATCCTGTCTATTCCGGCTTTTCTGAGATTTGAAATTATGATTTCAATAAATGTTCTGCCGCCTATTTTAAGCGCAGCCTTGGGACTGCCCATTCTGGAAGAATTGCCGGCGGCCAGTATTACAGCGGAAATCATTTACTTCAGACCGGCTTTTGAATAAAGTTTTGAAGCAGCCTTATCGGCCTTCTCTTTGAGCTTCAATTCGTCAATTCTTGCAAGGCGCCCGTCCTCAACCAGCACTTCTCCGTTGACAATTGTGTATTTTGTCCTTTGAGAAGCGCCGCAGAATAAAAGAGAGGCAATGGGGTCGGATATTGAGCCGGCATAATCAAGCTTATTTATGTCAAAAACGGCTATATCGGCGGCCTTGCCGGTTTCTATTGAACCTATATCATTTCTGCCCAAAACCTCGGCGCCGCCTTTTGTGGCAAGTCTGAAGGCCTCTCTGGCCGGCATGGAGGAAACGCCGGCTTTAACCCTTGAAACAAGCATGGCCTGCCTGGCTTCTGAAAGCATGTTTGAAGAATCGTTTGAAGCTGAACCGTCCACGCCTAGCCCGACAGGAACGCCCTTGTCCAGAAACATCCTTATCGGCGCTATGCCTGAGCCGAGCCTTAAATTGGAACATGGACAATGCGCAACGCCGGTTTTTGTTTTGCCCATTTTTTCCGCCTCTTTTTCATTTATGAAAACGCTGTGAGCAAACCAGCTTCTGCCGTTCTTAAGCCAGCCCACGCTTTCCATATATTCAAGCGGGCGCATTTTATAAACCTTTTTGCAGTAATCGTCTTCATCTGAAGTCTCGGCCAGATGAGTATGCATTCTGACATCCCATTTTTCAGCCATCTCGGCCGTAAGCTTCAAAAGCTCTGTGGTAACGGAGAAAGGCGAACATGGCGCCATGGCGACATTTGTCATGGCAAATTTCTTTCTGTCATGGTATTTATTGACCAGTCTCTCACAATCTTTCAATATGAAATCTTCTTTTTGAACCACCTCGTCCGGCGGCAGTCCGCCCTTTGACCTGCCTCTTGACATTGAGCCGCGGGTGGCCGTAAATCTTATTCCAAGCTCTCTGGCAGCCTCTATCTCGGCATCTATAAAATTTTCGCTGCCCTTGCGCGGAAAAAGGTATAAATGGTCCGAACTGCAGGTGCAGCCGGTCAGCAAAAGCTCGCCAAGGCCGACTTGAGCGCTTATCCTTATTGCCTCTTCGTCAACATGCTTCCATATGTCATAGAGATAAATGAGCCAGTCAAAAAGCTTGGCATCCTGAACTGCGGGAAGATTTCTCGTAAGAGTTTGATAAAGATGATGATGAGTATTCACCATGCCTGGAATAACTACGCAGTTTTCGGCATTTATCGTTCTTTTGGCTTTGACTTTGAGGTTTTTGCCTATCTTCTTTATTTCTGGTCCTTCTATGTATATGTCGCAATCTTTCAGTTCCCGGCCTGCTGAATCCATGGTCAGCAGATAGGATATGTTCTTTATCAAAAGCGATTTATTCATCTCTCCTCCAAGGTGTCCGCAAATTCTATTCTTTAAGCGCTTCGGCTTCGGCCTTTGTTCTCTTTCTCATTGTCAAAGCGCCGGCAAAACACTTTTGGGCGCAAATGGAACAGCCTATGCATTTTGAAGGATCAAAATGAGGCAAACCTTTTGAATCCATTGAAACCGCCAGATAGCCGCAATAGGCGCAATTTCCGCAATGAGCGCAAAGTGCTTTATCTACCTGCGGAATTTTTTTCTCGGCAGAAAGTTCCATAAAACCGGTAACTATGCCGGGCTTGGCTATGCCTATAAGCTCTCTAACTGACTTTAAACCCTTTTGCTCAAGCATATGGCTTAAGCCCCAATTAAGCTCGTCTATAATGCCGTAACCGTATTTCATAACCACGGTGCAGAATTGCACAGTGCTTGCGCCCATGGCCAGAAAATGGGCCGCCTCTTTATAGTCCATAGGCCCGCCATTGCCGGAAATGACTATGTCTATTTTTGAGGCCTTGGAAATTGTCAGATTGCTTATAGGCGCCACGCCCTCGCCGCTCATGCCTATAACTACGCCTTCCTCCCATTTTTTAGCCGGGTCTGAACTTTTCCTGAAGGCCAAGGCCGGGAAAGAATTGGCCAGAGTTATGCCAGCCTTTTTATGCGGATATCTGTCATAAACTTTTTTAATGGCCTCAACTATCTGGTATATTGAGGTAACAGCGCCGGTAAGCTTAAAAAGCTTTGGTATATCCGGATTTGAAACCTGCATAACCCAGTCTATTATCTTGGCTGAAAGTTCAGGGTCTTGAGATACTATATCACCCTTTGTGCCGTCGCCGCCTTGAGGGCAGGAAAGGCTGTATTCAATCAGCATAGCCCCTGCTTTTTCAAGCTTGAGAGTATTGCTTTGCCAGCCTTTTTTGTCAAATTCATCATTTCCAGTAACGGGACCGCCGGTTGAAGCGCCTGTAAGTCTGTCTGGGAATTCCGCTCTGAGTCTTTTTATTTCTTCGCAAACCCTGTCGAGAGGATGGCCGGAAACATTGTCGCTGTTTCCATAAGTTGAATCGTCAAACTTGAACATATACTCGCCGGGTATATGTATGGGCACGCCGTCAAAAGCGGTTTTCATTATAACTCCGGGCCAGCCGGCTTCATAGGCTTTTTTTACCTGCTCATAGCCGTCTGAATGCGGCGCTGCAGAGATCAGAAAGGGAGATGACATTTTTATGCCGAAAAATTCAGTTTCAAGAGAAACAGGCAGCATATCCCTGCCTTTGAGAATATGGCGGCTTTTTACATTGTTTTCTATTTTCAGTTTCTCTCCTTTGATAAAAGCGTCGGCTTCAAGAGCCGCATTTTTACCGCTGGCCGCGCATTCCACCACTGTGGAAGCGCCGTTTCTCACATCGCCGGCATAAAAAAGTCCCGGAATGTCTTTTTTCTCAAAGACCGGAATATTTTTTATGGCCAGCACAACCATATCAAAATCGCTTCTTAACTGTTCAGTCCCTTTTATATCCTTTGAATTTTCGTCAAGGCGCACTATCTTTATGCCTGACACCTTGCCGTTTTTAAGGCATATTTCGGTTATTCTGCTTCTGGCGTTTATGTTTATGCCGCGATAAAGTATATCCTGCAATTCCTTCTTGGGCAGCTGTATATCGCCTATATTTTTTCTCGTAAATATCTCCGCCTTGGCCGCGCCATTACTTAGCGCTTCCATAGCGCAGTCAGCGGCCACAGCTCCGCCGCCTATTACGGCGATTTTTTTCCCTTTAAGATTGAGTTTTTTCAAGTTTCTCAGGAAATCAAGGCCTTCTATGCCTTTATTCTCGTTTTTTATATTGAGTTTAATCTGCTCATAAACGCCGGCGGCTATTATAACGGAATCGTATGTTCCCAAAAGAGTTTCGGGGTCTTTTATCTCCTTTTTGACAAATCTTATATCACCCAGCTTCTTGATAAATTCTATGTCGCTTTTCAAAACCTTTTTCGGCAATCTTTCATCAGGTATAAGATTGGCCACCCCGCCCTTTTCGCCATCCTTGTCAAAAACATCAACTCTGTATCCCATCTGGGCCAAGGCGCCTGCCGCGCTGAGCCCGGCCGCTCCGGCGCCTATAACCGCGATTTTTTTGCCGTTCGGACCTGCTTTCTTGAATTCCGGCATAACTTTCAAATCCTTGGCCTTCTGTACTATTGTTGCCTGAACAGCCGGTATCTGTATGGGATTGTCAAAAAGCTGTCTTGAGCAGGCCTTGACGCAAAACCAGTCCGGGCAAACAGCTCCGCAAACGCCGCCTAGCGGATTTGACCCCATTATTATCTTTGCCGCTTTTTTGAAATCGCTTTTTTCTCCTTTTTTAACCGCCATTATGAAATCGGCAGGGGAGCAATCCACTGGGCAGGCCTGCTTGCAGGGCTTTTCCTTGCAGTAAAGGCATCTTTCGGCTTCGGATTTTAATTGTGCATCAGATAGAAAAATGTTTTCTTTCATATATTTTCTCCAAAATTTCATATGCGGCGCCATAAACGGCACGCTTTGTCACGGCATATAACATTTTACATTTTTAAGTTTATAAGTTAAATTCATTTTCAAGCCGAATCCGCGGCTGAATTTCCCGCCTGGTAAATGCTTAAAAAAGTATATCAGACATTTCAAAAGCTTAAATCTTTGTAAAATATCTCATAGAGAATACTGAAAGAGGCCATTATGAAGAAAACTATCCTTATAAAGAACGCAAATGTCTGGACCGGCGGCAAAAACGGAAAACTGCTTAAGGGATATTCAATTTTGATAGAAGAAGACAGAATAAAAAAACTTTCTCCTTCTTCCAAACTGAAAATAAAAGCCGGCAAGACTATAGACGCCGGCAGCAGACTGGTTATGCCGGG